>CAYOVG010000115.1:0-18279 GCA_964407285.1 uncultured Syntrophobacteraceae bacterium
CCGCCCCGACATCGTCGAGGGCTATGCGAAACCCCTTGCTCCGGAGCGAATCGCACACGTCCACCAGCGCCTCGGGATTCACCCGCTCGCTCTCGATCAGCTCGAAAACGACCTCCTGCGGGGACAGCCCCCGGCCGGCGAGGGAAGCCCTGCAGTGGTCGAGGAACTCCCTGCTCAGCAGGTGGTGCGGCATGACGTTGATAAAAACGGGTCCGGCATCCTTCAGGAGTTTCGCCTTGCTCTTCAGTGCGCTTCGTATGCACGCCAGGTCCAGGGCTTCCTCCCTGTGAGCCCTTCTCCTGAGAGTGAAAGCATCGGTTCCCGCCAGCACCCGGCCGTCCGGCGTGCGTATCCGGCAGAGGGCTTCATGGGCGAACACCTGCCCCCCGCGCACGAGGTCCACTATGGGCTGCAGGTAGCTCTGAACATAGGCGGACAAATCCCCCATGAGCCACGGGTGCCTCAACCGCGCATGCAGAGCCGGCAAAGGCTGACACTCGCTGAAGACGGACAGCGGAAGCGAGCCGTCGTTGTTGTACGGCGCATACATGGCCATCGTGTCTCTGGCCTCGTGGGGCGGGGTCCGCATGATGAGAACTTCGAGAAGGTCCAGGAGGTGTTCGTGGTCCCTGACGGGGAACAACCATACTCCGGGGTTCCCTCTGACCGGCTTGCCCCACTTGGACCAGCACGAAGGAGCGTTGGTGGTCCAATGACGTAAGAACAGGCAATGGGGTTCTCTGTCCGGCGCACTTCCATCAGGGGGACACATGTCGGCACACTCCGCGGCGCATTGTTGAGGATGGCGCATCCGACCGGCACGGGTACGCGGGCGCATGCAACCACCCGGGGTTCGCTTTCTTGGCATGGTTTGGAAGTCACGTATTTGAGGTCACCCTAAGGACCTCATCGTCATTCCCGCGCAAGCGGAAACCCGGGCTTTTCAAGCGTTCCCGAACCCCAGCGTTCGCGGGGGTGACCTGAAAGTGCTACCCTGTTTTGAACCATGCCGCTTTCCTTCATCCGGATCGACCGCAATGAAACGATATCACGGCCGATCATGCACAGTCCACGCCACATGGTCCCATGCGATTCGGCGGTCGGCATTTCGCGTATCCCAACCGCCGGCCCGGATCCAAGGTTACTAATAATGTGATTACGTTACGCCGGCTTATACTCGGTTTTAAAGAGAAGCACAAACCAAATCAAGCAACGGGCCGTCCGGCGCTTTGCTACAATTTTCGTGTATTCGGCGAATACGGATGAAAAGGCGGCGCAAAAATGTGCCGGGACCGGGAGACAACAGGTTATACCGCGGTTCGTTGGTCTTGTGAGCCCTGTTTAGCTATTGATTTTGTATAATATACAATAACATCATGAAGAGCATTGGAGTTGTTATCGACACGAGCGTTCTTGTCGCCGGGCTACGCTCCCGCCGTGGAGCCGCCTTCAAGCTGCTGTCACTGGCCGGCTCCGAACGCTTTGGAACAAACCTGTCGGTTCCGCTCCTAACGGAATATGAAGACGTGTTGTCGCGACCCGAAACCGGCAGACCGCTCTCGCGTTCCGCCATTGACGGCGTAATCGATTATCATTGTGGCGCGGAGATGACGGGTCTGTCGCTCCCGCCCCGTCTCGCCATGAACTCCGCTGGAAGAATGCGGCCCGGCGGCCGCGCGGATGGCCCGCGGCCGCCGGTTCCCGGGAGTCTAACTCCGGGGACTCCCGTAAAGGTTACGGTACTTCTTATTGAGATAACCTACCAGGTATTCCGGATTCGGGTCCTCGCCGGTTACGAACCGCACGAGATCGCGAGGCCGGTATCGGCTCCCCTGGCTGTGGATCTTCTCACGGAGCCATTCCAGCAGGGGTTTGAATTCTCCGGCGGCAAAGGTCTCCTCCAACCCGCCCAGGTCCCGTTCGGCCCGTGCGAAGAACTGGGCCGCGTACACGTTTCCGAGAGTGTACGTGGGGAAATAACCGATAGCGCCTCCCGACCAGTGGATGTCCTGCAGCACTCCCCTCGCGTAGTCGGGCGGAGTAAGCTCCAGGTATTCGCGCATCTTCTCGTTCCAGGCTTCCGGAAGGTCCTTGACCTCGATCCTGCCGCGCAGCAACGCCAGTTCCAGTTCGAAACGCAGCATCACGTGCAGGTTGTACGTCACTTCGTCGGCTTCGGTCCGGATGAAGCCGGGGCGCACGTCGTTGACGGCAAAGAGGAAGGCGTCGAGGGAAACTTCCGACAGGACGTCGAAACGCCGCAGGGCTTCAGGGTGGAAGAACCGCCAGAACCCGCGCGAGCGGCCCACGAAGTTTTCCCAGAGACGCGACTGGGATTCGTGAATCCCCAGGGACACGGAACGTCCCATGGGAGCGCCCCACGCATCCGCCGGCAATCCCTGCTCGTAGATCGCGTGGCCCGCCTCGTGTATCGTACCGAAGACGGCCATGCTGAAGTACTCCTCGTCGTACCTGGTCGTTATGCGAACGTCGCCGGGTCCGATTCCGGTGGAAAAGGGGTGGGCGCTCGAGTCGAGCCGCCCGGCGGCGAAGTTGTACCCTATCCTCGACGCCACTTCGCGGGAGAAGTCTCCCTGGACGAACCGGGGAAAGCGCCGGTGCAGCACGGAAATGTCGGGAACATTCCCGGAGCCCCGTATGTAATCCATCAAATCTACAAGGGGCTCCCGCAGCCTGCTGAAGAGGGGCTCCAGGTCCCGCACCGTCTCGCCGGGTTCGAATTCGTCCAGGAGAGCGTCGTAGCGCTCCTCCGCATACCCCAGGGCGTCGGCTTCCTCGCACTTGAGCCGCACGATCCGTTCCAGGTACGGTTTGAAAGCCTCCCAGTCGTTGGCGGGTTTCGCGGCCTCCCAGGCGCTCTCCCCTTCCGCGCCCGCCCGCGCCAGTTCCACGGCCAGGTCTTCGGGAATCTTCACCGCACGGTCGTGGTCTCGCCGCCACTCCCTCACGTTGACGGCCTCCGGGCTGAGCGGGTCGCTCACCAGGGCCGTCCCTTCCACGGCCGAAAGCATCTCGCCCATCTTGGGGTCGGTCATGCGGCCGTGCAGCAGCTTCGCCATGACCGCCAACTGGGCCGCCCTGTGAGCGTGCCCGTGAGCGGGTATATACGTGCGCTGGTCCCATCCCAGGAGACTTTGCGCCGATTCGATGTATGCGGTTTCCTTGTTGTGATCGAGCAACCATTTGTACGCGCTGTCCGGGTCCATCGTTTATGCTCCTGATTATGACAATGACGAGTGAGAAGATACTTTCCTTACGAGATACGATCCAAATGCCGCAAGAGGACCGGCGTGCGCCCCCTCGCGGGAACGCATGCGCGTCAACTCGAGGACCGGCCGGGGGCGGTATTCCCCGGTTCGTGACAACCCCGTTCGCCCTGGCGAGGAAGCCGGCTCATGCATGGCGGCGGCGAAGCGCCTCCTTCCGCACCTTTCCCATGGTGTTGCGCGGCAAATCGTCCACGAAGATAATCCGCTTCGGGACTTTGAATCCGGCCAGGGTCCTCTTGAGCACACCGATGATCGCCGCTTCGCTCAACGCGGCGCCGGCCTCGTCGGGACGCCGGACCACCACGGCCGTGACGGCTTCGCCGAAGTCCGCATGGGGCAATCCGATTACCGCCGATTCCGCCACGCCGGGCACGGCGTCGATCACATCCTCGATTTCCTTCGGATAGACGTTGAGCCCTCCCGTTATGATCAGGTCCCTCGAGCGGCCGACGATCGAGATGTAGCCGTCGGCGTCGCGCTTTCCCATGTCGCCGGTCTTGAAGAAGCCGTCCGCGGTGAATTCCTCCTTCGTCTTTTCAGGCATCCGCCAGTAACCGCAAAAGACGTTGTCCCCTTTCACCTGGATAACGCCGATATCGCCGTCTCCCGCCGGCAGGTCCCGGTCATCGGCTATCCGCAGGGAAACACCGGGCAGCGGGAAGCCGACCGTTCCGGCGCGCCGTTCGCCGTCCACCGGATTGGAGGTGAACATCCCTCCCTCGGTCATGCCGTAGCGTTCCAGGATGGCATGGCCGGTGCGCTCTCTGAAGGCGTTGAAGGTTTCGGCCGGGAGCGGCGCGGAACCGGAAATGAAGAGGCGCATGCGCGCGCACAGGTCTCGCGTGAGGCCCGGTTCCGCCAGGAGGCGCGCGTAATAGGTCGGAACTCCCATGAATACCGTCGCGCGCGGCATGAGTTCGACGGCGCGCCCGGCGTCGAATTTGGGTTCGAAAAGCATGGCGCCGCCGTTCAGGAGGATGGTGTGCGCGGCGACGAAAAGGCCGTGTACGTGGAAAATGGGCAGCATATGCAGCAGGACGTCGCCGGGACGGAACTTCCAGTACTCATGGAGCGTCAAGGCATTGGAGGCGAGGTTCCGGTGAGACAGCATCGCTCCCTTCGAGCGGCCCGTGGTGCCCGAAGTGTAGAGGATGGCGGCGAGGTCGTCACCGCTTCGCTGAAGGGTCGCGAAGGCGTCGGAACAGGCGGAGGCGGCTTCCGCGAGACTTCCCCGTCCCTCGTCATCGAGTTCGAACACGTGCGCCACGCCCGCTTCCGCCGCCGGCTCGCCCGCCGGTTCGCCCGCCGGCTCGTGGGCCTGCGGGCGGCGCACGAAAACACGGGGACGGGCGTCCCCCAGGAAATATTCCACTTCACGGCTTCGGTAGTCGTCGTTCATGGGCAGATAGACGGCCCCGGCGCGCAGACAGCCCAGGTAGAGGAAGACAGCCCGCGGGGTCTTCCTCGCCTGCACCGCAACGCGGTCGCCCGGGCGCACACCCAGCGAAACCAGCAGGTTCGCATAGCGGGCGGATTCCTTCCGCAGGGAGCCGTAGGTCACGACGCTCCCGTCGGCGAGGATCATGCATGGAGCATCCGGGTCCGGGGGAAAGCGGGATTCGAGAACGGAGTAAAGGTTTCGGTCCGATGAAGCGCTCACCTGCAAAGCCTCCAGTGATGACACGTCAACCGGCGAAATGCCTGCCGGCAAAGTCCCGACACAATCTACATATTACAATTACATGATACTCGCGGCCACACGCGAAGACAAGCGGTAGAGGGCCGCAGCCGCGCACGGCGCTCCGAAGACGCTGCCGGAACCATTGTTCCCGCATCACGACGTCCGGGACTCGCGCAGTTTCGAAGAAATAATCTACCGGAACCGCGGTTCCTGTTGAATCGCTGGTTTGCGAGTCGGCAGTAGATTATTTGCGCTGAACCGCCTTGGAACTTGACAAGTGTGCTCCCGTAAGTAAAATACACATCTGTTTTTCCTGGTACAACAAGCAGTTGAGGTAGACTGCTTACATCCGAAGGCGTTTCGGCGACGGGAGCGTTGTGTAGCCGAGTCTGCAGCGCTATGGAGGGCAATGCCTCCCCCGCCGCAAGGGTATGCAAGGAACGCTTCCGTATTCATGATGCTCCAACACTACGCGAAAGGACGACAATGCAGGTGTGCGGACAATCCGATGCGCCGTCGCGAATACTCATCACCGGAGGGGCGGGCTTCATCGGCAGCCACCTGGCGGAGGCGCTCCTGGAGCGAGGATGCCGCGTCAGCGTCATCGACGATCTCTCCACGGGGAGTTTTCAAAATATCGAGCACCTTACGGGAAACCCCCGTTTTCGTTTCACGAGGGACACCATCCTGAACGAGACCGTCCTGGATCGCCTTGCAGGCGAATGTGACGCCATCTACCACCTGGCGGCCACCGTAGGGGTCAAACTCACTCTCGACGATCCGATCCATGCCCTGGAAAATAACGTGATAGGAACGAGTTGCGTCCTGAGGGCGGCAGCGCGGCATCGTACCAGGTTGCTCTTCGCGTCCACGTCGGAAGTGTACGGCAAGGGAAGCGCGGTCCCCTTCCGGGAGGATGACGATGTCGTAATAGGGTCCACGTCGCGGCGGCGTTGGGGCTACGCATCCTCCAAGATGTACGATGAATTTCTGGCTCTGGCCTACCACTGCGAGCGGGGACTGCCGGTGGTGATATTCAGGCTGTTCAATGTTGTCGGCCCCCGGCAGACCGGAAGGTACGGAATGGTCGTTCCGCGGTTCGTCTCCCGTGCTTTGCGCGGCGAACCGCTGGAAGTCTACGGGGATGGACGGCAATCCCGGTGCTTCCTGCACGTGAGCGACGCCGTCGAGGCGATTGCGGCGCTCGGCGAATGCCGGCGGGCCGTCGGCCAGGTGTTCAACATCGGGGCCACGGAGGACATACGCATAGCCGATCTCGCACGGAAAGTGCTCACCCTGGCGCATCCCCCGGCGCATGAACCCGCGGATGCAAGGGGCGATGCGAAAAATGCGGGAAAGACGGAAACGGAAGGCGGAATAGTCTTCGTTCCCTATGAGACGGCTTATCCTTCCGGTTTTGAAGACATGATGCGACGCATACCGGACATATCCAAGATCAGAAAATACACCGGCTGGGAACCCCGGCGCTCCCTGAACCAGGTCCTTCGCGACGTGATCTCCGACTTCAGCCGTGACCGCGAACCGGCTGTCCTGCCGTGGTAAAACATTCTCATGAACGCCATGAACATCCTCATCACAACGGGCATCTTTCCTCCCGATGCGGGCGGCCCGGCGACTTCCGTCCCCTGGATCGCGGATCGACTGACGGAGCGGGGCCACCGGGTCACGGTGGTGACCCTGGGCGACGGCGCCGGGACTCAGCACGAACGGCGCTCCTTCTCCCTGGTCCGCATCCGGCGATCCCTTCCAAAACCCTTGCGCCAACTGCTCACGATTAGTAGGATAGTAAGAACGGGACGGAACTCGGACGTGCTGTTCGCGTACGGACTTCCCCTGGAAACGGTCCTGGCGGGCATACTGCTCGGGAAGCCCGTGGTGATGAGCATCGTGGGCGATCCGGCATGGGAGCGGTCCGTGATGCGCGGCTGGACGCGCGACGGTTTCGACGACTTCCGGTCGAGGAGGCAGGGACCCGGGCCGGAGGTTCTCAAAGCCGTGAGATCGTGGTGTGCGCGGCGCGCCCGTAAGATAAGAGTTCCCAGTCGCTACCTGGAGGAGTGCGTGGCGGACTGGGGCGTCCCCCGGGAGAGGATTACCGTCGTCTACAACGCCCTCAGAAGTGAAGAGAGCACAGCGGAAGAGGGAACAGCGCCGGTCCGCATCCCCCTGCGAACCGGGGTGAAGTTCGTGGCGGTCGGACGCCTCGTCCCGTGGAAGCGTATCGACGCCGTCGCGGCGGCCGTGGCGACCGTGGAAAACGCCGGCCTCACCATCGTCGGGGACGGACCCGAGCGGCGGCGCATCGAGGCGCTGGTCTCGAAGCTCGGGATGTCGGACCGGGTCCATTTCGCGGGCGGAAGAAGCCGAACAGAGACCATTTCGCTCATGGCGGCGTCGGACGTCTTCGTACTCAACTCGACCTACGAAGGGTTTCCCAACACGGTACTGGAAGCGATCGGCCTGGGACTTCCGCTTATCGTCACCGCGGCGGGAGGGACCCCGGAAGCGGTCCGGCGCGCCGGGCGGGTCCGAATGATTCCACCGGGTGACGATGACGCGCTCCGGCTGGCGATAGAGAAAGCCGCTGCAGCCGTAAGCCGCGGGAAGCGAGGGCCTCCGTTCGACGCACCGCCGGCTCCCGTACCCGCGCATCTGCGGCCCGAAACGGTTGCGGAGGAAATCGAAAAGCTCCTGCGGTCCGCCGCGCGTTGCATGTAACCGAGAAAAAAAACGAGAAAGGAACGGATTCTTGACGGACTTACAGGAGGTACTGCGAACAGGTCCTTTCCGCCTGAAGTCCGTGCGCAACGTGAGTATCCTGACCGTGGCCAACGTGGCGGGAGCCGCTCTCAATTTCATACAGGGCGTGGTGGCGGCCCGCCTGCTCGGTCCCGAATCCTACGGACTGGCCGCCCTGGTGATGAGCTTCCCGAGCCTGGTCTTCACGTTCTTCGATGCCCGCTCCACCGAAGCTACCGTGAAGTACGTGAGTGAATTCCTTGCCGGAGGCGACAGGGACCGCGCACTGGCGGTCTGCAAGCTCGGCTTCGCCGTGGACGCGGCCATAGGCCTTCTCGCATTTCTCGCATCCGTCTTCCTGGCGTCCTGGGCTGCATCCCATGTCGTGCACCGGCCCGATTGCGCGGGGCTCCTGGTCCTCTATTCCGCGGCGTACCTTCCCCAGGCGCTTGCTGGCACGTCCTGCGCCGTGCTGGGCAGCACGGGCCGTTTCGCGGCGATGGCCCGCGTACGAATCATCACGGCCGTCATCCGCACGCTGCTGGTGCTGGGGCTGGTCCTGGGCGGACTGCAGGCTTCCGGCGTGGTGATCGGAAACGCTCTGGCCATGGCCCTGGACGGGTTCCTTTACGGGCTCTTCGCATGGTTCGAGGTGTTCCGGCCGTGGGGCGTCTCTCCATGGAACGGCGACTGGGGCCTTCTCAAGGGCCGCTACCGTGAGATTTTCCGTTTCCTGGCCTACAGCGACGTGAACGCCTTGGTGGGCATGCTTCCCAAGCAACTGGACGTGGTGCTGCTCGGCTACTTCCACGGACCGGAAACCGCCGGATACTACAAGCTTGCCAAACGGCTGTCCGGAGCTGTCGCCTACCTGGTGGAGCCGCTCCAGTCCGTAATCTATCCCGAACTGGTCCGGACCTGGGAGAAGGGAGACAGGGCGGCCATACGGTCGAAAATACGCAGGCAGGCGCTGCATGCCGGGATTCCGTTCGGATTCCTCGTGCTGCTTTCCGTTTTCCCCATGCCCTTCATCATGCGGTATGTCTTCGGACAGGAGTACGCGGCCGCCATCCTGCCGACCCAGGCGCTCATCGTCGGTTCCGCGGTCTGGCTCGCATTCTTCTGGCTCCGTCCGCTGTACATGACGCAAGGCAGAGTCAAGGGATGGGCCAACATCAATATCGTGGTGGCCTGCATCTCCCTGCTGGGATTCGTGCTCATCACCCCGTCCATGGGCGCCGCGGGCATGGCCGTGTGGGTGATGCTGATGACCGTCCTTGCCCATGCCGTCGCCGCGTTTTGCATCAGGCAATCGTGGAATTAGGATGAATAGGATAAAACAGGATGAAGGATGATTGTTGGGCCACGAAACAATGAATTCGGAAGATCGAAGGAAGTTCGGAGTATGCTTCCTCAGCGGCGCATCCTACGCCGACCCGCTCGATACGGGCATCGAGGAGAAGTTTCGCCGGCTCGCGGAGCGGGCGGATGTCCGGGTGGTGGGGTTCGCGACGGGCTTGTCGCCCCGGCGCTTCGCACGGCATGCGGACTTCTATCTCCTTCCCAATCTACGGATACCGGTGCTACGATACGCCGTGATGGCCGCGGTTGCTCCGCTGCTCGCGGCGTGGCTCATCTTCCGGCATCGAACGAACATTATTGTGGCCCAGAGTCCCTACGAGGGATTCGCCGGCGCGCTGGCAAAGGAGCTGGCCCTCCTCGCGGGACGAAGAACGGCCCTCGTCGTCGAAAGCCATGGGGACTTCGAGGAGTTCATATTCCTTCATCGAAGAGTTGCATTCCCGGGGCTTTTGCGTATGCTCATGAACCACGCATCCAGGTTTGCGCTGCGCCGGGCGGACGTCCTGCGCGCGGTCTCCGTCGCGACGGCGCGAAAGCTCGAAAGCACGGTTCCCGGCAAGCCCGTCTTCCGTTTTCCGGCCTGGACGGATATCCAACCGTTCCTGGACGCCTTCGAGCAGAACGCAAGGTCGAACGGAAAGCCCGGAGCCGGCGGCAACCGCGGTTGCTTCCTCTACTGCGGAACCATCAGTCCGGCAAAGGGCGTTCACTACCTGGTGGAAGCTTTTGGAGACATCACCGCCGATCTGCCCGACACGACGACGCTGGTCCTTGCAGGCCGTGTTTCGGACCGGGCGTATGCGCGACGGTTGGAATCCATCGTGGAACGCCACGACATCCAGGAAAGGGTCGCATTCGCGGGACACCTGGGCAAACGTGAACTCGCCGCAACCATGAACCGGGCAATCGCATGCGTTCTGCCGACCCTTTCCGAGGGGCTTCCCCGCGTTGTGCTGGAAGCGATGGCGGCCGGGACCGCCGTCATAGCGACGAGGGTGGGCGGAAACCCGGAACTGGTCCGTGACGGAACGACGGGCTTCCTGGTCCCGCCCGCCGACAGAGAAGCCCTGGCTGAAAAGATGCTGCGGCTGTCGATGGACCCGGACCGGGCCGCACGGATGGGGCGACGGGGCCGAGAGGCGGTCCTGGACCTTTTTCCCGGGCGGGCGGCGTACGCCGATTCTTATGTCGAGAGCTACGTTCGGCTGTTCAGGGAAGCGGAGTCGGTTTCGGGCGAGTCCGCATCCGGGTCCGGTCCGGAGATGCGCGGCATGACGAACGCCGGAAACCCTTCAACAGAGCTGGATGCCGCCGAAGCTTTCCCGGATGGACCCGAGGCTTCGCGCGGGAACGGCGCAAGGGAGGCGCGAGGTTGAATATCCTGCTTCTCACGCCTGTCGTGGACGCAACGCATCCCGCGCTCGGGTTCGCCACGCGGTGGATCGCGGCAATCGCCCGACACGCGGAGCGGGTCCATGTCGTCGCCATGCAGGTCGGGGCGCTGCAGGCGCCGGGCAATGTGGAGGTCTATTCGCTGGGGAAGGAGAAAGGCCACGGGAAACCGCGCAGAGCGGCGGAATTCTACCGGCATCTCGCTTCGATACTGCTCCGGCGGGAAATCGACGTCTGCTTTTCGCACATGGTTCCCCTCTTTACCGTGATGGCGGCCCCCGTGCTGAAGGCGCGCGATATCCCCATTGTTATGTGGTACGCTCACAGGCGGGTGTCTCCGCTTCTCAAGATCGCCCACCGCCTTTCGACCCGAGTGGTCACGAGCGCCGACACTTCCTACAACTACCGCGGGGACAAACTGGTGGTGCTCGGCCAGGGGATCGAAACCGGTCTATACTCGCCCGGCGACGCCGCCGGCGTCGAAGGCGCGGACGATACGCCGCTCCTTGTCTCGGTCGGCCGTATTTCGCCCATCAAGGACCTGCTCACGCTGGTCCGGGCCGTGAAGGTCCTGGAACGGCGCGGCAGAAACGTTCGATGTGCGATTGTCGGAGGTCCCACGGAACGTGATCCTCGCCATGCAGAGGAGATCGGAGCGGAAATAGACGCGCTGGGATTGGCCGGTAAAGTACGCATGGCCGGGCCGGCGCGGCGCGACGAGGTGGTCGAATGGCACCGGCGGTGTTTCGCCCACGTCAACCTCTGCCCCGACGGGGCACTGGACAAGGCGGCCCTGGAAGCGATGGCGTGCGGAAAACCCTCCATCGTGGCGAACCGGGGATTTATGGATGTGCTCGGCAAATGGAAAGATCTTCTGCTCTTCCGGCATGGAGATCCTCGAGACCTGGCGTCGGCGGTCGAGCGGTTGCTCGAGACCGCCGCTGCCGACCGGGAAGCGATGGGAATGGACTTGCGCCGGAAAGTGGTGGAAGACCACGACCTGGACCGCCTGGCGGAAAGGCTCATGTGCGTTTTCCGTGAAGTATCCGCGCCGCCCCGGCGACTCGCTACGGGAAGGTGCTGAGTCTGCTGCGGGGCGGTGGGGGTGCGAGTTGCGAGTCGTGCGGTGCGGGGTATTGGATATGGGATGCCGGATGTTTGATGTTGCGGGTTGCGGGTTGCGAGTTCCAGAAATGAAACCATCCCGTGGGTGGTGTGAAAACCGCGAAGACGGATGTCGTAGATCAGAGTTCGGATTGGAATTGCATGCTACCGATTTCCGCCCTCCGACGTCCGTTTTCCGACTTTCGCCCCCTGCGCGCACGAAGAAAACTGAAACAAGGCAATGTCCATGAATATCCTATTCTTGACTCATCCCTATCCCAATTACGTCCCGGACCTCCTGCTGCACGGGCTCAGGAAACTAATGGGTTCACGGGTCGTGGACTTTCCCATGAAGGAGCGCCTCTATCGAGGTTACCTGGGACTGGGAGTGTGCTCCGAGGACCAGCTTTGTCCGAACTGGTTCCCGGCGGACAACGGGCAGATTGACCGCACCGACATATGGAACAAAGTCGCGAGCGGCTTCTTCCGATACGTGATCTGCGACATACGTGCGTTCTCCCTTATCGAGAAAAATTGTACGACGCCGCCCGCGGGACTGGTCATCGTCGACGGAGAAGACAGACCGGTACGAATTCCTGTCGGTCCTTACGTCGTATGCCGCCGGGAAACCGACGGCGCCGATTACAGCATCCCGTTGCCCATGGCCCTTCCGGAGGAAATCCTCAGGTGGATTTCGTCCTTCGACAACATCCCCAAAACATATTCGGTGGGATTTCTGGGGTCCGTGACCCAGCTCTGCATGGACAGGAAGATCATCGTCGAAGAGCTTGCCCGGGCATACCCCGACTGCCTCTTCGCGACTACCGCGGTGGCGACGGACGACGACCCGAAACCCCGGGGGAGAATGGGGCGAAACGATTACTACGGGAACCTGCAAAGATGCCGCATCGTTCTATCCCTGCGAGGCGCGGGATACGATACCTTCCGGTTCTGGGAAAATGCGGCTTGCAGGTCGATCCACATAGCCCAGAGGTTTCCGCTCTATGTCCCCAACGATTTCCGAAACGGAGAGCACATCTTCAGGTTCGCCGATATCGGCGAGTTGCGAACGATCATCGACGGTCTTCTACGCAATGAAGCCGGAATGGAGCACATCATTCGAAACGCCAGGCGACACCTGGTAGACTTCCACCTCACAACCCGGCGGGCGGCATATCTCCTGGACAGGTTGAAGAATATATTCTGAGGATGCTCTCTTTTCACTTCGTCGGAAGATTGTTGGAGTCCGTGCAATGGAGCGAGCATTGCGGGGCATGCGCGGCGTCGATCCGGTAAGAAATACCCTGCTTCGACTCATGCGCGGCATTGCCGGGCCCGGCCGTCGCATCCGGGTCATCCTCCTCTACCATTCGGTCGGAAGCGACGTCTCGCCCGCGAGCATCCCCGTGAAAGCCTTCGCGACCCAGATGGAACTGGTCGCCCGGCGCTTCAAAACGGTTCGCCTCGGTGACCTGCGCAGCGCAACCCGAAGCGGGCATCCGTCGGAGGAGAACATCGCCTGCGTTACCTTCGACGACGGGTATGCCGACAACTTCGAACACGCGCTCCCGGTGCTGGAACAATGCGGGATCAAGGCTACATTCTTCGTCGTGAGCGGATTTCTGGGCAAGACGTGCCCGACGTTCGCGGGTCCGATTCCGATGATGGAAGCCGGGCAAGTCCGGGAACTCGCCGCCATGGGGCACGAAATCGGCTCGCATACCGTATCCCACCGACTCCTTGCCGCCCTGCCCCACCGCACGGCAACCATGGAGATGGAACTGTCGAAGAAGACGCTGGAGGACATGCTGGGGGAGGAAGTGTCGTCCCTTGCCTATCCCAAGGGGAGCTATGATCGCGGCATGGAGGAAACGGCGGAACGACTCGGGTACCGGACGGCGGCAACCACCCGCGAGGGACTCGTGGAACCGCGCCCCGACTGGATGGCTCTGCCGAGAGTATGGATCGGCAATCGCCTGAACATGGGGGCCTTCGAAGCAAAGCTCTCACCGGCCATCGACTGGTACGTCCAGCTACGATCGGCGTGCGTGCGGGTTTGGCATTCTTCATGAGTGTTCCGCACTTCAGGCGACAAAGAAAACGACACGCTCAAATGTAAGAATAGCAAGGAAGGCCGCTGAAAACCTCTCCGAGGCCGTGCTCCCGTTGTGGCGCGTCTTCCTAATATTCTTTCATCAACATCAGTTACGGGCGGATAAGCTCCCACTCCTGATCACCTATATCGCTGGGGTATGCTTTTCTTTTTCCATAACACAAACTGTAACACATGATACCCTATAAGCGCATTCCGCTCTCCAACAATCTCAGGGCTGAGGGCTTTCCGCATTCACAAAGGCCGTGACCTTGATCGGCTTGCCTGATTTTCTGACTTGGGCGAGGTCGTATTGCGCCTGAAGTTGTAACCAACTCTCAGGACTGCGCCCGAAAGCTTCGGACAGCCGCACGGCCATTTCGGGAGAAATGCCCGCGTGGCCGTTCAACAGCAAGGAAAGGGTCTTGCGCGTAACGCCAAGCCCTTCGGCAGCCTTGGCAACAGTCAAGCCAAGGGGCTTCAGGCACAAGTCCCGGATGATTTCGCCCGGATGCGGGGGATTCTTCATGGCCATGGTGCATAACTCCTAATGGTAATCGATCAAATCAACGTCGGTAGCGCGGCCATCCTCGAAACGGAAAATCACCCGCCAGTTTCCCGAAACGGACACCGCATAAAAACCGGCCAGATCGCCCTTAAGCTGGTGAAACCTCAGGCCGGAAACATTCATATCTTCGGGGACAAAAGCAGTATCGAGCAAAAAGAGGATCTGCCGCAACCGCTTCACAAGGGACTGCTTTACGCCCTTGGTCTGGTCGTCGTGGTAGAGGGCGGCTAACCCCTTATGCTTTATGTCGCCGATCATAAATATATCCCGTTACGTATCTGGTTACAAGGCCGGACTTTTGTAACCCTACTCAGAGAAGATGTCAAAGAGCAAAATCTCTGCTGCCTTTTTGGGGATGCATCTGCCGACGTAACCCCGGCCCGCTGACGAGGCGCGCCGTAGCAGGTGGAAAACCCCTTCGCGCGGAGCCAAAGAGCATAATCCTTTCCGAAAATAACGGTTTCGGGCCTTATCGTTTTGCTTGAAGCTTTGGGGCTTGGGGCGGTCGCAAAAGACCTGCATGAACAACTGGAGCGAGAAATCGGAAATCGCAACGCCGTCCATCCGGGTCAACCGGCGGGGTTTCGGGGTTCGCCTCTCCGGAACGTCTCGATAAGCCCACCGGTTGCAGGAAGTTTACATCCAATGCCTTTCAAATAAGCCGATTACCGTCGCCCCCACGAAAGTGGGGGGCCGGAAAGCCTCGTAGAATCTGGATTCCCGCTTAAAGCATGCGGGAATGACGGGTGAGGGGCCGGCCCGAATGGGTTATCCGAGGCGCCCGCTGAGCAATGCTCCCTTATTTGAAAGGTATTGGGTTTACATCATCATGTCAAATCGCATGCACATCCACACACCAATCCCGCGGTCATGAAAACCGTCAGGCTTCCTCGCACGGAACCCCGCATGGCGGCGGCATCCCCGGCACACACCCCACGCTCGGGGCCAGGCGTTTCAGACACCGCTGCTCTTCCAGCATCCCGGCGAGCCTCCGCTCCATGGCCGAGTACATGGGATCGCCCGCCAGGTTGTGCTCTTCGAAAGGGTCCAGCGTAATATTGTACATCTCGTATTCTTCGGCAACGGGTTCCGTCTTCTCGGTGGTGAAACACACCGCCGCCTTGACCCCTCCCCGTATCGGGTCCTCGGGACCGAATTCCCTCATCACGTCGTCCTTCGTCCCGGGACTCGTCCAAAACTGCGGGTTGTCGAAGTAACGCGAGTATTTCCATATCTCTTTCTCGCCTCGCGATGTTTCAATGGTCGCGATAACCGTTTCGACGTGGTTGGGCTGGATGACCGAGTTGTACTGCCAACCGAACCAGTTCACCTGGTCGAGCCCCCTCGTGATGTCGTCGTCCGTCATGAAGTAGATGGGGTCGTTCGCCCCTTCCGGTTCACCTTCACCGAGAATCAACGGCGAAAGGTCACGGCCCACAAGAGGCTGGACCTCGGTGTGGTCGCGGCTCACGGTGTCCAGCACATCGTCCATGTCGGCTCCCGCCAGGCCGAGCATGGTCGGCAGGAGATCGACGTGACTGGTCGGCATCTCCACTTCCCGGCGGTCGTTGAAGAGCCTTTTGTTGTGGAATATAAGCGGCACATGGATCACCTCCTCGTAGGCGCAGTACCACTTCTGGTGCAGGCCCCCGTGGGCCCCGAGCAGGTCCCCGTGGTCGGAGAGGAATATCACTATGGTGTCGTCGTAGAACCGTGAATTCCGGAGTTTCGTAAAAACTCGCAGCATCTGCTGGTCGACGTTTTTCTGCAGTTGATAGTAAAGACGGCGATAGTACGGAGTATTGATGATCGGCTGCAGGGCCTCCCCGTAGGTGATCCGGTAGCTTTCCTGGCACCTGGGCTTGTTGTTTTCCAACAGCCTCTCGTCTGCCGTCGGGGGCGCCGGAATAGCGGGAACCGTATCATCCACCGCAAAGTTGAAGTTCCGGACCATGTGAGCGGTAGCGAAACCATAGATGGCGATGTCGTGCGGATTGACGAACGAAGCCACGATGAGCCAGGGGTCTTTGTCCCTATGATTTTGCAGATCGTCGATCAGACCGGTCACCTGGTCCGCGAAGCCGATATCCCGGCCGTTTACCCCCGTTGCGGCCGATGATCCCGAATCGCGGGGCGACTTGCCGTGAGGCTCCGGACCTATCCAGCCGGTGAAGCCGAAGCCGTCGAGCCGGTCGGCGCCAAGATAAAGCCGTTCCTTCTGAGGAAGCGGGACGCCGGTGTTCGAATCGTAGCTGAGAACGGGGTCGTGCGTTCCGGAAAGGAGCAGGTCCGCCGCGGAAACATGCCACTTGCCCTTATAGTAGGTCCGGTAGCCGGCCGCCCTGAAGTAGTCTCCCATTGTCGGCACGTTGTTCGGATCGAGCCAGAACGTGTCCGGATCATACGAGCCCTTCGCCACTCCGGTGGTCTGGGTGACTCCATGCAAAGAGGGATACTGGCCGGTGAAGATCGTGCCTCGAGCCGGAGCGCAGGCCGTGGCCCCGGTGTAATGCCGTTTGAACTCCATGCCGTTGTTCCTCAGCAATTCCTGTGTCACCAGGTTTTCCTTGCGCCACTGCCTGATTTGCTCATCTTCATACGCCGGAGGAAACCGTTCCTCATCGCACATGAGGATCAGAAAATTGGGCTTTCCATGGAGACGCCGATGGGGCAGAGAGATTTTGCGCTCTTTTCCTTCGGCCACCTCACGGCCTCCCCCGAATCCCCCGGCGGCGACGCCTCCCATGGTTCCGCCCATGATTTGCAGAAACCGGCGCCGGTCGAGTGTCCCACGATCTTTTTGCTCTCCCATTGCAATTCCTCCTTACGATGGATTACAAAGAATGGTAAATGCAAACCCGGTATTCATACGCCGAGGGGCAAAGAAACAACAATAGGCATAACTACTTAGTTTTTATGGATAATGACCGTGTGTCCACAGGCATGTAACCATCGGCGCAGCCGGCTGATACCGTGAGAAAGGAATGCGCTTGACCATCCGGCGACTCGTTTATGTGGCGAACGTGCGGCTGCCTACCGAGAAAGCCCACGGGTTCCAGATATGCAAGATGTGCGAGGCCTTCGCCGACCGGGGCGTGGAGGTTCTGCTGCTGCATCCTTACCGGTTCCAGGTCGATTCGTCCCTGAAGAATCGGTCCGCCTGCGGGTACTACGGCATACGCCCCAATTTCAGTATCCGCTCCACGCCGAACGTCGATGTTTCGATTCTCAACCTGCTGATGCCCGACAGAGCTTTCGCCCCCATATACTTCGTCCATTCCCTTCTGTGGGCGTTTTATGCCGTCCCGGCGGCGCGCAACCCGGGGGCGCAGGTCTACTTCACCCGTGACATCACCGTTGCATACGGGCTGCTGCTGTCGGGACTTCCGACCATATTCGAATGCCACGCAATCCCCGGGAGGGCTCAAAGATACCTGCTCCGCCGCATCACGGGGCATCCGTCACTGCGCATGGCCATCGCCCTCACCCATGCCATGCGCACGAGGCTTCTGGCCGAGGGGTTCCCGGACTCACGCGCCGTCGTGCTTCCCGACGGCGTGGATTTGTCCGCTTACGCCGGACTTCCCGAAAAGCGGGAATGCAGGCGCATGCTCGGACTCCCCCTCGACCGGCCCATTCTCGGGTTCCTGGGCCGGTTCCGCACCATGGAGATGGAGAAGGGCATTCCGGATATGATCGAAGCCATGGGACGCCTGCGCTCCCGTGCGCTTTGCGGGACGGCGGGCGTGGAACCGATGCTCCTGTGCGTCGGCGGGCCGATGGAATGCGTTCCGGCCTATCTCGAACTCGCCCGCCGGGCGGGAGTGCCGGAGAGGTCCATGCTGTTCGTGGATCGTGTGCCCAACCGGGACACGCCTCTGTGGATACGCGCGTTCGATGTCGCCCTGATGCCCTGGCCGGCCACGGAACATCTCGCGTGTTTCGCTTCTCCCCTGAAGCTCTTTGAATACATGGTCCAGAAGTATCCTGGAAGCAAGAGGCTGCGTCCCCGTAATTTATGGAACCCGGG
>CAYOVG010000116.1:0-18264 GCA_964407285.1 uncultured Syntrophobacteraceae bacterium
GGTATCTGGGTTTCTTCCTGTTCCGTTCCCATATAAGTAATGACCATGCCGCCCAGGAGGGCCGCCGGAATGCCGCAAGCGCGCCCTATGGAGCGGCCGGTCTTTTCGTATCCAATGTCTTCGATGATCTGTCCCGTCGCGGTCAATCCCGAAAGGATGCCGAAGGGCGTAATGGACCAGATGCCGATGGACATGGGGGAGGTGCTCTTGAACATGCGTAGCATATTGTACCATCGCTGCGGCGTGTGCAGGGCGCTGATCAGCAACATGGTTCCGGACGACGCGCCCGCCAGGGCCAGGTATCTTCCGGCGCGTACTACCGGTCGGCCTTTCATTCCCGTGAGATCTGCGAGCGTGGCCAGAATCTGCGAGCCTCCAGCTATTCCGAGCCCTAAAAAGGCGGCCACCGTGCGCCATTTGTAATGACTCTGTTTAAGAGGAGGTATATCGTAGTAAGTCTCTCCCCGGTAGGGGGGTATCCTCACGGCCGGATATCCGGTGGAGCGTGGCCGAACGCTTTCGTATACGGTTGCCGGCTCACGGCTGCTCTCTCGGGGTACGACCTGCTGGATTTGCGTCTGCATGATTTACCTCTCTTCTTCCGATGAGTCCGATGCGCCGAACACGACCGCAGTTGCCAACCCCAGCCCGACTGCTGTGATCAGCCCGGCATTCAGGCTTTTCTTGATGCGCTTTGAAGGCAGTCGAGGCGCCGCCGGCAGGTTATAGACCTCGGGGCGGTCCAGCAGCAGAAAGAAGCAGAATAGCTGCTCGATGCCTTCGGTGGAACCCGGCCCGTGCGGGGCGCCATAGAGACAGGCAGTCTCCGAGCCTATTTCCCTCAATTTTTTCACACGCTTGCGGGCACGTTCCAGCAGTTCGTCCACCTCGCCGAACTGAATGGAGTTGGTGGGGCAACTCTTGGCGCAGGCCGGCTCAAGCCCTCCCTTCAACCGATCGTAGCACAGGGTGCACTTGTGGGCCTTTCCGTTATTGAAGTCGAGTTCGATGACCCCAAAGGGGCATGACGGCACGCAATAAGCACAGCCGTTGCAGATATCCTGCTGCACCACCACGGCGCCGAACTCGTTGCGGAAGAGGGCTCCCGTTGGACAGGCTTCCAGGCATCCGGCACGCCTGCAATGCTTGCAGACATCGCTCATCATGAGCCAGTGGCTCTGGAACGGCTTGAGCCGTGTAGCGCGCCGGCCGTTCTTCTCACGGATTTTCTCGATGAACGCCACGTGGCGCCATGTAGTGGCGGACAGGTGGCGGGTATTATCGTAGCTCGTTCCACTCATGTGCAAATCATCAGCCGGCAGAGCGTTCCATTCCTTGCACGCCACTTCGCAGGCTTTGCAGCCGATGCACAGGCTGGTGTCGGTGAAAAAGCCGTAGGTGCGGCCCGGCCGGATCGTCACCCCCGCAGTCAGTTCCGACTCGTCGGGGATCATTTCACGCAGGATGGAATCGGAGTAATTGCGGGCTCGGGCGTGGACCCCGGGCGGATGCGCTGGTGCTGTCATGACGGTCTCCTTTGCCGGAGGCGCCCTTTGCGAAGGTTGCAGGTGAACGCCTTTCCTTCGTGAATGGTGGTGTTCGGGTCGCCGACCACTGCGGAAAGCGTATTGGCGATGGAACCCCTCGCATACCCCTGCCAGCCGAAATGCCAGGGCATACCGATCTGAAAGACGAGCTTACCGTCGATCACGAAAGGCCGCAGGCGGTCGGTGACCAGCGCACGGGTTTCGACTTCTCCCCGCGCCGTGGATATGACCACCCAGTCGCGATTGTGGATACCCTTCTCCTCGGCCAGTTCCGTGGGGATCTCGGCGAACCCTTCCGGCTGCAATTCCGCCAGGATCGGCACCATGCGCGTCGGGATGGCGCCGGAATGGTGCTCGGTCAGCCGGTAGGTGGTGATGGCGTAGGGATATGCCGGGTCTCCGGGCGCATGGTAGGGGTTATCGGGGCGTGGCCACTTCTTGGCTAACGGGTTGTGCTGCTGTTCGTACATGGCATTGCCGACCGGCGATTCCACCGGTTCGTAGTGGGTGGGAATAGGACCGTCCTTGAGTCCCGAGGGGACGAAGAGCGAGGCCTTGCCGTCGGAAAGCATGGTAAAAGAGGAACTGCCGTCCAGGGCCTCCATGCCCTTGGGATTCTTATCCCAGTCAGGCATGAAGCCGGGGGCCTTATTCGGCGGAAAATCGGGCACATCGTAGCCGTCCCAGCGGCCCTTTTCCTCATCCCACCATACATAGCGCTTCCTTTCGGACCAGGGGTTTCCGTCAGGGTCCGCGGAGGCCCGGTTGTAGAGGATACGGCGGTTGTCCGGCCAGGCGAAAGCCCACCCGAGATGCGTGCCGGGGCCGTCCGGGGGGTCCGGAACGCGCGATCGCGCCTGGTTGTGGTTGTCTTCCGGGAACACTCCGGAGTAAATCCAGACCCCGCAGGCCGTGGAGCCGTCGTCTTTGATTTCCTTCAGACTCTTGAGCTGTTTCCGGTCCGGCCATGTATAGCCGTTGATCTCCTTCAGCACGGCTTCGGCCGAAGGATCATTATTGGGGCCGATTTCCGGGTAATCCCAGGTCAGGTTCCGGATGGGCGCATCCTTTCGATCTTCACTGCCGGCATAGAGTTCTTTCAAACGTTTTCCCAGATGATAAATGAACCAGAGGTCCGAACGGCAGTCGCCGGGCGGCTCCACCACTTTGTCGTGCCACTGGACCAGCCGGTGGGTGTTGGTGAAAGTGCCGTCCTTTTCGCCGGGCAGGGCTGCGGGAAGGAGAAATATTTCCGTTTTATTCTCTTCCGGTCCAGGATCTCCGTCCAGCGCTTCCGGTGACTTGTACCAGGAGGATGCGGTCTCGTTTTCGAAGATTTCGCGAACGACCATCCACTCCAGGTTCGGAAGCGCCTTGCGGATCAACCTGGAGTTGTGTCCCCCCACAACCGGGTTCTGCCCGATAAGGAGAAGTCCCCGGATAGTGCCGTCCGCGATGGAGAGGGTCATCGGGAGCTGGGAGTGGTCTCCGAGGATTTTGGGAATCCACTGGTATCCCCACTCATTGTCCTGTTTGGCCTTGTCGCCGTACCAGGCACGGAGAAGGCTTACGGCGAATTTCGGGAAATTGTGCCAATACCCTGTCTCATTGGTTTCGGTGGAAAGGTAGTCGGCGAATGTTGCATTGTCCCGGCGGGCGTGGGGATGCGGCAGGTAACCGGGGAGCATGTTGTAAAGGGTGGGTACGTCGGTGCTTCCCTGGATGCTGCAATGCCCCCTGAGGGCCAGGATACCGGAGCCGGGGCGGCCTACGTTGCCGAGCAGTGCCTGAATGATGCCCGCGGCGCGGATAATCTGCACGCCGTTGGTATGATGGGTCCAACCCACGGCGTAGCACCATGCGCCGGTCTTATCGGGACCGCTGCTGCGGGTCAGGGCGTCGGCCACCGCCAGAAAGGTCTCCTTAGGGCATCCGGTCACTCGTTCGACCATTTCCGGCGTGTAACGGGCATAATGCCGGCGAAGGATTTGATAGACGCAGTGGGGGTCCTCGAGGGTCATGTCGGTAGGGGGCGGACCGCTCGTGATCCGCTTCAGTTTTTCGCTGTAAGGCGAGCCCGTGGTGATGTGTTGCTCCCCCAGGATCTCGGGCGCCGCCTCTCCCCGGTACTGCCAGGTATCCAGTTCATAGGCGCGCAGTTCCTCATTCCAGCCTGAGAAGAAACCGTCGAGTTCTCCGGGCCCTTGAAACCCTTTGTTGATGACGGTGGCGATGTTGGTATAATGGAGCACGTATTCCTTGAACCAAAGATCGTTTTCCAGGATATAGCGAATTATACCGCCCAGAAAGGCGATATCGGATCCGGAGCGGATGGGGGCGTAGATGTCGGCCAGGGCCGATGTGCGTGTAAAGCGTGGGTCCACATGGATGACCGTGGCGCCTCGCTCCCTGGCCTGCATAACGAAACGGAAGGCGATGGGATGGCACTCGGCCATATTCGATCCCATAATGACGATGCAGTCCGCGTCGGCAAGGTCCCACTGGGCCATTGTTGCGGCGCCGCGTCCAAAGGTTGCGCCCAGACTGGGCACGGATGAACTGTGTCAGACCCGGGCCTGATTTTCGACCCAGACCATGCCGAGCCCGCCGGCGCACAGCTTCTTTATTAGATAGTTCTCCTCGTTGTCGAGAGTTGCGCCTCCAAGTTGCGCCATGGCCATGGTATGGTTCACGGCAACTCCTTCGGGGAGCTCCCGGACGAACGTTTCATCGCGCGTCTGCTTGACGAGTTGCGCGATACGATCCATGGCCCAGTCAAGAGGCTTTTCTTCCCATCGATCGGAGTAGGGAGCGCGGTACTTCACGGTCGTGAGCCGGTTGGGATTGCTCATCCAGCTAAACGTGCCCGCTCCTTTGGGGCAGAGCGTTCCCTGGTTGATGGGGCTGCGCGGATCGCCTTCGATGTGGATGACGTCGTTGCCTTTGGCATAGACGAGTTGAGCGCAGCCGACCGCGCAGTATGGACATATGCTGGTGCCGATCCGGTCGGCCTCCTCCAGCCGGGGACGCAACCGGCGCGACGCTTCGGACTCGGCCGCTACGTCGAAGGCGCTCGCGCCGGAAATCTGCCTGGGGACCGACCATTCCCGCAACATACCGGCGAGCTTCTCCCGTAGGGGGGTGGTTTTCGATGTGGTCATCGTTCATCCTCCTATTGGCCGTATTGCCACTCTGTTGCGAGTCAGTTGCGAAACAGCTCGCAAAAGGCTTCCGCGCGGGCAGTTGGATCTGCCCGCGCTCTAATAGTAATCCGGCAACGGCTCGACCTTATGGGCTACCCCCGAAGCCATGTGAGGCTCTCCCTCATACTCGGTGATTACCGGAATTCCGGCCCTGCGCCAGCGCTGGAGATCTTCCTCGCTTGCCCGTGCTTTGTGCGACAGCATGAAGAGATATCTTCTTCCCGTACCATCCGCCAGAAGGAACCTGTCTTCCTGCACGACGATGATCCGACCGCTCAGCCTGTTCTTATCGGTTGACATGTGTACGGCACTCCGTTGAAGGCTGGAAGTTCCCGGAAATAGCCCGCACGGCTATTCTTTTATGTTTTTTACAATAAGTTCAATACTATGCTGTAGCAATAGCATGTTCTCGAATCGGATCGACGAGGAAAGTCGATATGAATCCGCGCCATGGTCTCTATGCTGCCGGTGTTTCTCCATAGAGATCCGTTATCGGCTTCTGATGTTTCGATATCATATCAGGTATCAATTTCGACTTCGCTAATGCCATTTTATTGGGTCAATACGACACTTGTTTGAAATTTTTTGGGTATTTCTACTTACATACACTCCGGAAGCGGTTGAACATGTGACGGAGTCCGTATGTTGACAGCACAAAAACCGGCAATTACTTTCCTTGTCTATGGATGGCTGTCTTCTTGCCCGGGAGTAAGGAATGGATCGAAGGAGCATAATGAAATGGGCCGTGAGAGGAATAGGTTTGGCGACCGCCGGTATGGTCGGCATTCCCTCACTGATATTCTCCGTTGCGCCGGCGTTCAAGTATCGGCACAGAATGCCTGTCTGGCGATCCCTGGGTGCGGTCGAAGCTTTTCCGGTGGGAGAAATGCGGAAAGTAATCGTTGACTTGCCGCAAGAGGAATGGGGTTCGGCCGTGCGGGAAAAAGCGGTCTACGCCTGGCGCCCCACGGAACTGGAGGCGGTTGTCTACTCCCGGAGTTGCACCGACCTGGGTTGTCCGGTCACCTGGGACCCCGGCAGCGAATGTTTCTTCTGCCCCTGCCATGGGGGTATTTTCAACAAGAACGGCGAACGCATGGCAGGTCCTCCGGAACGTCCCTTGTATCGCTACGCCAGCAGGATCATCAACGGCGAGATCCGGATCGATCTCAATTCAGTACCGCCTGTGGCCTGAGGAACAAGACGTGATCCCGAAATGGTTGTCCCGCATGACGGAGCGGCTCAAGGCGTTGAAGCGCAGCGATGTGGAGCGTTTTGGGACCGACAGGTTCAAGGAGACCGTCCTCTGGAGACGCGTGCCGAAGACCCCCTGGTATCACGGCGACGGAGCGGCCCTGACCACGCTGTTCGCGATCCAGGTCATCACGGGCGTCACCATGACTCTCTACTATACGAATGCCGCGGACTACGCGTACCAGGCCGTTCGTTATATCACCTACACTCAGCCCATGGGGCGGCTGGTTCGCGGGATTCACTACTGGACGGCGGGAACGATGGTGGTGGTGCTGTTCCTTCACGTCTTCAGGCACCTGCTGTTCGGCGGCTACAAGGCCCCTCGCGAAGGGACCTGGACCGTCGGCGTCTTCCAGTTCTTTCTGGTGTTGACGATGTCGTTCACGGGGTATTTGCTGCGATGGGATGAGCGGGCGATTTACGCCATACGCGTGGTGCTCAACATGTTCCACAATGTTCCGCTTATCGGTAATGAACTGGCGCTTTTCCTTCAGGACGGGCCGCGGATCGGGTCGACGACGCTCACTCGCTTTTTTTCCATTCATACCTTCATTGTCCCCGTGCTGCTTGCCGGTCTGATTTCTTATCACCTTTACCTGGTGGTGGTTCATGGAATCACATCCGAAGCGGAGCAGAAGCATGCGGTCGAGAGCGCGGAGGAACAGAAGAAGATCTACAAGAGAGCATCAAAGTCGGAAGAGCACGGGGAATGGTTTTACCCGGCTACGGTTCTGCTGACCGGCGCCATGGCATTCCTGGTTTTCTCGATCGCCTATGTTCTGGCGCTGGTTGCGGGGCCGCAGGAATTATACCCGGAGGCCAACCTGGTCGAACGTTCCATGCCCATGGAAGAATGGTGGTTCGCATGGTACAGCTCCCTGGTAGCCCTGCTGCCCCCTGCCGTGGCGCCTACGTTTGAATGGGCATTCGGACCGGCCGTGTTCATAGCGATGCTTCTTTTGCCCCTCCTTGACCGCGGCCCGAACCGGGGTATCGGGAAACGGCCGTTCTGGGTGATCTTCGTCTCGTTTTGCGTGATAAGCCTTCTCTATCTCAGCGATCTGCGTCTGAAGTCCCCATGGACGGGATGGCCGGACCCGAACCCGCCGCCTCTTCCCATTGGGGTGGTTGTGGGCGAAGAGGCGGAGATGGGCCGCAAGTTGTTCGCCCGGTATGGGTGCAACAGTTGCCATGCCGTTTCTTCGCATGGACGCAAAGTCGGCCCTGATTTCGCCGAAATCGAGCATCGCCTGTCCCCTTCCGAAATGTACGATTATATCCTGTCGCCGCCGGAGAGCGTGTCGATGCCGTCCTATCGAGGGAGAATATCGGAAGCCGATCTCGAACGGGTCGTACAGTTCGTTCTTGCCGCGCAGACTTTTCCTCGGGAGTGAGAAGAGCGCGGTCCCTCCATTGGGTCCCGGTCCTCTCTTCTCTACGGTCCTGAAACGGATGCCGCCGGAGCGACATATCTTGAATGGAGAATGTTGATGCGGATGAAAGTACTGATCTTCTTAATGGGAATCGTCATCCTGGGGGGCATCGGCTATCTCACCTATCGGAGTATTGACGGAAAGATCAACCAACCTGTGTGGAGCGTCCCCGATGGCGTTGCGCGGCAGGGACGCCAGGCGTCCCTGAAGTATGGATGCTACGCCTGCCATGTGATCGAGGGTATTCGCAGGGCCACAGGCCGGGTGGGGCCGAAGCTCGAGGACATTGACGAGCAGATATATGTTGGGGGAGTACTGCCCAATTCGCCCGACAATATGATCCGGTGGATACAAGATCCCAAGAGATTCTCTCCCGAGACGGCCATGCCCGATCTGGACGTCTCGGAGCAGGATGCACGCAATATCGCGGCCTATCTTTATGGACAGTCGTAGGAATTCGAAAATTGGAAACCGAAAACCGAAAGCCGGTTTTCATTTTCACTCTTGTCTGTGCTCTGTCGCCGGGGAAAGCGCCGGCGCGCCGGTTGTCGGGACAAAGAAAGCTTTTCCGGCCCCAAAAGCAGGTATCCATGAGCAAGCCCGACTTCATCTCCTCTATCGGGGCGGTCGATCCACGGCTCCCGAAACATCTTTCGATTTCCTCCGGTCCGCTTTGCAGTATGTGGAGGAAAGTGATGTGGTATGTCCTCCTGACCAAACCGAGAATCGTATTGCTCGTCGCGATGACCGGGCTGACCGCCCTGGTGATCGAGGGGACTTTGCTTGCCGCTCCGCTTCGATTAGTTGGAGTGCTCCTCGGGATCTCTCTGGCCGCCGGGGCAGCGAACGCCTTCAACCAGTTCTGGGACCGCGATATCGATGCGATCATGGCGCGTACGAGGAGCAAGCGGCCGATCCCGGCCGGTAAGGTAAGACCCTTCGGTGCGCTCTGTTTCGGCTTCATCTCCGGGGCTCCGGGGATATGGTTGCTTCAGGCGGCCGGCAACACGCTCGCGGCAATGCTGGGGATCGGCGCTATCGCTTTCTATGTCGTGGTTTACACGATGTGGCTCAAGCGGAGGACTTCTCTGAACATCGTGATCGGCGGCGGCGCGGGAGCGGCGGGACCGCTCATCGGCTGGGCGGCCGGGGCGGACGGGTTGAGCATGGTTCCACTGCTCATGTTTCTCGTGATCTTCCTGTGGACTCCACCCCATTTCTGGGCGCTGGCGCTCTACGCAAAGGAGGATTACGCACAGGCCGGGGTCCCGATGCTCCCCGTGGTGGCGGGAGAAGAGCGAACTTACGCGCGGATTGCCGCTTACGTTGCCGTTCTTCTCCCGGTCACCGCATGTCTTGGCGTTTGTGCGGACCTGGGCCGGATCTTCATCATAGGGACCACTCTGCTCGGAGTGGGTCTGATTCGCAAGGTGGTCGAACTTTGGCGTCGGAAGGACCGCCGTTGCGCACGGGAACTATTCAATCACTCGATCGTCTACCTTGCCGCCGTTTTTGCCCTGATGCTCGCCTCGAAGTGGTGATCGGATCAGGTCCGGAGGACGTTCGCGTCGATCGGGAAGCGCGATTGGGTTCGATATTCGACATGACGTGAAAGGCGGATCATATGAATGGAACAGGTGGCGCGCGCGCGCCGCGGCCTTCCGCGATACATCGTTTTCTGCCGGGTGCATCGGCTCTTCTCTCGAGTGGTTGCACGGTTGAACTGCCGCATTCCATTCTCGACCCGGCAGGTCCGCATGCCGGGCTGATCGCGGATAAGTGGTGGCAGATGTTCGTCGTCTATGGAATCGTGTATATCGTTACTCTGGCGCTCCTGGCGCTGGCGTTGATTGCCCGCCGTCGTGAGGAGCCGGTGCTGGGCGCGCGCTTCGTCTTTGCGGCAGGCATCGTAATCCCGACACTGATCCTTGTCGCAATGCTGATCTCCACGATCCGGACAACGACGGAAATGCACGGGATTGGGGGAGAGGATTTTCGGGTAGGGGTAATCGGCCATTCATGGTGGTTCGAGGTGCGCTACCCCGACCATGGCATTGTTGACGCCAACGAAATACACGTCCCGGCGGGCAGCATGGTGCTTTACGAACTGACCTCCGCAGGCGTGATCCACAGCTTCTGGGCGCCGCGACTGGGAGGGAAGCGCGACCAGCTTCCGGACCATCCCACCGAATTGCGGCTCCAAGCGGATCGTCCCGGAGTGTACCACGGGACATGCACCGAGTACTGCGCGGGACCGCATGCTCTCATGGCCTTTCGCGTGGTGGCGCACGATCCTGAAGACTTCGAACGGTGGCTGGCCAGGAATAAACAGCCGGCGCCCGTTCCGTCCGACCCCCGGCTCCTGCGCGGCAGAGACGTTTTCCTGAACGCCGGCTGCGCGGCGTGCCATTCGATAAGGGGACTGTCTCAGGCAAACATCGGACCCGACCTTACTCTCGTAGGTTCGCGGATAACGCTCGGCGCGGGCCTGCTTCCCAACACCGCGGGGAACATGTCCGGCTGGATAGCCAATCCGCAGTCGCTCAAGCCCCGCAACCTGATGCCGCGATCCTACCTGCCGCCGGAGGACCTGCACGCCGTTGTGGATTATCTACGGAGTCTGGAATGAATCAAAGCAACGAAGCCGAACAGCGGTTCACGCAAACATGGAAGTCCCCCTCCGGATTTTCCGGATGGATAGCCACGGTCAACAACCGCCCCATGGGAAGACGCCATATGCTTACGGCTCTGTCGTTCTTCTCCCTGGCGGTCGTCTTCGCTCTCCTGATGCGCGCGCAGCTCGCCGTTCCCAACAACACCCTGTTTGGACCGGATGAATACAATGCAATCTTCACCATGCACGGCTCGACAATGCTCTACCTGTTCGCCGTGCCGTTTGTCGAGGGGCTGGGGCTCTATTTCCTGCCTCTGATGATCGGGTCGCGGGATGTGGCGTTTCCCCGGCTCACGAACTTCTGCTACTGGATGTATCTCTTCGGCGGCTTGACGATGTATGCGAGCTTTGCCTTCGGGGAGGTTCCCGACGCGGGTTGGACTGCGTACACTCCACTGTCCGGCCCGATGTATTCGGGTATAGGACTCGATTTCTGGCTGCTGGGGCTCAGCATGGTGGAGGTTGCCGGAATCGGGGCCGCCGTCGAGATCGTCGTCACGATCCTGAAGCTCCGCGCTCCCGGCATGGCCATTCAATACATGCCGCTGTTCGTCTGGTCGTACCTGGTCGTTGGAGTGATGATCCTTTTCGCTTTCACCCCGTTGCTCCTGGCCACGCTGCTGCTGGAGATGGAGCGTTCGTTCGGCATGCATTTTTTCAATCCCGCAATGGGGGGCAGTTCGTTGCTCTGGCAGCACCTCTTCTGGTTTTTTGGACACCCTGAAGTCTATATCATCTTTTTGCCTGCAACAGGCGTCATCTCCGCCATAATCCCGGTGGTCGCCCGCAAGCGTATCGTCGCGCACCCCCTGATTATCGCCGTCCTGATGGTCACGGGTTTCGTCAGTTTCGGGCTCTGGACGCACCATATGTTCACGACCGGGCTGCCCGAACTGCCAATGCTCTTCTTCACCGCGGCAAGCTTCATGATCGCCCTGGCTTCAGGCACGCTGGTCTTCGCCTGGGTTGCAACGCTATGGGGGAGCCGCCCCCGATACAGCGTTCCGCTGCTCTATATCCTCGGCTTTTTCTTCATCTTCGTAAACGGCGGCCTGACCGGCGTCATGGTTGCGGACATGCCCTTCGACTGGCAGGTGCACGAGACCAATTTCGTTGTCGCCCACTTTCACCATGTGCTGATCGGCGGCGCCGTGCTTCCCTTTCTCGCCGGACTTCACCACTGGCTGCCCAAGATCACCGGCAGGCTGTTCAGCGAACTGTGGGGCAGGGTCGGATTCGGCCTCATATTCGTCGGATTCAACCTCACTTTCCTGTCGATGTACGTTATCGGGCTGTTTGGAATGCGGCGGCGGGTTTTCACCTATCCCGAGGAGATGGGGGTCGGCGCGCTCAACATGATTTCGACTGTCGGCGCCTACATACTTGCCGCCGGGTTCGCAACCGCTCTGCTGAATCTCTTGTGGCACGCCCGGCGAGGACGGGCGGCAGGCGGCAACCCGTGGGGAGGCGGCACTCTGGAATGGTCCATTCCGTCTCCACCCCCCCCTTACAGCTTCTACAGCCCTCCGGTGGTGCGCGATCTCTATCCCGAATGGCGACGTATGTCGTCATCGTCGCCGGCGACGCCGGCGGAGGATCTACCGAAGGATGAACGCACGAACAGACTGAACGCCGTGGCGGAAATCCTGGCAGGCCGGCCGGAAAGCTGGCGCGCAACCCTTCTCACCGATGTCACCAACGCCAACCCGCAGGCGCTCCAGCATCTTCCGGGGCCGACTCTTTTTCCCTTTTTCACTGCCGTGATTGTCCTTCTTGCCGCGGTCTCGATCCTGGCGAAGAGCTATATCACCGCGGGCGTCTTTGCATTTATCGCCGTGGGGATGATCGGCCGGTGGCTCTGCAGCGAACCGGTTCTCCCGGAGGAGGAGGCCCGTCTGCTGGCTGCCCGGCTCGACCTGCCGTTGCTGAGCAGCGGAAGACAGGCGACAGGATGGTGGGGTATGGTGGGAATGCTGGCGATCCTCGCCACGGTCCTTGGAGTGCTCATTTACTCCTACTTCTATTTGCGTTTGTACTCGGAGCAGTGGTCACAGGCCGGCCTCCCTCCACCCCAGTTGGCCGGTCCGCTGATTGCGTACGGCTTGTTGACGGCTGGAGGCGTTGTGCAGGCATTCAGTTCGTGGGCGTGGCGTCGATCTCGGCGCAAGTCTCTCCTCTTCGGCATGTCAGGGACGGTGGTCCTGGGATTGGGCTTCATTTTCGCCGAATCGGCGGTCCTGCTGAGCACCCCGTTCCTGCCCACCGCCAACGCATACGCTTCGATATACTTCACGATCAACGGTTTTTCGTTGTTGATGGCCTCGGTCGGCATCGCACTGTCGGCGGGAACTCTCGTCAGGGCGTATCGAAAGGGGGAGCCGTTCGATACGCCGCGACTCAGGCTCTGGCTTCAGAATAGCGAGTTGTTCTGGTATTTTACCGTAGCTGCGGGGCTGCTGGGGTCCTTGACCGCTTACCTGACGCCCCACGTATTGTAGGAGAAAGATGCTATGATGGAAGCGGAAAACACTCTGACGCGTCCGCGGACGTGGAGGCGATGGTTTGCATTCCTCGGCGGTGGAGTCGCCTGGACGTTCCATTTGATATCCATCTATGCTATCGGTGAATTCGGATGCGTGGGCGGTTGGGGCCGTATAACGTATTGGGGTGTCAGCGCCGTCGCCTGGATGATCATCACAGTGACGGTGTTGTCCCTGGCGCCTGCAGTCGCCGCGATGCTCGTCGCGTATCGGGACACGCGCCGCGATTCCCGAAAGAAGGCGGCCTCGAGCGACGATGAAGGCGGCGAATACCTCTCCAGCTTCGGCTTGATTCTAAGCGCGCTGTTTACGTTGATCATCTTTGTAGAAAGCCTGCCGGTTTTCGGTTACCTGCATGGATGTTGACGGAACCGAACCGTGGCGGATTCCATCCTGTGCTCCCCGCATGGTATGCCGGGAAAGGGGGAGGGGGCAGAGTCCTTGCCGGCCGGTTTGACCGGATGAGCGCCGGTATCAGAAGGCGCCGGGAAAAAGGACATAGGCGAACAGGAGGCCCGCGGTTCCCAGTATGGTTCCGTAAAGAACCAGGGGCAGGAAGTTTCTTCGGATAATCAGTCCTTCGACCCCCACCAGTCCGACGGTGGCCGAAGCCGCCACCACGTTGTGAACAGCCACCATATTGCCCATGGCCCCTCCGACCGCCTGCAATGCGACGATAATCTGCCGCGATGCTTCGATCTGATCGGCTATGCCGTACTGGAAATCCGCGAAGAGGAGGTTGGAAACCGTATTGCTGCCGGTAATGAAGGAGCCGAGCGCACCGATGAAGGGAGCGAAGAAAGGCCAGGAACGGCCTGCGAACTCGGCAACCGCGCCGGCCATGGTAAGAGGCATGGAAGCATAGCCCGCGGAGTTGTGGGCGGATTGCTGCAAGATCTCCACGAGAGCAACGGCGAAGAGCAGAGCGACGGCGGGGTGCTTCAAGCGTACGATCGAATCTCGCCACGCCGCCTTTACCGCGTCGGCCTTCATCCTGTGGATGAAGATAGTGAGAACGGCGACGAGCATGAAAGGAATGACGCCGGGAACGTAAAACGGCTTTATGGTGTAATTGACGTGCTCGTAGCCCAGGATGCGCTCGAAGGAGAACGTGACGTACATCACCCATGCCCTGAACGGAAGGAGCGTGATTCTGGTCAGAACAAGGATGAGACCGATGAGGATGTAAGGCGTCCATGCCCGAAGCTGTTCCATGCGTGGTTGGAGAGTGCGGGTACCGGCTTCGATATCCCCCATCCATTCTTTCTCCCACATGGAATGCTCTTCAAAATCCCACACCTGCTCCGGCAGAAACCACCCCATCCTTGCGGCGGGGACGATGATCGCCAGTCCCGCAAGGCCCCCTACCAGGGCCGGAAACTCTTCGCCCAGAAGGAATGCCGCCAGAAGAAAGGGAACGATAAAGGAGAAGGATGTGAAGAGGGCGAACTTCCAGGCTCCGAGACCCTCGCGCCAGGACCTGTTCCTGCCGAAAAAACGCGTGAGAAAGCAAACGGTAAAGAGAGGAACGACAAGTCCCGCCAGGGACTGGAAAACGGCGGACCATTGCGCCTCCGCCTCGAGGAATTGATCGAAAGAGTGAAAGCCGACGGCGGGCGCCGAAGCCAACGCTTCTTCCACCTTGGGTTTCAGGCTCATGAGTCCGAACCATATGGGAGTTCCGACCGCCCCGAAAGTCACGGGAACGGTATTGCATACCAGGCATACAAGCACCGCCGCCAGCGCGGGAAAACCCAGGGCAAGGAGCAAAGGAGCGGCAATAGCCGCGGGAGTTCCGAATCCGGCGGCCCCTTCCAGGAATGCGCCGAACATGAAAGCTATGATGAGGACCTGGATGCGCCGGTCCGGCGAGATCCCGTAGAATCCCGCATTGATGGTTTCCATGCCCCCGCTGTCCCTCAAGGTGTAGAGCACGAGAATAGCTCCGAACACGATCAGCAGGACGGTGAGCGCGCTCGCAAACCCGGACAGGGTTGCCGCCAGGATCAGACCGGCGGGCATCTTCCATACGAGAATACCGATCATGCCGGTGACGAGCCATGAAACGGGCATTGCCCGGTTTGCCGGTTGGCGGAGGAGCACCATCAGGAGCAATACGACTGCAATGGGGATGAAAGCGGTCAGGGCAAGGGACCAGAGTGGCATGAAACGTTCTCCATGATGAGCGATAAACAAACTCCCATGAAGATATGGTAATATTTCCTCAACGCCAGTCAAGCCGCCATGGGGGAGAGTGGTTGACTACGGCCCCCCCCCCCGCGAACGGTAACGCCTCACCGTGGATTATCGCCCGCATGACGCGCGCGAGGGGCGCTTGCGGCCCGGCGTAAGTTCGTCGGCCCGCGCACCCCGCAGTCCGGACAGGATCGACGGGATGACCAGGATTGGGAATCGACCGGATACAAAGCCGGCCCGTCAATCCCGGGAATCCCGTCAATCCCGTCAATCCCGTCAATCCCGTCAATCCCGTCCAGGCGGGAGCACGAACTTACGCCGTTGTGTGTTATCGATCTGCTACAGGGAGTGACCGGTCATCATCCGGGCAATGCTCACAGCCCTGTCACCCAGCATATTCGTGTAGCTTCCCAGTTCATTGTCGTACCAGCCGTATATCACGGCCTGCGTAACGGGTACGGTCAGTATTTTGTCCTGCAGCAGAGGCGCCGCGAGGGCGTCGTCCTCTCCGGCGCTCCCCGCTCCCGATTCGGCCTGCCGGCTTCCCGCGGCGGCCATGAGCTGAGACGCCGGGATGCCCAGGATCTTTTCCAGGTCCAGGCGAATGGCGGCGGTGCGCGTGTGCGTCTCATGGCCTTCGATGACGGCCCCGGCCCTCGGCGTTCCGATGATGTCGGACGACACGTTCTGTTCTTCGGAGTAGAGCAGGTAGCCCTTCGGATACAGGTCCATGGCGCGCTTGTAGATGTCGTTGATCTTATCGCGGCTGACCGGGTTTTTCATGCTCTCGTCCTGAATCATCACCACAAGGATAATCAGCGATCCGGTGGATGTCGGTATCCGCACGGATTCGGCGATGAACCCGATGCTCTTCATCTCCGGGATGACGAGCCCGAGCGCTTTGGCCGCCCCCGTCGTGGTCAGGATGATATTGTTGAAAACGGACCGGGTCTTGCGCAGGTCCGCGGCTTTGGCTTTGGGCGCCCTGTCCAGGACCTGCTGGGAACTGGTGGCCGCGTGCACCGTGGCCATGGATGCGGACAGGATGCGTTCCTGGCCGAAATAGTCCAGGAGCGGTTTCACCATGAAGGCAAGGCATGTCGTGGTGCAGGATGCATTGGAGATCAAAATGTGCTTCTTGGGATCGTAGTCCGTATCGTTGATCCCCATGACCGTCGTAACGGCATCCGACGGCATTGACTTGCTCTTGTCCTTTATCTTGAAGGGGGCGGAGAGAATCACCTTTTGCGCTCCCGCCGCGAGATGCCCGCGAAGGGAACCCTTCGGGTCGTCCGTCGTCACGGTCGGGTCGACGAACGCTCCGGTGGCGTCGACCACAAGCTCCACGCCGTGTTCGCGCCATCCGATCAGTGCGGGATTTCGCTGTTGGCGCAGGAACGTGGTCTTGACCCCGTTAATGATCATGGCCCCGCTCTTCTCATCCAGTTCTTCGATCACCCGCTCCGCGCGGCATCCATGGAGGTAGTGGTGCAGGGCGCCGTATGTGGAATCCGTCTCGACGAAGTGGGCTATATTGTCGAGGGAGGTGCCTACGTCCCGGCCGATGTTGACCACCAGTTCTGAAAAATATTGGCGCTCGACATGATGCCAGATCGAGAGTTTGGCGATTCTGCCCAATCCGTTTATCCCCAGCTTCATAGGAACCAGCTTATCTTGCCCGGCCATTTCGTGCCTCCTTCTCTGAAATGTATGCCCGCGCGCATTCGGGCTGGGTCGAACCGGTCGCCCCGAGGTATCCAGGGCGAACGGGGTCGCCATGAACCGGGGAGTAGCCCAAAGCTCGTACGCGCCGACAGATGCATTGAATGATTGAGACCACGATCATCGTTCGGGGCGCGGAATATACGCCGAATGCGGGATGTCGGGCGGAGCGGATTTCCCATCCAACATCGAGCACCCCGCATCCGGCGTCTTTCCCCTGGCAATAGACTGCCGAAGCGACAATCAGTCTCGCGTAATTCCCTTAGGGATCAATCGATCAGGTCTACCTGCTGGGTTACATGACATCCGAGGTAAACCGCGCCGCTGCGCCCGTCGATACCGATGGTGTCTCCGGTCCGCAGCGTGGTCCCATTGATTACGCACTTCCTCTCCGATTCCCAGAGTTTCATTTTGCTGAAACCCACGACACAAGTCTTTCCCAGCCTGTGCGCCACGATGGCCGCATGGGACGTGGCGCCGCCCTTGCCCGTCAGAATCCCGTCCGCAATGGAGATTTCGCGAATGTCATCCGGGACCGTGTCCGAACGCAGCAAGATGATCGGATCGTCCACATCCTCGTTGCGCAGCCGCTGGATCGATTCCATGTCGAAAGCGACCTTTCCGCACAGCGCTCCGCCGCTTACGCCGATACCACTGCCCAGATACGATGTGTCGAGCGTGTCGGTCGGCCTGAAAACAGGGTGCAGCTTCCTGACACGCGGTCCCATATTTCGGGATTGCAGGACGAACACGCCATTCGCATCGTCCCCCTGGAAAGTGAACTCGATCTCCTGGGGGCTCCAGTGGTGCCTGTAGATCAGTTCGGCGGCAATTTCCACGAGACGCTTATATACCTTTGGGAACCTCGATTCCAGGGAAAACTCCTTGACTTCTCCTCCCTGGCTCAGCCTTTGTTTTTCCGAGAGCGGCATCGTTTTGACCAGGCCTCCCACAACGTCCTCTCCCTGGTTGCCCATCGTGAAGTCCCCGTTGGGGTATATGTGGTCTTCAGAAGTCCAGGGATTGTGCGTGAACATAACGCCGGCCCCCGAATGCGTATCAAGGTTTCCGTACACCATCGCCTGTATCGCCACCGCGGTGCCCCAGTCTTCCGAAAGGCCCATGATACTTCTGTATGTTTCGGCCTTCTGAGAGAACCACGACCCCTCCACCTGCCGAATGGCCGTGAACAACTGCTCCCTCGGGTCTTCCGAGAAATCGATATTATGGCCTTTGAGCGCCTCCTTGTAGGCCATCACGAGTTCGCGGATCTCTTCGGGCAGGAATTCCCGCTTCACCTGGCGACCGAATCTCTTTTTGTAATAATACATAATGGCGTCGAATTCATCCCTTTGCATTCCGAACGACATGCCCCAGGACTGGAGAAACCGCCTGTAGTTGTCCCAGGCGAACCACGCCTGGCGGGTCTGCTCGATGAGCCCCTCGACGATGGGTTCATTGATTCCCACGTTGAGGAAGCTGTTCATCATTCCGGGCATCGAGACCGCGGAGCCGCTACGCACCGAAATCAGCAGGGATTTGTGCGTGGAGCCGAAGCTGCGTCCCGTCACGGTTTCCAGTTTCTTGACATGGTCCATGACGCGCTCTTCAAAATCGACTCTCGCCTGCTGGAAACTGTCCAGCACGCTCCGGCAGCGGAAGAACTCGGTGGTGATGATGAAGCCGGGCGGCACC
>CAYOVG010000117.1:0-18263 GCA_964407285.1 uncultured Syntrophobacteraceae bacterium
GACCTGGTCCGCGCCGGACTGCTCAGCCCGGTGGGCCCGCTCAACCGAATTGCTCGAAGCCGCCGAAATCATGGGCATCGAAGGGCGAATCGGCATTGAGTTTTCCGCCAGGTTCCGGGGCCGTTACGTTCAGTTGATCTGGTCCCCCAGGGGGTTTTCCGGCGCCCAGGAGTTCATCCAGTTCCTCTCCGGAGCGGAAGTGTCGAAGCTGATGGCGGAGGGAAGACAGGTCTCCGACTACCGGCAGCGGCAGGTCATGGAGATCCTCGACACGTTCAACGCCGGACCCAGGACGGAAATCAACAACCGGTTCGGCGTCGAAATGGCTTTGCTCGACAGAAAGGAGTTCCTCGCCTTCGTGGGTTCGTGGCAGGCATCCGTGCTGCACCTTGCCGCCTACATTCACGGTAAGCTCGTGCAGGCCATGCAGGCCGGAGTGGAGCAACTGAAAGAGCAGTACAAGACGGCGGATGAAAAAGACCGCGCTCGCATCGGAGCGCTCGTCGAGGAGATGGACGCCCTGGATATGTACACTATTAAGAAGGAGTATCTCAGCCGGGCGGAAATTTACGAGGCGCCTTCGTCCGACGCCTCGCCCGCGGAGGAAGGCGTCCCCCCGCTCCTCACCTGCTCCCCTTACGAAATCGTGGAACGTCTCTCCAGACTCCGCGCCAGCTATCGGATCACGCTGAACATGACCGGCATTCAAACGGAAGACGTGATAGAACTGCTCTACGGCTGCGGCGGGCGTATCACCCACATCGAGCTGTTCAATCTCAAGGACCACGTCCAGCACAAGACGCGCTGCCTTCCCGAGATCAGCGAACTGCAAATCGCCATCAACGAGGGGAATATTGTACGGCTCAAGCGCATCATCCGGCAGGTCATCCGGCGAGTGGGGAATTCCGGCAAGCTGGATGCAGGCGACCGGATAGAAAAACTGACGGAGATCCTGCACAGGATCGACAGTCTATGCGAGGCCTACCGGGGAACCCGGTTGGGCGCTCGTGTGGGCAGCGACTCGACGGGGCGCTCCACGAGCATGCCCGGCATGGGCCTGGCCATAAAGGAGACCCTGACGCAAAGGGCGCAAAGAGCGCTGGCAAGGGACCATCTCAAGGAATGGATAAGGGTCCCCGTCCGCAGGGATGCATTCCTGCGCGTCACGTACGTCTTCGCCCGGAGTCTCAGTGTGTGGCTCGACTCCATCTACAGGCTCGCCCGCGGACTGCCCGGACTCCGTTTCATCGGAATGAAGCGGCGCAAGGACTGGATGTCCGACACCCCCACGCACATGGACCCGAAAGGCAACATCATCTCTCTGGGCGGGGCGCCGTCCGGATGGTCGAACGGGTTGACGCTGGACGGACCCAAATCCATCGGCCAGGGTTACCTGGTGCATTGGGGCTATCTGAATTCCGTGTTGAAAAACGGGATTAAAATCGTTCTCGGGTTCATACCCGCCTTTCTTACGTTTGCACTCACCAAGGACTGGTGGGTCCTGGCGTACTTCGGGGCCGTTATCTGGTTCGGCATCACGGGCGTGCGAAACATCATCCAGTCCGTGATGGGTGGAGGCGGCATCCGCCGTTCGCCCCTGGTGAACTGGAAAAACTACGTAAGCTGGAGCAGGCTTGCCGACTCCCTGCTCTTCACCGGCTTTTCGGTGCCGCTCCTGGATTTTCTCATTAAGACCGTCATCCTGGACCATACCTTCAACATCACCACTTCCACAAACCCTATGATCCTATACAGCGTGATGGCGCTGGCAAACGGCATTTACATCTCCTCGCACAACGCCTTTCGAGGTCTCCAAGCCGGGGCCGTCTACGGGAACCTGTTCCGCACCGTGTTGTCCATTCCCCTTGCGCTGCTTTTCAACCTGCTGGCGGGCGGGCTGCTGGGTTTTTATGGAGTCACCGGCATCAACGCCATTCTCCAGAAATGGGCGGCTATTATCTCCAAAGCGGCTTCCGATTGCGTTGCGGGCGTGATCGAAGGTCTCGCCGACCGCTACAGCAACCTGAACATGCGAGCCGTGGACTACTCGGACAAACTCAAACAGGTGCTCGATTCCTACGCCAGGGTCGAACTGCTCTTTCCGGAATCCGACGTGGCCGAAATGCTGAAGACACCCGAGGACTTCCTGAAAGCAGTCGGCATGCGCTCGGTCGAACTGGACAAGATCATGATCGTCAACGCCCTGGACCTGCTCTACTTCTGGATGTACCAGCCGAGGGCGCGAACCGCTCTGCGTGCGATTCTGCGGACGATGTCCGAGGAGGAAAGACGAATCCTGGAAGTCAGCCAGTTCGTGTTGCAGGAGAACCAGCAGGTGAGCCGGATGTTCGTGGACGGCCTGGTCGGCGTCAAATTCGCCAGGGCGCTGTCCTTCTACCTCAACCACTGGGAGGAATACCTGTCGGCTTTTCACCGGATGATCGTCAAAGTCCCCCAGGGCGCCGATTCGGAACTGCAGCATACCGTCCTTGCGCTCAAGCATGCGGGGAACAAGACCGGCGGGAGCGGGAGGTGAACGGGTTGCGTGCGGGTTGCGAGTTGCGGGTTGCGGGTTGCGGGTTCCAGGGATTTGACCATTTCGTGGGTGGGGGGTGTGAACGGGTTGCTCTCGGGTTGCGTGCGAGTTGCGGGTTGCGGGTTCCAGGGATTTGACCATTTCGTGGTTGGGAGGTGTGAAAACCACGGAGAACACAGAGAAGTCACAGAGACGGATGTCGGAGACCGCGGGGCTGATGCCGAAGGTCGAAGAGGTATGAATGGCATGAATGGGGCCGTTCGCCCTTTGACGGGCTCGGGGCGAACGGTTTGCCCCACTCCCTGTTTAAAAGACGATCTCTATAGCCTTGTACGGGCAGCAGTGAACGCACAACTCGCAGGCGATGCACTTATCGTGGTCGAACGATACGCGCATATCGGGCCGTGATACCGACAGGGCCCCTGTCGGACAGATGGAGCCGCACGCGGTGCACTCGATGCACCGTTCCTTACGCCAGAGCACATCCTGGGCGAGAGGCTGCACCTCCAATCCCAGTTCGGTAAGAAAACGCAATCCCGCCTCGACTTCCGTTTTCTTTCCGCTTATCTCCACCATCATCCGGCCCTGGTCCTTGGGCGTTACCCTGGCCCTCAAGATATTTACCATCAGATCGTGCTTCTTGATCAACTGGTAGATAATCGGCTGTTCGACCAGGTGCTGGGGAAAGATGAGACTCAATCTCCTGGTAGGCATATCCATTCCTCCATTCGACGGATGCGGGCGGACTCTTTAATTCCCCTGCCGCATCCGCATCATATCACGCCTGACGGAGTACCGGCCCGGCATGGTTTATCGGCCTCTCCCGCAGGGACCTGCACTTGTATCCCGATTCCTGCCGCGGCAGCACCGTAACGGGTTCCGTCAACAGAAACGTTCCGGCTTGAATCCATCCCTTGAGCATGTCGGCAATCTCACGGGCCCTCGCGTATGACGACAGCCCCGCCGTGGGAACCCTCTTTCCATTCAGATCGATGAAGCCAGACTTCAATTCGGCGTAGGTGACCTCCCCGAGGCTTCCGGGAATGCAGTTCGGATAGGCTTCGCTATAGTCGACCACCTGCGCCGTGATATCGGCGTCCGTTACGGAAACGTAGTGCATCATCTCCTCATCCAGGATGGGAATCGGCAGCCCGATCCCGACGGCAAGACTCGCCCCGTATCCGGTAAGAGAGGCTCCCCGGAGCCAGCGCGAATCCATTTGCTTGAGGTCGCCCGTCACGGCGAGGGTCCCTGCCCCCGTCCGGGGAACGCCGTTCGGACTGCGAGGCGCGCCGGGGCTGTGCTGCGTTCCGTGTCCCACCACGTACCCGATTCCGCCTCCCAGAAAGATCCTCGTTCCCATGCCGGTTACCCGGTAGCAGGGATCGTTGAGCAGAGGACTCAACTGGCCGGCGCTGCAATAGGTAGCGTTACGAAGCCGGGGCTGCAATACTCCCATGTATGTATATATCGTGTGGTCCGAGACGTTCACCGCAACATTATAGTTTTGATAGGCATTGCGCATATTGAATAGAACGGCCTCGTTCATGTCCTCCAGCCTGATCCAGGTCTCGAGCTTGCGCCTGGGGTAGCAATCCGTTCCGTATCCGTAAGCGAGCAGCCTGACGTCCTTGCCGGACACCAGATCTTCGATGACGTGTCCGCCTCCATAAGTAAAACTCCCCGGCCTTATGCGGTTCTGAGGGTCGTCGGCGGGCAGCGCCGTGGCGCCCAGGAATAGATCCACCGCGGCAAAGCCGGTATACACCGGAACATCGTTGAGAGTCGCCCCGGCGCCTCCGAACTTGATGCGCGGATTGGAATGGCCCACGTTGAAGTAGGCGCCCGACGAACACATCGGGGCGAAAGTGCCCGTGGTGACCACATCCACCTCGGCCGCCGCATTCTTGAATCCCTTTTCCTTCACGACCTCGATTATCTCTTCGGCGTTGAACACCACCGCCTTGCCCTTCATGATCTTCTCGTTTATTTCCTGGATCGTCTTCGCCATCGACACACTCCCTGTTCATTCACCGCCCGTCACGCCCGAAAGCGGGACCATCATTGAAACTCCGTCGGCGCGATACCGCCATGCCCGCAAAACGAAACCCGCCGAATTGGATCTCACTGCAAAGTTCAGTCCTCAGTTTACATCGAAGCCCACATGAAATGAACACATTATTTTGAAAATAATATGGAAAATAGAATAGGATTTGAAGATCGGAGGGACGTCGCCTGGAGGAGAGTTCTTCACGTCAACGGGCTCTGCCCTGCCCGGTGGCCACGCAACGAACCGTCGAAAGCAAAAGACCGGCCCGTCTACTGAAACCGGGCCGGTCCGCGTATCGAGGACGGATTGTTGAGGACGGACACTTTTTCGCCCGCGGCCTGACTCGAGCCGCCGATACTCAAATGAGCCCAAGGAGCGTCACAACGAACATGGCGAGCGGATAATGGCTGGAGCGGTTGAAGAGCGCGGATGCCTGCATGCGGCTCTTCTTTCGGTACAGGTGAAAGGCCGGGAGCAGAAGGAAGTAAAACCCCGCCGCCAAGGCCCCGATGGTATATATTGCACTTAGTCTCGCAGGCGCAACGAGCGCGATGACCGGACTCAACGCCACGGCGGCGACGAGCGCCGCCAGTATGATAGCGCCGGCCCCTTCGATTCCGAATCGCACGGGCACGGTTTCCGCCTGAAGCTGCCGGTCTTCCTCCATGTCCGTCCAGTCATTGGGGATATTTTGCCCCCCTATTTCCCACAAGAAAAGCCACAGGAACAAAACGGACAGAAACGCCGGAGACGGATGGGGATTTACCGCAAATACCGCGGCTACGGCGCCCAGGGTCTTAACGACGCCGCTCACGATCACCCGAAGGTAACTGACTTTGAGCAGCAGGCAGTAAATGCACTCGAGAACCGCTCCGAGCAGAAAGATGGCGGCGCACACGGGATTGAGGGCATAGGCCCCTAACAGGGCGACCAGCGCCCACCCCGCGGCCCAGAGAATTCCTTCCTCGAGCCTCAACAATCCTTGAGCGATGGGATGGCGCACATAGACGGCGTCAAGATCGTTCCGCGCCGGGTCGTCACCCGCTCCACCCCGCGGGATATCTTCTCTATCGACTTTATAATCCACCACATCATTGAGGGCATACACGGCCGTATAGCCGGCGAAAGCCGTAAGAGCGCCCAGGAGGACCACTTTCAGAGGGGGTGTGTCGCCCGCCTGAAGCAGGGCGGCCAGCATCGGGGTGGCGAGATCCAACAACCCGTGCGGTGTTCTGGAAAGAGCCAGGAACAGCTTCCAACGCGAAATCCCATGGGGATGAACGCCCAACGATGTTTCCAAAGTCTACCCTCCTGTCTGAAATTGATCGACACCCTCACAACGAACTTCACCTAGAATACATGGCACAAAACTATAATGTCCAACGTTTTTGTCAAGAACCGGGTGCGGACGAAATGACGGAAGGCAATACTCGAGAGCGGTATTCTCCGGCCGCCCCACAAAGGCGGCGTCTCACGCGGGTGGGTACAGGGAAACAGGAATGGCTCCCGGGCCGGGCAATGACTTGCTTCCATTCCGACTGGGCGGGAAGAGCATTTGCCGTTGATCCGGCGGACCTCGCCGGGAGGGCGACGTCTTCTCCTCTCTTCAATTGGACGAATCGAGCGCTCCGAATCGTATCCCCACGAGCAAGTCCCGCAGATTCGACATCTCGCGAAACAACTCCTCCAGCTTAACTCTCAGCATCTCCTGAAGAATCAGCATGCGCTCCTCGGGACTCTCCACATCCTCCAAGCTTCGGTCTATTTCGTCCTGGAGCCACCTGAGTTCGGGGTGCTCTTCCAGGAATCGGTCGCGTTCCCGAAGAACTTCGGAAAGAGTTTCTTCATCGGACTCCCGACGGGAGTCGAGAGGGTGCGTTCTATTCAGCAGGCTTTGCTCCATGTTGCTATTCTCCGGTTTCTAAGGTGATTGAAGACAATTCGCGCGGTTTCGCGGAAAAGAAAACCGCGCGATAAAGGACTGGGGCGCGGCTCTTTTCAAAAGGTCCTCGCCTTGCCGGAGCGACGACACGGCTTCAACGCTCCGTCACACAAGCCGCAGCCTCTATCTACTTAGAAATTAAGAATATCTACGATCGCATTCAAGCCGATGGCCGGGCGATACGGTGCTACGGAACCGGGAATACATTGACGAATTGCAGAGAAGTACAGGAAAACTGAAAACCGACAGGAAAGCGAGGGGGAGGCATACGGACAGATGCTCCGTCTCCCCGTCGGAACCGGGGGAAGTCAAAAAAAGAAAAAGCGGGCCGTGGAAGCCCGCTCCAGATCTTACACCTTTCCAGGAACCGCGGGCAGCGAACGCCGCCTATTCCTTGGAAGCCGTTGAAACGCCTTCGCTCTTCTTCTCGACCTTGGGGGAATCATCGCTCTTCGAGTTATTGCAGGCGGAACTGGTGCTCTGATTCTTTCCGGAGTAGTCGGTTACATACCATCCGGACCCTTTGAGATGAAAGGTGCTCATGGATATGAGCTTCCGAAGTTCTCCACGGCAACAGGGGCATTCCTTGAGCGGCGGGTCGGAAAATTTCTGCATGGCTTCCGAGGTCTTTCCACAACTGGTGCATTCGTATTCGTAGATGGGCATTTTAATCCTCCTTGTGCGTTGGTGCTCTTAACCGTGACGAGGCATCATTCCCGTTGATTGCAATAAAGTCAAGCCAATTATAAGTCCGCGGATCACAATGTCAAGCCACTAATATGCAGATCGCTTTTCTTTTCCGAACTCTTCCTCCTAGCGGCCCAACGGCGCTATCGAGCCATTTTGCACCTGCAGCAGGTAGTAGCTCCGCTCCACGTCTCCCGCCGGAGTAAAGGAAACAGTCCCTGTCACGCCGTCATAATTCTTGGTTTGCAGCAGGTTTTGCATGAACGCCGAACGCATTTCCTGTGAACGAGTCGTTCTCCCGCGCGCCGTCAGCAGGACCTTCAATGCATCGTATGCCTGGGCTTCCAGGTAAGATGGCGTGGTCTGGTACGTGTTGCGGAATTTCTCCACAAATTTCTGTACGTTGGGAGCCGGATTTTGCGCATAAAACGGAGTCGAGAACAGGGCCTTCTCGACGTACACGCCCCCGACTTCGTTGATCGGCGGCGATTCAGCCCAGAGATTGGTGCCGAGCAGAGTAACTCCGACCAGGTTGTAGTAAGGCAACTGGGGGGCAATCAGAGCCACGGTTTGCGCATCGTCGGGAATGAAAAGAGCATCGAACGGTACGGTGTTGGGCGAAAGCCCCGGACTGCTCTGTTGTCCCGCGGTGATGAGTTTTTGAATGGAATCCTTGAAAAGAGTCGCGTCCTTGGAGGCATTCGCGTCATAGGATGCGCTTGCCGCCAGATTCCCTCCCCGCTCCTTGACCACCTTTTCGAAGGCGCTTCGCATGCTTTCCCCATAACGGGTCTTGGGATAGAGGACCGCGAAGTTATTGTATCCCAGTCTCTCTCTGCAATGGCGCACCAACGGAGCGATCATCATTTCCTTGTCCAGGAACATATGGAAAATATAGGGATTCGGGGCGCTGTCCTCCTTCTGGGTCATGGTAAGCAACGGTATTCCGAGCTGGGAGACATCCGTCGAAACACCCTCCAATACCTGCTTGCTCAAAAGACCGACAGTCGCAAGCACTCCATTTTCCTTCCCCAGCGATTGAAGCTCTCTCGACGCGGTCTCGGGTCCGTCCTGAGCATCTTTTACAATAAGAGTGAACTGCTGTTCGGGGTGTTCCTGGTTCCATTCCTCGTAAGCCAGTTTGACGCCCCTCAGGGCCATGTTGCCGTAACTCTCATACTGGCCGGAAAGAGGCATCAGGCAACCCACACGATCCGGATTGACGGGCAGAGTGGAAGCGGCCACGGGCGTCTGCCCCAAAGCCTTCCTGATTTCGGAAGCCATCGGGTGCGTCGCCGAACGGTTCAGCAGGTCGGTCAGAAGCTGACGGGCCTGATCCGCCCTCCCCTTCTCCTTCTCTATCTGCGCTAAACGATAGTCCAGAAAGATCAGGACGAATTCTGTCATATTCCTGGATTTCAGTTTATTGATCGCGCCCCCGTCGAGGTTTCCGATCAAATCCAGGGCGGTGCGGGCAACCGCATCTTTCTCCTCGGGACTCTGAGCCTTGGTGGAAGCATACGACAACCATTCGAAAGCGGTCGGGGCGTCTCCCGTACCGCGATACGCGGAGGCCAGGAGCAGACTCAAAGGCAAATGCGCCTCGGGATTCTGTTGCGAGGCCTTCCAAAGATCCTGTCCCTCCTTCAATACCTCCCGCTTCTCTCCCTTGGCGCTCAAGGCGCGCAGGCGATCCACCCGCGCAAGGGGAATCCCCTCCCACTGAGGATACATGTAAAGCAGATAGTCGAAGTACTTCAAAGCCTGATCGGCCCGCCCCTGCTCGAGCGAAACGTTGCCCAAACGCTGGAGGGCCCTGGCGGCGACGGCATTGTTGGGATATGCCTGCGCGACTCTCTCCCAACCCGCAACGGCGGAACCAAAATCCTTCGCCTTGTAGGCCTGTTCAGCCTGCTTGAACATGGATTCCGCGTCCGGCGCGGGTGGCGCCTGAAACACCGACGGCGACACATCCATCGTGCTCCGGCGGGGAGCAGGGGCGCAGTTCGAAAGGAAAACAACGGAAAAGACCACGACAACCCAACAGCCAACTCTCTTCATCACATAAAAGCCTTGTCGGAGATTGTGCTCAATACGTACATGCATAAAGGGGCACACAACAAAATGCGTGCCCCTTATGGCCATTTCGGTATGGGATAGCTCGACAAGAAACTATACTAGCTTATTTGCACCGAATTTGAAAGACTATTTTTCTTTGACTTCCTCAAAATCGGCGTCTACCACATCCTCCTCGGGTCTCTTCCGGCCCCCGGCCGACTGCTGTTCGGCGCCGGCGCCCGCGCCCGCGCCGCCCCCCGCCGCTCCCTGCTGCTCCGCGGCGCGCCGGTAGGCCTCTTCCGCCAGCTTGTGCGACGTCTGCATCAACTGGTCGGTCTCCCTCTGGATGGCCTCACGGTCGTTGGCGTCCATCGCCTTCTTCAGGCTCTCGATCTGGGACTCGATGCCGGAGCGCGTCGCCGCATCCACCTTATCCCCCATCTCCCGCAACGTCTTTTCCGTGCTGTAGATAAGGGAGTCGGCCTGGTTCCTCGCCTCTATCAGTTCACGCTTCTTCTTGTCCTCCTGAGCGTGCATTTCGGCCTCCCGGATCAGCCGGTCGATTTCATCCTTCGAATGCCCGCTCGAAGCCGTGATCTGGATCGACTGCTCTTTCTGAGTAGCCATGTCCTTGGCCGAAACGTGCACAATGCCGTTGGCGTCGATATCGAATGTGACCTCGATCTGAGGCACGCCGCGCGGAGCCGAAGGAATTCCCACGAGATCGAAACGGCCCAGGGTCTTGTTGTCGCCCGCCATATCCCGCTCGCCCTGGAGCACGTGGATCGAAACCGCCGTCTGGTTGTCCGTGGCGGTCGAGAATATCTGGCTCTTACGGGTCGGGATCGTCGTGTTGCGCTCGATCAGCCGGGTCATGACGCCGCCAAGGGTCTCGATTCCCAGGGAGAGCGGAGTTACGTCGAGCAACAGCACATCCTTCACATCACCCGCGAGCACGCCGGCCTGGATGGCCGCTCCGATTGCAACGACCTCATCGGGATTCACCCCCCTGTGAGGCTCCTTGCCGAAGAACTCCTGGACCTTCTGCTGCACGCGAGGCATACGGGTCATACCGCCCACCAGGATGACTTCGTCGATTTCCCCGCGCTTCAAACCGGCATCGCGAAGCGCCTGCTCCATGGGAGGAACGAGCCTGTCGATGAGGTCCTCCACCAGGGATTCCAGCTTGGCCCTCGACAGCTTGATGTTCATATGCTTCGGGCCGGAAGCGTCGGCCGTGATGAACGGAAGATTGATCTCCGTTTCCATCGTTGTCGAGAGTTCCATCTTGGCCTTCTCCGCGGCTTCCTTCAACCGCTGCAACGCCATCTTGTCGTTGCGAAGATCGATCCCCTGGTCCTTCCTGAATTCGGCTGCAAGCCAGTCGATGATACGCTGGTCGAAGTCCTCGCCGCCCAGGTGCGTATCGCCGTTGGTGGCCTTGACCTCGAATACGCCCTCACCGATCTCCAGGATGGAGATATCGTACGTTCCGCCGCCCAGGTCGAATACGGCGATCTTCTCGTCCTTCTTCCTGTCCAGCCCGTAAGCCAGGGAAGCCGCGGTCGGTTCGTTGATGATGCGAAGCACTTCGAGGCCCGCGATCTTACCGGCGTCCTTCGTAGCCTGGCGCTGACTGTCGTTGAAGTAGGCCGGCACGGTGATGACGGCTTGAGTCACCTTCTCGCCCAGGTAGTCTTCCGCCGTTTGCTTCATCTTCATCAGGACGAAAGCCGAAATCTCGGTGGGGCTGTAATCCCTTCCCCGAATCTTGATATGCGCATCCCCGTTGGGGGCCTTTGCAATCTGGTAAGGAAGCACCTTCGTATCCCTCTGGATCTCCGCGCTTTCATATTTACGCCCGATAAGCCTCTTTACGGCAAATACGGTATTCTCCGGATTGGTAATGGCCTGCCTTTTGGCTACCTGTCCGACCAGCCTCTCGCCGCTTTCGGCAAAGGCAACCATCGAGGGGGTCAGACGGCTGCCCTCCGCATTCGTCAAAACCTTGGGTTCTTTACCTTCCATGATGGCAACCACCGAGTTGGTGGTTCCAAGATCGATTCCTATCACTTTAGCCATTTGAGTTGCCTCCTGTTTTTATCACTACGCTTGATATGAAATTGCACGCCATTCGAATTCCGGACAAATTGCATTCGATTCCCGCGTTCGCTTCTTACTCTCAAAAGCAACAATTTGCGCACTCAAGATCACTTGTTCTTCTTGTCCTTTTTCTTCGATACAACCACCATGGAGGGTCTTATAAGCCTGTCGTTGAGGACATAACCTTTCCTGAACTCCTGCAACACCTTGTTATCCTCGTGTTCGGAGCTTTCCTGCTGCATCATCGCTTCATGATAGTTGGGGTCGAAGTCCTTCCCCAAGGCTTCCACCTGGGTGCATCCAAGTTTGCCCAGAGTATCGACGAAGCCCTTATAGGTCATTCGGACCCCTTCGAGCAGACTGTCGAAATCGGCATCCTTTTCACCATGCTCGATGGCGCGCTCGAGGTTGTCCAGGATGGGAAGAAGCTCGCGGATCAGCTTCTCGTTCGCGTAGCATATCCCTTCGGAACTCTCACGCTCGAGTCGCTTGCGCGTATTCTCCACGTCCGCCGCCACGCGCAACATCCGGTCCTTTATTTTGGCAATCTCTTCGTCCTTCTCGGCCAGCACTTTCCGCCAGTCCTCTTTCGTCGCCGTCTCGGGATCGAATGCCTTCCCTTCTTCGGGACTCTCTACCGCGACTTCACCATTCAGGTTTTCCTGATCTTGTTTACTCTCTTCCGCCATGAACCCTCAACCTCCCTATCTCCCTGAGCAGGACTTTTCCTCTTTCGTTTTTCGCTCTAATGTCCGTGCCGAGAAAATACCGTCACTCGCCGCAAATCACACCCCCGCGGGGCGTCTTCGGAAATACTCGAACTCAATCCGGTTCTTCCAGAAGCTGACTCAAAATATCTGCGGTAAATTCCACTATTGGAATAATACGCGAATAGTCCATCCGCAAGGGTCCTATCACCCCCAAAACGCCCAGCGCGGTCCCCCCGTGCCTGTACGGCGAGGAAATTAGACTGATCTCTCGCAGTTCCTTCAGTTCGCTCTCCGGACCCAGAATGATTTGCACTCCGGACGAAGGCTTCAAAGCCATGTCCAGGAGCCTGATGATTCTCGATTTCTCCTCAAAGGCTTCCAGGATGCGCCGCATGCGCTCGACATCGGCAAATTCCGGGCTGTTCAGCAGGTTCGTCTGCCCTTCTATGAAAACGTCCGCATTTTCAAAACCACCCTGAAATATACGTCGGCTCAGTTCCAGCGCCCTTCCATAGAGCTGATCGAACAGGGCCTTCTCGCTCCTCATCTCCGCCAGTATTCGCTGCTTGATCTCTCCAAGATGCACATTCTGGAGCAACTCGTCGAGGTAGCGGCTGTACTTATCCAGATCATCCTGCTTGATGTCGTCGTCGACCTCGATGATGCTCTGATGAATCCATCCGGATTCGGAGATGAGGATGGCCAGCATCTGGCCCGGTCTCACCCTGATGAACTCCATATGTTTGAAGCGGGTGAGGGTCAGCTTCGGCCAGAGAACCACCCCCGCCTGCTTGCAGAATTTGGACAACACCTTACTCGACCTTCGAAGGAGTTCCTGGATATCGCCCTTGGTTCTCTTGAAGGCGTCGAGGATAAGCGCCTGCTCGTCTTCGGCAAGCTTCCTGAGCCTCATGATGTAGTCCAGGTACAGGCGAAGGCCCTTTTCGGTAGGGATACGCCCCGCCGAGGTATGGGGTTGTTGGAGAAGCCCCATCTCTTCGAGATCGCACATAATATTGCGAATAGTCGCCGAACTCACGCTGAGCCCGTGGTGCTTGGATATGGTGCGCGACCCTACCGGCTCACCACTGTTGATGTAGTCGATTACGACTGCCTCAAGAACTTTCTGATCACGATCCGTAAGCTCGATCACGACAGACACCCCCTGGCGTTATTAGCACTCAACCCTAAAGAGTGCTAACATAAACTAGTAACTTGACATCTCTTTGTCAAGAGGTAATGATAGCGTGAAAGAGGTCAAACCTCCCTACTTTTGCTCATCGATCTGATGCATTGTTGCTGCCGGACTATTTACCGGTTTCCATTAACACGAACCGCTTGAAAGTACAAGAACCGTCGGACCGCCGCGGGTCAGGTCAGGAGACGCTTCCGCATGTCGAAGATCGTACGCAGTCCTTACGGCGCAACGCTCGTCGATCCCATCGTCGACGCGCAAAGAGCCGCCGAACTGAAAACCCTTTCCCGTAATCTGCCCGATCTGACGCTTTCCCTTCCCCGTCAGTGCGACCTGGAGCTTATCATGAACGGGGCGCTTTCGCCCTTGCAGGGATTCATGACCAGGCGCGATTACGTTCCGGTGCTGGAGCGCATGCGCCTGGCCGACGGGCTCCTGTGGCCCATACCCGTCTGCCTGGACGTGTCCGAAGCCGAAGCCGCTCGTCTCGATGCGGGCGGCATGGTCGCTCTGCGCGACCAGGAAGGGTTTATGCCGGCGGTCCTTCACATCGAGGACATATGGCCGGTGGACAAGACCGGCGAAGCACAAAAAGTCTACGGCACGGACGACATCCGCCACCCCGGCGTTCACCGGTTCTTCCGCGATACCGGGGACTACTACGTGGGGGGGAAAATCGAAGGTCTGCAGCTTCCCTTCCATTTCGACTTCAAGCACCTGCGGTTCACGCCGGTGGAGATGAGAGCGCGGTTCGCCAGGTACGGCTGGCGCAATGTAGTGGGCATGCTCACGCGAAATCCGCTCTACAGGGCGCAATTCAATATATCCGTCGAAGCCATGGCCAGGGCCAACGCCAACCTTCTCCTTTCCATCGCGGGCGGTTGCTCGAGGCCGGGAGATATCGAATTCTACACCAGGGTAAAGACCTTCCTGGCCGCCGCGGAGCGCTATTCCGCCGGAATGGTCCAGATGAGCACGATACCCGTCGCTCTTCGGGACGCCGGTCCGAGGGAAGCCCTATGGCATGCCGTCATTCACAGGAACTACGGTTGCACCCACTTCGTCGTGGGCTACGACCACGCCGGGCCGCGGAGCACCCGTCCCGACGGCAAGAGCTTCTACGATCCCCGAATGGCCGCATCCCTGGCACTGTCTTACGAGCAAGAACTCGGAATACAGATCGTCGCGTTCGAAGAAATGGCGTACATCCCCGAGGAGGAAACGTGCCTTCCAAAATGCCGCGCTACGGCGGGGCGGACATTCAGGACCATGGCCGCGGACGAACTGCTGAGGCGCCTTCGACTGGGACGGCCGATTCCGCACTGGTTCGCATTTCCGGAAGTGATCGCCAAACTGCGGGAAGGTTACCCTTCCAGAAAGCAGCAAGGCTTCACCGTCTTCTTCACCGGTCTTTCCGGCGCGGGCAAGTCCACCATTGCGCGTGTCCTCTACGAAAGACTCATGGAAATCGGCGGCAGGCCCGTCACATTGCTCGATGGGGATATCGTTCGCAGGCACCTTTCCAGCGAACTGGGCTTTTCCAAGGAACACAGGGACATCAACGTGCGGCGAATCGGCTTTGTGGCGTCGGAGATCACGAAGAACCGGGGGATCGCCATTTGCGCTCCGATCGGCCCGTACGCCGAAACCAGAAGGGAGGTGCGCGAAATGGTCGAAGCTTACGGCGGATTCCTGGAAGTGTATGTGTGCACTCCACTGGAAGTCTGTGAATCGCGGGACAGGAAAGGGTTGTATGCAAAGGCGCGCGCGGGCGTCATGAAGGGCTTCACGGGGGTGGATGACCCGTATGAAGCCCCCGATGCCCCCGAAGTCTCCATAGACACCACCGATATGACGCCCGACGAGGCGGCGCAGGAAGTGCTGCTGTGCCTGGAGCGGGAAGGGTTCATCTGACGGGCCGCGGGTTGTGACGTTACGGGCCGCGCGTTGCGGGCCGCGGCCGGCGAGTACGGACCGCCGCGAGCCTCTTGCCTTAGGCGACTCCAAGGAATTAACCTACCGGATTCCCGGTCCCTTCCGGCTCCCGGATTTCAATTCCCTGGTAGGTTACTTGTTGTGGATTGCCTTATACCTTGAAGTACATACAAAACTGGCAAAACGAGGAGATCCTGGAAAGCGCCTCCGGCGGGCCGAGAAACTGGATGCCCACTCGAGTGGCTCTGCCGGACTTCGAATGCTGCGCCTTGCGAATTACCGACTTCACCCCCTCGATTGTCTGACCGTCCGGCAGTTCGAAACCGGCGACACACTCAGTCCCCTGGGAAACCCCTACGATACGGGGAAAGTAAATACTGCAGCCGCCCTCGCTGATATCCTGAATGGTTCCCGTTATGGCGCTCTCCACGGAGCCGACCGACACCACCACTTCGATGTTCACCTGTATGCGGGGAGTCTTCCTGAGGGACTGAACCTGGAATCTATCGGGATACTTCAGAAGCGTCATTCCTTCGCCCAAAGCTCCCATAACCTCGCTCTGAAAACGGTAAACATCGCCGTCGTTGATGTACCAGCACAGAACATCTCCCTCGACCGGCAATACGTCGAAACCGCCGGTCCGCGCGAAGCACTCTTCGATGATGATGAAACTCCCGTGCCGCGCCCCCAGCACCCTGGATGTGGTCCTGACAACCTCCTGAATCCCAAGGGGCCGAATGAAGATTTCCAGGTCTACTTCGAGGGCGATCTGTTTCATGGTCTCATATGGTCCCGTGCGCAAGGTCGCCTGTTCAACCGGCGGCAGTAATCGAGGTATGGATCCGCGGTCCCGGCTCAACGCGCCGGTCACTCACGGCGCATCGGCCGGACACCGTACCGAAATCGGCAAAAGGAAAAGAGACGGTCTCTCGACTGTAACCGGTCGGTGAGCTGTCATATCGACATTCATTCTAGCACATTATCAGCGCTCAACAACGAAAAGATGCATATCCCGCCTGCCATCCGCCTTGATGCCTCTACGTGTCGGCGGCCCTTCCTCCGGGAACGATCCGGCGCTTCAGGGACGCGCCTTTTTCGAGGAAGGGTCCAATGAGATCGGGGATGAATCGGATCGAAAGCAGTACGAAAACCGTTCCGAAAAAGAGCGCGCTCAATAGAAGAATCAGGCAGGCCTCCAGGTAGGGATGGGAATGAAAACTCCAGGACGCGAGGAACCCCGACCTGGTCAGGAAGACCACGGGCGCGCACGCCACGGCGGATATTCCGCCGACTTTCAACAGCGCGACACCGAGTCCGGAAAACGCCTCACTCCCGAACCGGCGTGTCCACCACGCCCCCAAAACGAGGGCGTACAAAACAACCGACAGGCTGCTTGCAGCCGCAACTCCGGTTGCGCCCAGCGAACCGGAGAGGAAATAGTAGGCGGGGATGGAAGCGGCTGTGGCGAGGGTCCCCAGGATGGTTGGAGAAAGCGTGTCCTGCCGGGCGTAGAATCCTCTGCCGAGGATCTGCTGTCCCCCCCAGAACAGGACGGCCGCCATGAATATATTGAGGAGGCCCGAGGTCCTGGCGGTATCGTCGGCATTGAAGCGCCCCTGCTCGAAAATGAGCCGTATAGCGGGTTCCGAAACCGTGGCCATCCAGGCGGAGAGCGGCAGTAAGAGCACGAGGGTGTTTCGTAGCGCGCTGTTCAGAGTTGCGTGGAATCGCCGGTAATCTTTCCTGGCCAGGAGTTCGGCCATGAATGGATAGGAAGCCACTCCCGCCGCCTGCGCCACCACCGCCACGGGCACCAGCATGATGCGCCTGGCGTAGTTGAGCCAACTGACGGCGCCCGTCCCGGCCATGGAACCGAATACGCGCACCAGTTGCTCGTCCAACACTATGACCGACTGGCCGAGCATGAGAGGGAGCGCGACGATGATGAATTTCCTGAGTCCCGGATGGTACGGCGTCGGGCGAAGCCTCAGGCCCCCGCCGTGGAGTACGGCCAGGTACGGCAGAACCACGAAGCCCGCTACCGCCCCCAGCAATACTCCCCAGCAAAACCCCTCCATTCCCCTCGAACGCCACAGAACTCCGCACAGGATAATGAACAGGTTGTAGACGAGCGGCGACAAGGCCGGGACGGCGAACTGCTTACGCATATAGAGAATGGCGGAAAGGCAGGAACCGGCCAGGAAGCAGATTTGCGCCGGCATGACGATCCGCAGGAAGAAGGCGAGGCGCATCCGTGCGTCGCCCGTTATTCCGGGAGCGGCCAGGTGAGCCAGGCTCGGGGCGAAATACATCGCTACCGACGTCGCAACGGCGACAAGAAGAATCACCCAGGTGAAGACCGCGGAGAAAAACCTCCAGCCGTCTTCCTGGTCTTTTTCGAAATAGGTGGTAAGGAGCGGGATGAGCGTAATCGAAAAATAAGCGCCGGCAAGGAGATAGTTGATGAAATCCGGGATGACGAATGCGGCGAAGTAAAGGTCGGACTCCTGAGTCGCTCCGAAGAGGTATGAAATTATCTTGTCCCGCGCCAGTCCCATGAAGCGCGAAATCAGAAAGCTGATCCCAAGGATGAGAGACGCCCATCCCATCTCCTGCCGGCGGTTCCAGAAAGCCATAATCGCGAAGCTCTTTCAAAAACGGCAAAATTAGATAAATTACCAGCACTTGACCTCACAAGGCAAAATTTCCCTTGCTAAGATCGCCAAATTCAGTTAAAAGGATTGCGTACAAAGCAATGAGCGCCCATAGCTCAGCTGGATAGAGTGCCGGACTACGAATCCGTAGGTCGCACGTTCGAATCGTGCTGGGCGCGTCAAGCAAATCAAGGGGTTACTGGAAATCCGGTAACCCCTTTTTCTTTGTCTCGTCATTTTGTCCCGCTCCTATCCCGCTTTTTTAAATTAAGGCCCATGATGGTAATTGATACTCGAAGCACTCTCTACACTATGCTGCAAAAAAAAGAAACCCTCATTGATTGAGAATTCTGGTCCGCAGGAATCCGTTGAAATTCAATAGACTTAGGAGTA
>CAYOVG010000118.1:0-18032 GCA_964407285.1 uncultured Syntrophobacteraceae bacterium
GCATGAAATATATGAGAAGGCCCGGAACAATGGTGACGTGCTGGACGGACTGGCCGCCTCGTCGGGCATTCCGAGGGACACGCTGACCGAGTTGATCCGGCGGGCGATCGACGCCAGGGTTTTCATCGCCAGGCAGGAAATGGAAGAGAAGATGGATTGCCGCTGCCTGAGGCAGATTCTTCGCCGCGTGGAAGACGGGATGATCCGGGCGAAGCTGGCGAAGAGCGAACTGATAGAGGCGAACCTGCGGCTGGTCGTGAGCATCGCCAAGAAGTACACGAATCGGGGACTTCAGTTTCTGGATCTCATCCAGGAGGGCAATATCGGCCTCATGAAGGCCGTTGACAAATTCGAGTATCAACGCGGGTACAAGTTCAGCACCTATGCCACCTGGTGGATCAGGCAGGCCATAACGCGCGCCATCGCCGATCAGGCCCGGACCATTAGAATCCCGGTGCATATGATCGAAACCATCAATAAGCTGATCCGGACTTCCCGCTACCTGGTGCAGGAACTGGGCAGGGAGCCCACGCCCGAGGAGATTGCCGAGAAGATGGAGTTTCCGGTGGAAAAGGTGCGCAAGGTTCTCAAGATCGCCAAGGAGCCGATCAGCCTGGAGACGCCCATCGGAGAGGAGGAGGACAGCCATCTTGGGGATTTTATCGAGGACAAGCGGGTAACTTCCCCCGTGGAGGCCGTGATCAATCTGAATCTGAGCGAGCAGACGCGAAGGGCGCTGGCCACGCTCACGCCGCGCGAGGAGAAGGTCCTGCGCATGCGGTTCGGTATCGGGGAGAAGGCGGACCACACGCTCGAAGAGGTAGGGCAGGATTTTGCGGTGACCCGCGAGCGCATACGCCAGATAGAGGCGAAAGCGCTCAGGAAGCTCCGGCACCCCAGCCGCAGGAAGGAACTCAAGAGTTTTATAGAAAACTGATGGACGGGATATTTTACTTGACAAGAGTGCCTTCTTATTTTTAATATCATGTGCTTCATCGGAGTGCATCGCCCCACCGGTCACTCGCCGGCGGAGGAAGCAACGCCCGGTATCATCGGGGTCATTTGTAGTTGCTGCAATGGATTTCAGATAGTGTAGGATTTTTCGGGCCCATAGCTCAGTTGGTAGAGCCACCGGCTCATAACCGGTAGGTCCCTGGTTCGAGGCCAGGTGGGCCCACCATCTAGTATTCAAGATGATGATGTACCTGGAGAGAAACCTGTTGGTCGGAGTGGTCGGAGGGCGGTTTTTGAAAGCCGGGATTAAAGCGACTCTCGTGCAATGCAGGTCTTTCGAGAAGGGGTGCGGGAAAATAGCACACACCATACTGACGGGGGTGTTCCTAAAGGAACACCCCCGAGTTTTTTGTTTCGGGGAAGTAAGCTGTGTTGCGGGTTAGAGATATTCTTGAATGGCTGGATGCCTATGCTCCGTTTCGATACGCGGAGGCGTGGGATAATTGCGGATTGCTCGTCGGAGACCCGTCGGCCGTTGTGGATCGCGTACTGGTGGCCCTCGATCCCGGTCTGCAGACAATCGCGGAAGCGGAGCGACGGGGCGCCCAGTGCCTGGTGACTCATCACCCGGTAATTCTTCAGCCCTTGAAGATGGTTCGCCTGGACGTGTATCCCGGCAGCGTGGTGGCGAGGGCTCTCAAGAGCGGAATCAGCCTCATTGCCGCCCATACCAACCTGGATGCCGCTCGCGAGGGGACAAACGAACGGCTGGCGCGGATGCTTTCGCTGGAGCGCATCGAGGCGCTGGAATCCGCCCCGGCGTGGAGGCACGAGGAGGCTTATGGAGGAATGGGGCGCGTCGGTTTGCTGCCTCGTTCGATGAGCCTGGAAGAGTTGGTGGAGTATGTCGAGGGGGCTTTGGGGGGAATCATCGCCAGGGCCGTGGGCGATCCGGGAGGTAAGGTGCGGAAGGTTTCCCTGTGTACGGGAAGCGGCGCGAGCCTCATGCATCATGCGCCGGCCAACGGGTCGCAGGCCTACATTACCGGAGATGTGAAGTACCATGATGCGCAGTGGGCCGTCGAAGCCGGCCTCAGCCTCATCGACATAGGCCACTTTGCTTCTGAAAGGCTTATCGTGGAGCCGCTGGCCGATTATCTCCGGTCCAGGTCGTCTGGAGAGGCTGTGTCATTGGAGGTCATCCCGGCCGTAACGGAAAGAGATCCGTTCTGGTCCAGGAGAAAATAGTCGCAATAGAGTAGAGGAGGCGTAAGTTGCTCGAACAGCTCAAATATCTGGTGAAGATCCAGATACTGGAGGACAAGAAAAACCAGTTACTGCGAATCCGAGAGGAAACACCGAAGAGCATTTCCGAATTGGAAAAGGAATTCGGGCGGTTCGAAGGGGAGTATCTGCTCAGGAAGGCGGAATACGATCATGCCCTCAAGATGCGCAAGGCCATCGAACAGGACATAGCGGATCTGGAAAGCAAGTCCACGCGCAGCAAGCAGCGGATGACCGAAGTAAAGACCAATAAAGAATACCAGGCGATGCTCAAGGAAATCGAGGACGCCAAGGCGGAAGTGGCCCAGAGGGAAGACAGCATCCTCGAGCTTATGGAAAAGATAGAACTGCTGAGCAGGCAGACCGGGGAGTCCGAAACGGAGTTGGAGAAGCGAAGGGCGGAACTGGAGGAGAGCAAGCGCAAGCTCCTTGCCGATAACGGCCAGGTGGAGGAGCGGCTCAGCCGGCTGAGTGCTTTGCAGGAGGAAGTTCGAGTCAATGTTGAGCCGGACCTTCTGAAGCGTTTCCGTTTCCTGCTGGAACGGCAGGGAGGGGTGGCTGTTGCGGCGGTTGTGAATGGTGTGTGCCAGGTTTGCCATATGAACATTCCTCCGCAGAAGTTCATCGAACTTCAGCGGGATGAGACCATCCATCAGTGTCCCCACTGCTATCGCTTCATCTACTGGCCCGGGCATGAAGGATACCAGGAAGCTCATAAGGAGTTGGAAGGGGAATAGGAAGAGGCTTGGGGGGGACAGGGATGCGGATGGAAAGCACGTGGATTGGGACCATGAAGGCCGACTCGGCGGTATTGCGAAAAGTGGTTGCCATTTGATGAATGCTGTAATATGAAGATGGCGCATCATGCCTTACCTATTCGGTCGGTATAATAGTGGTGAATACAGGGAGAAGGGTTCATGGCCACCTATGGTATGAAAATTTTCGCCGGGAACAGTAATCCCGAGCTGGCGCGGCAGATTTGTGATTGTCTGGAGATTCCCTTGGGAAGGGCCCTTGTCGGCGCCTTCAGCGATGGCGAGATCCGGGTGGAGATTTCGGAAAACGTGCGTGGAGCGGATGTTTTTGTCGTGCAGTCGGGAGCTCCGCCCGTAAATGACCACCTCATGGAATTGCTGGTGATAATCGATGCATTGAAGCGTGCTTCGGCGCGGCGGATTACGGCGGTTATCCCCTACTATTGCTATTCCCGGCAGGACAGGAAAAACAAGCCCCGAGTTCCCATCACGGCCCGGCTTGTCGCCGACTTGATAACCCGTGCGGGCGCTCACCGTATCCTCACCATGGATCTTCATGCCGGCCAGATTCAAGGTTTTTTCGACATTCCCGTGGACAACCTCTATGCCTCGCCCATTTTGCTTCCCTATATTCGTGAGCGTTTCGACGGCGATATGGTCATAGTCTCTCCGGATGCGGGAGGGGTCCCGAGGGCGCGCGCGTACGCGAGACGCCTCAAGGCCGGGTTGGCCCTGATCGACAAACGGCGTCTGGATGTCAATCAAGCCGAGGCGATGAACATCATCGGCGAGGTTTCCGGAAAGACGGCTATAGTCCTGGATGACATGGTGGATACGGCGGGGACTCTGGTGGAAGCGGTGAAGTCGCTCCTGGACCGTGGAGCGAAGGAAGTCCATGCTTGCGTAACTCATGCCATCCTGTCCGGCCCCGCCGTGGAACGTATCGAGAAGAGCCTTCTTACCAGTCTCGTCGTGACCGATACGCTACGACTGTCGCCCCAGGCTGCGCATTGCGGGAAGATCGAGACGGTATCTTCATCGGGGCTCTTCTGCCAGGCGATAAGGAGCATCCATAACGAGGATTCCATAAGCAATCTGTTCGAGATATTGCATTGAGCGGGTTGCGGGTTGCCTTCGGGTTGCGGGTTTCGAGTTGCGGGTTGCGAGTTCCGGTTCTGTAAGCCATTGATATGTTTGGTCGTGGTTCTCGCGCTCCAGGTGCAACGAAACTCGCAACCGAAAGATAACCCGCAACTCATCGGGCGGAGTCCCAGCAGGGTATGGCGGAATCTGAATTCGTTTACGGCATAGACGACAGACCTCCCCTACGGTACGCCGTTCTGTACGGACTGCAATGGGCTGTGATCATATTTCCCGCCCTGATCATCGTGGCGACTCTTTGCGGTGACGCTCTTCATCTCGGCGCGAAGCATCGGGTCCACTTCCTGCAACTTACCCTGCTCACATCAGGAATCGTTACCGTCATTCAAAGCCTTTGGGGACACCGCTATCCTTTACTCGACGGACCCGCCACCGCCCTTCTGCTCACTTTCCTGGTAATGGTCCCTCAAGGGCTTCCCGTAATTCAGGGTGGCCTTATACTGGGCGGCGCGCTTCTCATACTGCTCGTTCTGCTGCGTCAGTTGGATCGCGTTTTGACTCTGACGACACCTAACGTGGTGGGGGTCATTCTGATGCTGATCGCCTTCACCATCCTTCCCTATCTGACCAGGACGATGACCGGCGCAAATGACTCGAATCCGGCGGGGAATGTCCCGGTTTTTCTGGTAAGTCTCGGACTGGTCGTCGGGATGGCCGCCCTGGGATGCCGGCTCAAAGGCCTGTGGAAGACGGTTGCCCTGCTGGTGGGGATCATCCTGGGGAGCGCGGTCTTCGCCCTGATGGGGCACCTGATGTGGCGGGATTTTTTCGCCGCCGCCTGGGTGGACCTTCCGCATGCTTACACTTCGCCGTATCCCGAGTTTCATTGGCCGGCCCTTCTGGCGTTCGCTGCAGCCTACCTGGCGGTAATAGTCAATAATCTTGGGAGTATCCAGGGGGTGGCCGCCATTACGGATACGAGCCGCTTGCGTGCGGGATTCAGCAGAGGCATCCTCATCAACGGGATTGCCGGGGTCTGTTGCGGCCTGTTGGGGATCGTCGGCACCGTGAGCTACAGCATGAGTCCCGGAGTCATACTGGCGAATCGGGTGGCGAGCCGGTTTGCGGTGGCGGGTTGCGGGGTCATCCTCGTGCTTGCCGCATTCATTCCCAAACTGGCCGGATTGCTGGCGCTGGCGCCCGCCCCGGTGGTCGGGGCCGCCCTCTGCGTGGCGATGGGAGGACAGATCGGGGCCGGATTGTCCATTGTCGCGGAAAAGAAGATGAGCAGCCGTGATTATATGGTCGTGGGAATTCCCGTGCTCATTGGGACGTTGATATCGTTCCTTCCCAAAGAGTTCCTGGCGTCCACTCCTTCCATGGCGCGGGTCTTCCTCGGAAACGGCCTCGTCGTGGGGATTTTCATGGTCATGCTGCTGGAACATGTGGTTCTGCGGGAGGGGAAGAAGGCTTAGAAGACGGGCCCGGGGCCGTAGAAGCGATCGGCCCGCCGGGCATGCGGCATTCCCGGCGGGCCGATGGTGTAGCGGCGCCGACTGGCGGCCTTGGAAAGGCCCGGCTCTCGCCGGAGACCTTTCTAGGTCACGGGTGGGACTCTTCGGCCCGTGAAAAGAGATACCACGAACAAAACCAGAAATATTACGAATAGTACCTTTGCGATCCACGCCGCGGTCCCGGAAATCACTCCGAAGCCGAATATTCCGGCAATAATCGCAATAACGAGAAACAGTATAGCCATTCCAAGCATCGCTTGTCTCCTTTTTCAATTCTACCGTGAGCACCATGGAGTTCGTCTCACTCGTTCAATCACAAGCCTGGTGGATGTGACTGCTTATTTGTAATAAAGCTAATACCTTAGTGAGGTATTTCAACCGCGAGAGGGCATCCGATACTCTCCGTGGGTAATTCTTCAAGGAAATTCTCTGATGATTAGACGAGGAATGGCGCCGCGGGAGCCCGAAGAACCGGGAAGCTTCTCCCGGTCCTTCGACGGAGTATCGGACTGGTTAGTGGTAAAAATGGGGAAATGCAACATCCTCGGGGTTTTCAAAAGTCTCATCGGCGTCTCGCCAAACCCCTTCCCTGCATACCATACTATTTGTTTCCGAGCCGACTTCGGAGCCTTCAGGATACGACAGGCCCTGGAAGTAGCAGCTATTATGCTCTGATCTATCGGCCATAGTGATTATCCTCTCATTTTTTCCATTAAAATGAACAACCTGCTAACTAAAAGGTAACCACTGTTGTATGGTTCGATCAAGTTTCAGCAGACTCGGGTGGATGGATGTTCGAAGACGCTCATCTTTTCACCATTGAGGTCTCGTGCTTGTCGGCATCGAGAACAGCACGCACCTTGCCGAGCAAGTCACTGCTCGAATAGGGTTTGGCGATGAAATCCACGGAACCGATGTCCATTATCTCACTGGGCAATTTTTCGGCGGAATAGCCGCTTGCCACGATCACATTCAGACGGGGATTGATTGTCCGGAGTTCCTCCAGGCATTTCTTGCCTCCCATTCCCGGCATTATCATGTCGAGGATCACGAGGTCGATCCTGTCCGGATCGCGAGCATACGTCTCCAGCGCCCGTTCTCCGTCGGACGCGGTGAGAACGGTATAGCCGTAATAGGTCAACAGTTCTCGTCCGAAAGCTCTGATGCCATCCTCATCGTCGACCAGAAGAATCGTCTCTCTGCCCCGGCTGATTTCGTTTTCGGCCGTCGCCGCGGGGACCTGCGGAACAGTCGCAACGGCCGGCAGATATACGCTGAAGGATGTGCCCCTGCCCGTCTCGCTGCAGCACGCTATCATGCCGGAGTGGTTCTTGATGATGCCGTAGACCATGGCGAGACCCAGCCCCGTGCCCTTTCCCGTCTCCTTGGTAGTGAAGAAGGGTTCGAAGATGCGGTCCCGGACCGTCCTGTCCATCCCATGGCCGGTGTCCGAGATCTTCAGGTGCACATAATCTCCGGGAGTTACGCTCGGGTTGGATTGACAGAACTTCTCGTCCAGCGTCACATTACTCGTGGCGATCGTGAGTATGCCCCCTTCGGGCATGGCGTCCCTGGCGTTGATGGACAGGTTCATTATAACCTGCTCGATCTGGAGGGTGTCGGCATGAATGGTATGCAGGTCCTCCGCCAGGCGCAGTTCAATCCGGACCATCTTGGGGATGGTTCTCTGGAGTATCCCATGGACCTGCATCACTTCGGCATTGAGGTTCACCGGTCGAAGCTTGCTGATGCTCTTGCTGCTGAAGACGAGGAGTTGCCGGGTGAGTTCGCCCGCCCGGCGGGCGAAGTTCTCGATGGCTTTCAGGCGTTCGTAGTCCTCGGAGAGCGGGTCGCGCTTGAGAAGGATCAATTCGATATATCCGAGGATCCCCTGCAGGAGATTGTTGAAATCATGGGCCACGCCTCCCGCCAGAGTTCCGACGGCCTCCATCTTCTGAGCGTGCAGCAGTTGCGCCTGAAGCGCTTTCTTCTCCTGTTCCGCCTCATAAGCCTCTGTGACATCGCGGATACATTCAATCGCCCCGTACAACTCACCCTGATCGTCATACAACGCGGTGGCCGTTGCCGACAGCAGACGGTCGGGACCTTTCGCCGTACTGCACCATGTGTTTCCGCTGATGATGTTTCCCTCCCGGCGCAGCACCATGTACCGGCTCCTGTACTCCTCATTGGCGGGAGCTTCCTCGACATCGTCGAAAACCATGTTGATGAGAACGGGATTCTTCCGTCCGTAAAAGGGCAGCGCATATTCCATATCCCCTTTTCCGATCATGTCCCGGCGGGGATAGCCCGTCATTTCCTCCATGGCTTTGTTCCAGAGAACCACTCGCTTTTCTTTGTCGAGGACGAGGGTGGCGTCGGGAAGAAAGTCGATGATGGCCTCGAGTTGCCGGGCGTTGTCCTCGAGTTCCCGTATGTGGCTCTCGAGCCTGCGGCGAAGGGCTTCGAACGCGGCGGCAAGAGTCCGGGTTTCCCCCCGGCCTTCTACCCTTATTTCTTCCGTCAGGTCTCCTTCCAGCATTTTTTTGCTGGCCTGGGTAAGGTGATTAAGCGGCTTGATAACGACCCCGAGCAGGGAGTCGATAATCACGAAGGCGATCAGAACGCTCGCGGCTCCGACCAGGATGTTGAAGAGGAGCGTCTGGCGTGAATGCTGCATTATCTCATCGAATGGCGCCTGGTATTCATAGACGAGCCCTCCTATCCTCTGAGAGTTGATCTCACTGTATATGGGCAGGATATCCGTTATGCGAAACCCTTCGGATGCCTTTCCGCTCCAGGCGGGCAACGGCAGGGACTTGCCGAACTCGCTTTCCCTGATCGTGTGGAGATGTGAGGAGGCGGCAAAGTTGCGTTGCGGATCTTGTATTACTCCGTTCTCGATCCTCAGAAGCTCCTCACCTTGGAGCGACACGACGGAAAGAACATGAGCGAAGGCCGGCTGGAGGTTCCTCAGGTAGTTCGCGTAGGAGAGCTGAACGTCCTCCTTAACGAAAGCGGCCTCCTCGGACAGTCCGAGCTTGAGATTCATGAGGTACACATGCAGGGAGGGAAGATTGGACAGAAAAACAAGATCCATTCGCCTTTGAACGATGTGATCGTCCAATCTCTTTTCATCGTTGTTCCTGGCCATCATGTAGTTGAAGAAAACGGAGACAATGCTTCCCACCAGCAGTATGGGAATGATCCAGGCCAGGATGAGGGGTTTGAGACCTCGTTTCATTCGGTTATCGGCGCCGAATCTGCTCAATGTCGACCTCCTTCAAGTTTAGAAGATACCCGCTGGACGAGAAGGAACTGCCGGCGACCCTTTTGCTTACGGCCAGAATGGTGGGAGCGATATAGATGGGCATCATATAATACTGTTCGTACAAGTATTTCTCCAGTTGCATAAGTGATTGCTCGCCTTTTTCCATATCTCGATGCCTCATGGCATTGAAGAACAGAAAATCGACGTGCGGGTCGGGCAATATCCACCGGTAACCGCCATCGACGGCAAAGGCTTCTCCGAAGTGGGTGGCCACGGAATTGGTGTAGAGGCCCGTATTGACGATGTTCAGGTCCCATGTTTCCGCTTCCATGGGATTTGCCGGGCCACGCCCGTACTTCATGACATGCCGGTACCAGTCGTAGCGGGTGAGATACTCCTGAAAATGGACCCGGACTCCTCCTTCTTCCAGCATTCCCGCAATGGCGTGAGCAAGCTTCTTCTCGCTGGTGAAATACCCAATGGTGAGCACAAGAGGGCGGTCGGCGTTGAAGCCCGCGTTTTCGAGCAATGTCCGCGCTTCCCTCGGCTGGTAGGGATATGGCTGCAGTTGTTCTCCGGGAGTGGAGAGGGGAAAAATGAAGGCCGTCATGAGCGCCCTTCCCCTGGCGACGTATTTGAAGAGCGTCCGGCGGTCGATGAGGAGATTGAGCGCCTTGCGCACCTGGATATCGCGCAGAGGGCTATCCGGCTTTCTCATGTTGAAAAGCGTGGTATAATTGCTGATGGGATGTTTGACGACCGTAGATATCATATTCGATTGCGACATCAGGGGGAGCATGGAGGGGCTGACCGCATCGAAGATGTCGGCACAGCCCATTTTCATGAGCCGATGGGCGGCCGGACTGCTGCATTTCAGGGGACTGAGCATTATGATAGTGGGTATTCGGGGGAAACCCGGCTGCCAGTAGGACGGATTTCGCTCGAGAACAGTCGTTGCTCCTTCTTCCAGTACCTGTTTCAACTGGTAGGGTCCGGTGCCCCACGGTCCCGGCTGTGAAATATTGGCCTGATTGCCGGGCGGATAGACTCCCCTGCCGTGCTTGAAATACGCCGGGGAATACATGTAGAAGGATCGAAGGTAAACGGACATCAGTCCGATGGGGCCGTCATCCTTGAACCATATTCTGACCTGGTCCGGTGATAGCGCCTCGATGGTTCGGATTCCCATGCGAAGATCTATCGTCAGGTAAGGATCCGCACTGGCCTGGTAGGCTTTCCAGTTCATGATGACGCTGTCGGCATTGAAAGGGGTCCCGTCCTGAAAGAAGACTCCCTGCCTGAGCTTCAGGTCCATGTGGGTTTCGTTCACTCGCCAGGATTCGGCCAGGCAAGGAATGAACCGGTTATCGTTATCGACATAGATGAGAGGTTCCGCCACATGGTTTCCGATAACCCACGGCATGGCCACATGGCAGATGACCCGAAGCGTCCGCTGCTCGGTTTCCGGAAACATGCACTGCGGCGCCGTCTCCGACGAGGCGAAGGAGCAAGCAGGGACAACCATGGAAATGAAGCACCAGCACAGCCCCATGGCGACAAAGAGGAGAACCGGGAAGCGGAAACACTTCTCGCAGGAAGGTCCATATGAATGTGCATTTAGAGCTTCAGTTGATCCTGGTGTCAACACAACCTGCTCCTGTCCTAAAAATCCGGGAGAACACTCCGGCGATCATTTCCTCGGGAACCGGAGCATACATCGCCGGTCCCCGAGACAATCGACGGGCGCCCCTCGGATTGAATCGGATATCAGTCCTGATTATTCGACAATAGCGTTGCAATGCATTCGGCATGCCCTTATAGTACTGGCTTTCCGAAAAAATTACCAGTCTCCCGCAGCGATTTTTCTCGATAGTGAGGGGGGGCTGGGAACCGGACGACGGCTGCTCCAATGGGCGGCATTTCCTGCAGGCATTGCAGAGACGGAGGTGGTATGCAGTACGGAGAAGGAAGATTGGGGCGCGTGTTCGCGCTGAGGTTGGAGGATGGTGACCGCCTGCCCGATTCGATTGAGGCTTTCGCGCGCGAACATGGGATTCGGAGCGCAATGGCCATGTATCTCGGTGGAGCTGCCGGTGGAAGCCGCATGGTGGTGGGACCGGAGGAAAACCGGGGCGATGCGGTGATTCCCATAACCTACGCTCTCAAAGGGATACAGGAGGTTTTGGCGGTGGGGACTCTTTTCCCCGATGAGGAAGGGAATCCCGTGTTGCACCTCCATGCCGCCGCGGGGCGGGAGGGCAACGCCACTGTAGGTTGCACCAGGGCCGGCGTGGACGTGTGGCTCGTGGGCGAGGTGGTGCTCCTCGAGATCCTGGATACGGGCGGCGAACGCAGGAAAGACCCCGCAACCGGATTCCAGTTGTTGCAGTTTCCATCCGGCGCGGCGGATGAAACTTGAAGCAATGAAAACAGACGTACTCCGATAGACAAACAGGACGTGGCGGAATCGGGAGGATGAAATGGGAAAGCAACACGAAGCTGTAATGGCTGATGCAAGAGCATTCATGAGGAGCCGTATAATACTGACGGCCGCGGAACTGGACCTTTTCACTCAGATTGACGGGAATCCTTCATCCGCGGCGGAACTGGCTCAAACCAACGGTCTGGATCTCAGGTGCGCCACCAGGCTCCTGGATTGCCTGGTAGTCTTCGGCCTGCTCGGAAAGGAGGAGAACGGACGCTACCATACCACGGAAAACGGCGCTTTTTACTCATCCGAACATTCCGAAACCGTTCTACCGATGGTCAATCATCTGAACGATCTCTGGGATACCTGGACCCATCTCACGGAAACGGTGAGAACCGGCGAGAACCCGGAACGAAGACCGGTTACCGGCCGCGGGGACGATACTTTGAAGGATTTCATTCTCGCCATGCATGTGGTGGGGCGGGATATGGCCGGCGAGATTGCCGCCGCCTACGACCTCGGTCCCTTCCGGAAGCTGTTGGACATTGGGGGCGCGTCGGGTTCCTACACGATAGCTTTTCTCGAGAAGAACCCCGCAATGACGGCAGTGCTTTTCGACCTGGACAAGGTCATACCGCTTGCCGAGGCACGATTGAAGGATGAGGGACTGCTGGATCGGGTCACCCTGGCTGCCGGGGATTTTCACGAGGACGACCTTCCCGCCGGGGCCGACCTCGCGCTTTTATCCGCCATCATTCACCAGAACAGCCCGCAGGAGAACGTGGATCTGTACAAGAAGATTCACAAGGCGTTGCTCCCCGGAGGCGTTTTGCTCATAAGAGACCATATAATGGATGAAACCCGCACCGTTCCGCCCGCCGGGGCGGTCTTTGCCATAAATATGCTGGCGAACACAAAAGGCGGAGATACGTATACCTTCGCGGAAGTGAAGGATACCCTGGAAGAAGCCGGTTTTACGGATGTGAAGTGGGTGCGCAACGGCGAAAACATGGACAGTCTCGTGGAAGCCCGAAAGCCGGCTTAGCGGTTGCCGTGTCTTTCGCCGCGAAAAACACGGAAGGTGCGATCAGCACGAAAGGAAAGCGAAAAGATTCGAAAGAGGAAAAAACTCGTCCCCCGGGACCTTCCTTCCGGCACGGGTTCAAAGCCGGAAGGACGCCTCCGCGTGGGGACGAGTCGGCGTTGCGAGGGTCCTTAGTACACCCATTTGCCCCTGGTGTAGCGGAATATTTCCGTCACCAGTTCGGGCGGTTCCGGCTTAAAGGGGCCCTTGACGGCCTCGTCCCGAGTTTTGCCCCGGCAGACATAATCGGTTCTTTCGTATTTTATAGTCCCCACAAAGGGAGTGGCCTTGTTGTCGGTCTTCTTGACTTCGGAATTCTTGATCTCGCCCAATTCCGTATACATTGCAACGAAGCTTCCCGCCTGATTCGGATCTTCCGTCACTTTGGCGTTCGCACTGCCGTAGGAGCCGTGCTGCGAGATCTTTTGCATCCAGCCTTTCTGGAAATCGGCAAAGCTCTGCTCCGCCTGTGCGGCATTCGCCGTTCCCGGCTGTGCTTCCGCTTTCTTCTTGGTGCTGCTTTTCTTCTCGGCATTCTTGGCGGATTTAGCCGATTTAGCGGATTTCTTCTTTGTTTCGGCATCGGCCGCTGAACTTACGCAAGGAGCGGCGGCAAGCCCAAAACAGATCATTATTGCAAAAAGGAACTTGAACGCTTTAACGAACGACACCATCATGCTGGAACCCCTCCTGAGAGCCTTTGCTCCATATTCTCCGATCCAACAAAAACGAAGGCCACGGGGGACCTTCAACAGTACCTGAACCCGTGGCCTTCCATGATAGTGCTTTATGAGTTATTGAGCAATCTTTATCTCGACTCGGCGGTTCATCGCGCGGCCCTCTTCCGTGCTGTTGTCGGCGATGGGCCGGGTCTTGCCGTAGCCGACGGTACGCATGCGTCCCGGGCTGACTCCCTTCCTCACGAGGTAGTCGTACACGGCTCCGGCGCGCTTCTCGGACAGCGTCTGGTTGTAGGGAATGGCGCCGACGGCGTCGGTATGGCCTTCGATCACCACGCTGATGTTCTGGTTCTGGCGAAGTTTGGCGGCGGCTTCATCCAATACCGGCGCCCATTCGGGTTTGATGACGTACTTGTTGAAGTCGAAGTGAATGCCCCTGAGGATCAAAGTCTCGCGTGCGACGGGAGCTTCAGGCGCTTCAGCGCAGAAAACGTCTTCGACGAACCTGGCCATGCCTTCCTTGATCATCGAGCAACCCTCTACGAGGATGCTGCAGTTGTTGAGCTTGTTGATCTGGCCCAGTATGGCCTTTCCTTGTTTTCTGTCGGCAAGAGAGATAACGTGGATGCAGACGTTGGGAAAGCGGCTGTAGATAGCTCTGGCCTCGGCTACCGGATCAACGCCGAAGTTGGACCATCCATCCGAAATTACGATGATCGCCGTCTTGCCGGTAAGCTGGGAAAGGACCGGCTCCAGGTCTCTGAGACCGCCTCCCATGGGGGTCAGGCGGTCGAAGATGGGCTGATCGTCCTTGATCTTCCGGATTCCTTCGGCGAATTTGGCCTTGTTGTACGGGCCGGGCGTTACGACCGGCTGGAAGGGAGCAAAGAGATACAGGCTTCCCTTATACCCCAGGTCGCAGATCAACTCGTTCAACCCGCTGAGGATCTGCTTGGCCAGGGCCATTTTGACGATCTCTCCGCACTCCTGATGGCGCATGTACATCGAGCCGGACTGATCGACGAAGAAAATGAAATTATCGATTTTCGCCACCGGTTTCGCATTTGCCGCCGTTGCTCCCATCAGCAGCGCTATAGCCAGAAATAATACTGCCACTTGTGTTCGCCTGGACTTCCCGATCATGTTTTCCTCCTCACTGATAAGTTTGCCTTCATGGTTCGAACACTATGGAAAGTTATAAAAACGCACGCTACCTCATCCCCCCCTACACAAAGCATGTATTTCGGGCCTTCTAGAGAACGCATATCCATCTTAGTAAGTCCTTCCGTATAAGCTGTCAATGACTTTTGTATTACACCGGCAGCAAATAGCCCCATTACTATTTATGGAATTCTGCGCTCTCTTAATGCTCCTTGAGATAGATATGCGAGGAATCCGGAAACAAATAGAAAACTCCATTTGCAGGTACGCTTAAAAAAGCCTCTTCACCCAAACCAGGCTGAGATGAATATTCAAATCGTACTTACAGAACCGCTCGACCCCGATGGGGTCCAGATTCTGCCTGAGATCCAACAGCCGGTCGAAATCTTTCTCCACAACGATGTTGCAAAAATCGATCGGAACGGACCTGATGAAATCCAGTTCGCCTTCCGTCCACAACTCGTCGGCTATGTCACTAACGCCGTTCTCCAGGGCGTTGTGTCCGCACACCTTGTAGCACGCTCCGCAACCACACCGGTGGATGGCGTCAAAATCTCTTGGGATTGGATGGTCATCCTCACAGAAGGGGCAGACGATAATGTGATTTCGCATGAAATGCTTCCCAGCGCTTTCGCTCAACTCGCGAGGTCCCAACAGTCCCTCCATGTCTCGCCTCCCATGGATTGCGGCGCCGACCATCTGCCCGCCGACGTCGGGGACCTGGATCTTCAAGTGCTTCTCCTCGGCGAACCCCTGCTTCACTTCTATTTCCGGCATCGAACCCGCCATCGTTTTCCCATCGCTTTTCTTCTCGCGGCTTTCACGAACATTTAGTTTTTTTTCTTCGGACACTTATTGATTTTCCTTCCATTCTATCGACGATAAAGGTCATTACGCGCACTGATAATGCTCGGATGATTATAGGGATGTTTTTCCTTGAAATCAAACAAGAACTTTGACATATCTGATCGGAAGATGATTGATGCAAACAGGCGTAATGTCGGCGAAAGCCTGTCCTTGCTCGCGCGAGGAACGGATTGCGCGCCGGTTGTTATAGAAAATAAATGTTTATAAGGACTATTTCAATGCAGGCTCATGCCGGACGTAACTCTCGAGACGCGGCGCCGGAAAAGGTGCGGGCGGTGCTCGATATTTTGAAGGAACTCTACCCGGAAACCCGGTGTTCCCTGAATTTTCGGAGTCCGCTGGAGTTGTTGGTGGCAACCGTTCTTTCCGCTCAATGCACCGATGAGCGTGTGAACCAGGTTACTCCCCATCTGTTCGAGAAGTATCCCGATGCCCATGCCTATGCGGCTGTCCCCGTGGAGGAGCTGGAATCCGATATCAAATCGACCGGTTTTTTCAGGAACAAAGCCAAGAACATACAGGCGTGCTGCCGTATCCTGGATGAGGAATTCGGCGGAGAGCCGCCGTCCGACCTCGATACTCTCGTGCGGCTGCCCGGCATCGGGCGTAAGACGGCCAACGTCATTCTTGCCAATGCTTACGGCATTCCGGGTATCATGGTGGATACCCACGTGGGAAGGGTGAGTATGCGCCTCGGGTTGACTTTCCACAAAGATCCTGAAAAAATCGAGCGTGACCTGATGGCGCTCATCGAGCGAGACCGCTGGATTTCGTACTGCCACCAGGTCATCCGGCACGGCCGGGAGGTATGCCGGGCGAGGAAACCCCGGTGTTCGGCATGCGCCCTGCAGCCGCACTGCGACTATTACCGGGAGTCCGGGGGAGGCGCGTAAGGCATTGGCGCGTTGCATCCGCATATCGGGCGAACGGTTTGCACGGGTGGTTCAGTACGGTTCCGAGCGCCCGGGGCGGGAGGGATGACATGGTTTGTTCGCCATCCGACAGGGGGTGCGCTACCGATGGCCGTGCTGTTGCGCTTGCGCCTTTTTTGGAGGACTGCCCGTCGGTGCTCACCCTGGGGGTGAGGGCATCCATGGCCGATTATTCCGAGGAGGAGAGAGGGCTTCTCCTCCATGCGAGGCGCATATTTTTCCCCACGCTCCGGTACCTGGATGTTTTCGAGGCGTTGGGTAAGCGAACGTTTCCTTCGGCGGCCACGTACCGGTACCGGAGGTCTCGAATTGCGCAGCAGCTTCTCTTTGAGTATCTCGAGTTGCCGCGCCCCCGGACGCGGGTTTACCGTGGCATGCGGCAGAAGGCGCGCATCGAAGCCGATTTCGGGTTTCCCGTACTGGTAATGGGGCCGCAAGCCGTTCCCGGGGCTCAGTCCCGGTGTATCGCGCACGACAGGGCATCCCTCGAGGAAGCGGTCGGGAGGTGGAATCCCGTCCTGGCGCGAGATGCGGTGGAGTGGCGGGAGACGGCGCAGTTTCTGCTTGTGCGGTACGGAGTTGCGGGAGTCCGGAGGCGCCGGTTGCTGAAAGGGGAGACAGGGGAAGGCGAAACGGCGGGATACGAACCTGCTTCGCCGGATTCCGAGGATCTGCGGGAACCCTTGCTCATGGCGCGGCGACTCGTCGAAGCGGCATGCCTGGACGACATCGTGGTTGAATGCGGATACGCCGGCGGCCTCTGGCGGATTATCGAAATGAGTCGCCCTCCAGTGCGATGGGCTCTCCCCGATGGAGCAGTTTTGAACCGGCGCCGGTTCATATGCGAACTGATCGATTCCGGACATTTGTGATTGCGCGCCGGTTTTACAATCCCGGCAGGCGGGTTAATATACATCGAACGGCCGTGGAGTCGGGCGCGTTTAGCCGTGCCGGACGGGTTTTTGCCGGCGTTGCGGGGCGGGTCCGTCTTTTTGCTTTGACACGCGCCGTTTTTTTCATTAGAGGTAGTTATGTGAGTTATTTCACAGTGCTTTTATTTCTGAAAGGCTGATTCGGCTGTCTTGTACGCCGCGGGGCGCACGGGCTCGATCCGGGAATACGACAAATGCCTTTGCGCCAGGAACCTTTATGAGTATTCCAAATACTTGAAAGAAAGAGAATGCCATGGCCAGCGTAGTAATCGTGGGGACGCAGTGGGGAGATGAAGGAAAAGGCAAGATCGTGGATCTGCTTACGGAGAAGGCGGACTATGTGGTTCGCTTCCAGGGGGGGAACAATGCCGGACACACCCTCGTGGTCAACGGGCAGAAGTTTATTTTCCATTTGATTCCTTCGGGTATTCTCCACCGTGGAAAGGTTTGCATGATCGGCAATGGAGTGGTGATAGACCCCAAGGTTTTGATCCACGAAATGGACAGCCTGCAGTCGTACGGGGTGGATGTGACCCCGGAGAACCTGGTCGTGAGCCGCTATGCGCACATCATCATGCCGTACCACCAGGCCCTGGACCTGGCTCGCGAGTCCAGGAAGGGAGAGGCCAAGATCGGGACGACGGGGCGGGGTATCGGGCCGTGTTACGAGGATAAGGCCGCCCGGACGGGAATCCGGGTCCACGACCTGTTCGACGAGAGTGTGCTTCGGGAGAAGCTTGCCCGCGGTCTTGAAGAAAAGAACTTCATGTTCAGGAATTACTACGGGATGGAGCCGCTGGACGAGGCGGCCATTGCGGACGAGTACCTGGCGTACGGGAAGCGGCTCGCGCCTTATGCCGACAACGTATCGGAAATCCTGTTCGAAGCGGACCGCGGCGGCCGTCCCATTCTTTTCGAGGGCGCCCAGGGGACTCACCTGGACATCGACCACGGCACGTATCCCTACGTGACGTCGTCCAGCACCGTGGCCGGCAATGCATGCTCCGGTTCGGGGTTTGGACCGACGCGCATCGGCAAGGTCGTCGGGATCGTAAAGGCCTACACGACC
>CAYOVG010000119.1:0-18021 GCA_964407285.1 uncultured Syntrophobacteraceae bacterium
GCCACATATCTTCATGAAGCGAAGGTGGTTCTCCGTAAGCCTGACACCCTTTTCCAGCAGGAAACGGCCGTTATAGTTCCTCAATTCCTCTCCCAGCACCATACCGGGTTTAAGCTGTTCCATGTTTATCCTGGCCATAGTGCAAACCGCTTCTCCGTTTTGTTCGGGTATTCCCTCTGGTTACCGCACGGGTCCGTATCGGACCCGGTACGGGGACCGGGTGTTGCTTTCCCCCCCTCGAGCATGGCCTATGAATATCCTGTGAATTTCATGTAACTGCATACTGGAGGGGATAAATATTATCATTATTGCTGTCAAGAGTCACTACAAACTAACGAATTCCGGTATGCACAGCAATGTCTAATGTTGCAGGTCAGGGTTGCGATTTGCGAGTCCGGAGGTGAGGGGATTGGTCGGGGGGGGGCGGGTGACGGGTTGCGGGTGAGGGTTGTGAACCGCGGATTCAATTCCTCGTCGGCTGTAAGCAGCGTCACAATGCTCGTGTATGTACCGTAGCCCAGCCTCGTGGTGCTTCGGGTTTGTCCCTTTGCCCCTTAATGTGTCCACCCCACCGGCTGTCCACGATGCATATGAATAGTTGATCCAGGGACATCGTTCTATTCTCTCCCGAAGTGAATGAAAAACCCTTCAATACTGTAGGGAAAGCCCTACGGAAGAACACGTTCGTTTTCTCCGATGGTTTGAGCGTGGTGCTTATGGCGACCTGAATGCCTGCCGCCCGCCGCCGGCCAATCCGGACCCGAGAAAACGCACCGAAACCGCGGCCTTCCAGCATGCTCATCGGCTATGCTGATGAGGTCGCAGGCCAGGAGGCTGCAATGGATGTCCCTTTTCCCGATGCCGTCGTAATAGAGAGGCACCCTCCGGAGAGTTCCACACGCTCTCTCATGCTGGTCAGTCCGAGTCGTTCACCGGTGCTGCCCGTGAGCGTGGCGACATCGGGGTCAAACCCGATTCCATTGTCCTCGATGAGAAGTTCCAACGTTTTTCCATCTCTCATCAGGGATAACTTCACGAAATCAGCCCCGCTGTGCTTGGCAATATTGTGAAAGGCCTCCTGGATTACTCTGAAGACAATAATCTTCAAAGCTTCCGGTACGTCCCTCTCTTCCGCCCCGATCTCTTTGTCGATCCTAATGCTCGAATATATGCCCTCGAATTGCCTGCAAAACCAGTCGATGGTCGGCAATATCCCCAGGTCGTCGATCATGGATGGTCGCAGATTGGACATCAGCCTCCTGGCTTCTTCCATCATTTGCTGAATCATGGCAACCGGGCCGTCCAGACATTCAGGAGATGCAGCGCCCTTTTCCATAATGGTTCGAGTGTTTTCGAGACTGTACTTGACGGCGCTCAACATCGCTCCGATACTGTCGTGTAGTTCCGCGGCAATGCGCTTTCTCTCCTCCTCCTGGGCTCCCAGGAGTCTTGCGGAAAGGAGCCTGAGTTCTCGTTCGGACCTGATGCGCTCGCTGATATCGCGAATCACGCAGGTATGCATACGCCGTCCTCCCCGGATGTGATAGCTCCTGGAAATCGAAACGGGGAAAACGGCGCCGTCCTTTTTCCGATGGTAGCTAAGGGGAATGCTGTGTGCAACTTCCCCGGCGGGCTCTCTTCGCTCCTCCGGTCCGGCGCAGAGCGCTACGCACTCCATGGACAGCATCTCTTCCTGCGAGTAGCCGTACAGACTGCAGGCGGACTCGTTCACGTCAAGAATCTTGCCGGTTTCGCCGTCTGTAATGATGATGGCATCCTTAGCGGCCCTGAATACACTTCTGTACTTCTCCTCGCTTTCCCGCGGAGACTCTTCGGCCGACTTGCGTTCGGCGATATCGACTGCAATGCTCTGAAGGGAAGGGACATGTCCATAGCCATTATCCATGGATACTGCCCGGTCCTGAAGCCAGATAATCTTTCCGTCTCTTCGAATCATGCGCCGCTCCATATCAAGGGGTTCATGGTCTGCAAAGCTCCGGGGCGGTGAGTATCTCGACGGGCTTTTCTCCATTTTCCATCGAAGATGTACGATGCTTTATACAAATCCTATCGGGATGACTCTGTCTGCAGCCTCACTTGATCGCCTTTGCACCAAAGGCGCCAAAGCTGCATTGCAGTTGAGTTGATATGCATTGTTGATGCATTGAATTCAACAGCAGTCCGACGAGAAGCAGAGGAGGCATACGCTTTGATGAATGAGGTGTGCAAGGCGTCTGAGCGAAAGCCGCATTTCCACGGAACATCCTCCCTCAAATTCTCCGTTGCGCAGAATCAGGGAGGGTGTTCCGCGGGCTGTGATAGGTTTTCCCAGGGGCTTTGGAGGATGAAGTCGATAATTTCGCGAAAAATGGATTCGATGATGATGCGTCGTGGCGCTAAAGTGGGGGCCAACGGAAGCGCTTCGAACTCCTGGTTACCATCAACAGCGAGATGGGGCTTCGTCAACATGATGCGGCCCATGATCTTGCCGGCTTGTGCAGCAACCAGGGCCGGCTCCGGAATATAATTGCCGCCGCAATGTCTTTATAAAAGACCTCCTTACTCTCACTTTCGCAGTCTCGGGTCGGTTTTATAGTCGGCGCCGCATCTTCCTGAAGGCAGCGGGTGCTTTTCCTTACCTCTTGCTCTATTTCCAGGAGCTCCAGAGTGAAGTCGGCGCCGTTAGGTCATTCAATCGTGCCCGTGTCTCGATTCATAAGGATTTCCCGCGGAATTCAATATCTTTGGCGGTTCAAGAATCTCACCCCATAATCGATTACTCGAAATACTTCACAGCATTCCTGAAGATTTTGATTCCGTCGCCCTCTTCCCGCAGGGGAAGGCCCTTGCGCCGGTGCTGCTCTTTCTTGAAGGTCCAGTCGGGGTGATTGGTCCAGTGGTTGAACGCCTCCGGGTGCGGCATGAGGCCGAAGACCCGGCCCGTGGGGTCGCAGATGCCCGCAATGTCGGCTACCGACCCGTTCGGATTGTGGGGGAAGGTCCCCGCCGCAGGCTGACCGTCCGGCAACGCGTAGCGCATCACCACCTGGCCGTTTGCCTCCAGTCGTTCGATCACGTTGCTCCGGGCGTAGAGCTTACCCTCTCCGTGCCGGACGGGCAATTCCAGGGTCTTCAGCCCGGTGGCGAAAACGCACGGCGTCGAACCGTTGAAAGCGAGGTTCACCCACTGGTCGCGGAACTGCCCGCAGTCGTTATTGATTAAGGCCACTTCGCGTTTGAGTGAGCTTGCATCGAATCCGGGGAGGATGCCCAGGTTCACCAGCACCTGGAACCCGTTGCAGATTCCCAGCACAAGGTTGCCGCGCTCGACGAAGCGAAGCAGTTCATCGCCCAGGCGGTGCTTGAGCCGCATCGCGAGGATCACTCCCGCCCCGTGGTCGTCCCCCCAGGAGAATCCGCCCCCCACGACGAAGACTTGAAAATCCTCGATCCGCCGCTCACCCCCGATCAGGCTGTTGAGGTGAATCCTTTCCACCGCGGCCCCGGCCGTTTCCAGGGCATAGGCCGTTTCCAGGTCGCAATTCAAACCGAAACCGGTTAAAACCAGAGCACGAACAGTACTACTCATAGGAGACCTCCGAAGGGCTTCTTCCACGATTCCTTGAGAATGCGGACCGGTTCATCGATCAGCACCCCGCCGCTTGACTCACCGCCGCCCAGGCGGCCGGGAGTAGATTCCCCGCTACCCGCGGGGCCGCTTTCTCCGCCCGCAATAACACGGAATTGCGGTTCCTCCGTTATCCTTCCCACGCACGCAAAGGGCAGCCCCTGGAAGTGCTTCTCAAAATCATCCCGGCGACCGGGCGGCACGGTGACCAGGAAACGCCCCGGAGATTCGCTGAAAAGGAGTTGATCGTGCCGGAGCGCACCGGCTGATTCGCCGTCTTCTCCTTGCGGTACTGCGGCAATGTCGAGTTCCATCCCGAGCAGCCCGCCGAACGCCGTCATAGCCGCATGAACGGCCAGCCCGCCCCGGTAAATCCCCCGGCAGGACGCGACGGTCCCGGCCTTTATAGCCTCGTGCAGCGCCCGGTAGAGCGGGATGGACTCCTCCGGGTAGAGGCGCGGGGCGTTGGCCCCCACGTAACCCAGTAGTTCATAATATTCGGAGCCACCCAGTTCGTTCCTCGTCTTCCCGAGCACGTAGACCATGTCGCCGGCGGCTTTGGCTTCCATGGTGATGCAGCCGCTCCCGATATCGGGCACGATGCCGGCCGCCGTGAACTGCAGGGTGGGAAGGCCCGACACTTTGTGGCGTTCCCCGTAAGTTCCCGGCAGGTTCCCGTCCACGTACATGCTGTCCTTGCCTGATAGAAGCGGTATGCCGTAGGCCAGGCAGACATCCCGGAGCGCCCGGTTGGCGCGCACGAGCTGCGCCGCCTTGAGCCGCCCGTCCGGGTTCCGGACCGGATCGTACTGGATGTTCGGCCAGCAGAAGTTGTCCACGCCGCCGATCTCGTCGGGCTTTGCCCCAACGGCCACGAGACGACGCACCGCCTCGTCGATGGTAGCTCCGATCATGTGATACGCATCGATTTGCGAATACGTGGGGTTCAGGGTCTGGCTGACCGCCAGCCCCCGGTTGCTCTCCAGCACGGGACGGAGCACCACGGCGTCTCCCGGCACATCGCGCTCCCGCCCGATCATGAACTTGACGGCGCTCCCGCCCTGCACCTCATGGTCGTACTGGCGCTGTATCCACTCCCGCGAACAGATGTTCGGGGCCGCAAGGATGGCGTGGAGCAACTTTCCGTACTCGACGGGCTCCGCCAGCACCGGTTCCGTCAGACCCCGTTCCGCCGGAGGCTGCCAGAGGGCTTCGAACTCCCACTGCGGAAAGCCTTCGTCCGTGAAATCCACATCGAGATAGGCGCACGTTTTCCCGTTGTGCCTGAGGTGGAGCTTCCCGGTCGCCTCGTAGCAGCCGATGACAGTGCTCTCGACTTCGTGTTTTCGCGACAATTGCATGAAGCGTTCGAGACTCTCCGGCCGTATCGCCACCGACATGCGCTCCTGGGATTCCGAAACCCATATTTCCCATACGTCCAGGCCCGCGTACTTGAGCGGCGCCTTCTCCAGGTCCAGAACGGCCCCGCCCGCCATGCGCGCCGATTCGCCGATCGATGAAGAAAGCCCGCCGCCCCCGTTGTCGGGGATGAACGTGATGAGCCCCTCGTCACGCGCTTCCAGCAGAAAATCGTGCATTTTCTTCTGCGTGTAGGGGTCCCCGATCTGAACATGGCCCGCCGGAGTGTGTTCCGTGTAGATCTCGCTCGACGCCGTAACGCCGTGAATGCCGTCCTTTCCGACCCGGCCCCCGCACATGATAATGAGATCGCCCGGTTCCGGCCGCTTTTCCTCCGCCGGCCGGCCCGCGACTTCTTTCGGCATGATCCCGAGCGACGCAACGAACACCAGGCACTTCCCCAGGTAGGACGGATGGAAGTAAAGGTTTCCGAAGGGGGTCGGCACCCCGTGCTTGTTCCCGCCGTCCTTGACGCCTTCGACGATGCCGTCGAGGAGGCGTCGCGGATGGAGGTGCGGCCGGAGCGGCCCGTCATAGTCCCTCGGTCCGACACAGAAGCCGTAGAGCCCACCAATGAGCCTGCCGCCTTTTCCCGCTCCCATGATATCTCTGTAAATGCCCACTATGCCCGTGAGCGAACCGCCATATGCTTCCATATTGGAAGGACTGTTGTGGGTTTCTCCCTTGATGGCGTAGTAGTGGTTCTCATCGAAGCGCGCGAGTCCGGCGTTGTCCCACAGGACCGACACCACCCAGTCCTTCCTGTCCCGGATGGAGAGGGTAGGAGACTTGATGCACGTTTTGAAAAGATCGTTGATAACTTCGGTCTCGCCCGTTTCCGAATCGGTGTAGATAAATCGGCCTCGAAACGTATTGTGATTGCAGTGGTCGCTTCGCGCCTGCGAAATCGTCTCCAGTTCCAGGTCCGTCGGCAGTGAGAGCCCCACCGCGCGGCGCGCCTCCTGGATGTCGGGGCGCAGGAAGTACTCCCGTATCACTGGAACGTCCTGGGGATTGAGGGCGAGATTTCTCTCACGGCTGAGCCGCATGAGCGCTTCGTCGGACGGAATCGGGACTTCGGCCACTGCCGGCGTGTGCTCCAGTATGACCTTGGGGAGGATAATTCCCACCCCCCGGACGCCATCCCACTCGTCCCTCGAATAGATGCGCCACTGCTGGATAATGTCGTTGGCCAGGAGTTCCCGTGCGACGATCCGCACTTGCTCTCGTTTGAGCTGTGAATCCGACAAAAGGAACAACTTCGAGGTGTACGCCGCGTCTTCCGGTCCAAGGGTTCGGCCCAGGTAATCGGAAATGGCTTCGATTGCGACGCTCCCCGCCGTGTCTCGTACGCCGGGCCGATATCCCACCCAGATCGCCCAATCGAAATCGGATGCCAGGCTCCCGAACGCCGAATCCTGGGTGACCGGGTTAGTGAAAATCTCCTGGCGTACAGCCTCGAGTTCCTGCTGCGACAGCCCGGTGTTCAGGGTGAGGATATGGATGACACGGGCATCTCCGGCCTGCCATCCAAAATAGTCGCTGATCTTCCGGCAAAGGCCCGCCCCTTCGGAATCGAAGAGGTCCGCCTTAAGAGTGATTTCAAGTCTAGCTGCCATGTTATACATCCATGATTGGTTTGCGAGTTTCGGGTTGTGAGTTACGGGTTAGGAGACGGACTCCATACCCATCATCCGATTTTCGTTGTTCGGGTGGCCCGGGCACTCCCTGTTACAACCATACTTGCCTTCAATGCAAAAAAGCACCGGTGTATGTTGTGAGTCGCTGTAATCCGACCCCAACCCAACCTGCAACCCGTAACACCCCCAAAAAGCACAAGCCCCGACCGGTTGCCGGGCAACCTCCGGGGCGGGTAAGACGTCGTGACGATGGTCGAGGGGGACCGGACCTCTTCAAGTATAGTAGCAATGATAACTGACTTCAGTGGTATTGATATAGAGTGACGACAACTCCACCAACATCCTGGGCGTATCGGCGTCATCGGGAGTGAACTTGACACCCATGCCCCTGGGGGTGATGATGTCGTCCGGCCCATGGATATTCGTCCAGACAACTTCTCCCCATATTTCTATCGGTTTTTTCATGTCCGGGAATTGAAGAAGAAGTCTCAGCTTCGTATTCAACTCAACGGGCTGACGGCACAACACAAGCATGCCCGCATCGCTGAAACTGACCGATGTCCCATGGAGAACTTTGTCCTCCACATGAATGGTCACCTGGCACGGCGCTATCTTTTGCGGTTCCGGTGCGCTGTCCTTTGCGCCGTCCTTATTCGGCGAAGGTGCGGCCATACATCCACCCCATTAAACCAGCTTCCCTAATCCTTCAGGGGGCTGAAGAAACTTAAGAGCCGGCGAACAACAATCGAATGGCTTTGCCGATTCACCGACTCATCCATTCACCGGTTTCAGCGCAGCACCGCGTTGAAGGCGCTCACGACCTTGTCCACCAGCCGGTTGTGAACCAGATTCACTTCTTCGTCCGTGAGACTCCGGTCCGGCGCCCGGTACACGAGTCTGTAGCCGACGCTCTTCTTGCCCTCTCCGAATTGGGTTCCCCGGTACAGATCGAAAACTTCGGCTTCTTCGAGAAGCGGTTCCCGCTGCTCTCTTATCAGGTCGAGAGGCTTTTGCACCGGCAGGTCCTCATTCACGATGACGGCCATATCGCGCCCCACGGCAGGGAATTTGGGCATCGAACGGAACAAGGGGCGCGGCTGCCTGAGGGCGAAGAGCCGGTCGAAGTCGAGTTCGAAAACGAACAGATCCTTCTTGAGATCGAACGCTTTTGCCACATCGGGGTGGATCTGCCCCAGCGTGCCCACGTATTCATCGCCGGCGAAAACGGAAGCCGACCTCCACGGATCCATGTACGGCGGCATGCCCTCCGTGTTGAATCGCACCGGCTCTGTTAGATGGAAGAGGGCGAGCACCGCTTCCACAAGCCCCTTGGCGTCCGCAAAATCGACCTGTTCATCGCCTCCGTAGAGAAGATCGGGGTACCGCCTGCCGGCCAGGACCCCGGCCAGGTGGAATTTCTCCTCGGGTAGGGGCGCGCCGTCGGACGGGAGAAAGACCTTGCTGAGTTCGAAGAGCTTCAGGTCTTCGTTCTTGTGGTCGAGATTGTATGCGGCCGTCTGGAGTATCCCCACAGTCAGGGTGGTTCGCATTACGTCCTGCTCATCGCTGATCGGGTTTTTCACCTCGATCGGATGGAGCCTCGGGTCATCCTGCGGGAGCCGCAGATGCGCCAACAACTGGCGCGAGATAAAGGAATAGGTGACGAGTTCGCAAAGACCGTAGCCTTCCAGCGTCCGCCTGGTATCCTCCCGCATCCGCAGGTGCGGGTTCTCGGGCGCGGATGCGATCCGTACTTCCGGCTGAGTGACCGGGATACTGTCGTACCCGGCCAGCCTGGCCACTTCCTCCGCCAGGTCCACCTCCCGGCTGATGTCATGCCGGAAGGGCGGCGGCACGACGCGCAGCGTCGCCGGGTCGGAATCATCGACTTCCATTTCGATGGACCGCAGAGCGTTCGCCATTTTCGCCGATCCGATCGGAATGCCAAGAAATTTGGCGGTCCTCTCCACGCGCAGGTTCAGCACGGGCGGTTTGATGGGATTGGGGTATTCGTCTATTCTTCCCTTTGCGATTACTCCGCCCGCAAGCTCTTGCATCATCAGCGCCGCGCGGTCGACTGCCCGGATAACGCCTTCCGGGTCCGTTCCACGCTCGAAGCGGTAGCACGATTCCGTGCGAAGTCCCAGCTTCCTACCAGTGCGGCGTATCGACTGGGGCTGAAAGAAGGCGCTCTCGATGAGGACCCGGTTCGTTTCCTGCACGATTTCCGAATTGAGCCCGCCCATTATTCCGGCAATGGCTACCGGCCCCGCCCCGTCGCAGATCATCAGCGTATCGTCGAAAAGGGTCCTCTCGGTAGAATCGAGCGTCGTGAAACGTTCTCCGGTACGGGCGCGGCGCACCACGATCCTGTGTTCCTTCAGGCGGTCGAAGTCGAACGCGTGGAGGGGTTGCCCCATCTCCATGAGAATCCAGTTGGTCACATCGACAATGTTGTTGATGGAGCGAAGCCCGACGGCTTCCAGCCTGTTCCGGAGCCAACGGGGGGATGGACCGATGGTGACCCCCTGGATGAGCCTCGCGGCATAACGCGGGCACCCGATGGGGTCTTCCAGTGTGACGGAGGCGAGCGATTCTATGGGGGGACCGTCTTCTCGCACCGAAATGGCGGGGTAGCGGATGCGTGAGCCGCATATCGCGGCGACTTCCCTGGCAATACCCATGATGGAGAGGCAATCCGCCCGGTTGGGCGTGATGGAAACATCCAGCACCGTGTCCCTGATCCCGAGCGCATCTGCCAACGGCGCCCCCAGGGGGATATCGTCATCGGTTGCATCGTCGGAGAGTATCCAGATGCCGCTCGCATCATCGCCCAGATCCAGTTCCTTTTGTGAACAGATCATTCCCTGGGAGAGTTCACCCCGAACTTTCGCCTCCTTCAGCGTGATGCCGCCCGGGAGCCGGGCGCCGGGAAGGGCCAGCGCTATCGTTGCGTTCTCGCGAACGTTGGGCGCTCCGCATACCACCTGGTAACTGTTGCGACCGTCGCTCACCCGGCAAAGGTGGAGGCGGTCTGCGTTGGGATGCTTCCCTACGCTGTCCACGCGAGCCGTGATGACCTTTTCCAGGTGCGCGCCACGCTCCTCGACCCCGTCCACTTCGAGACCCGTCATGGTCAGCCGATGAACCAGTTCGTCGACGGAAAGGCCGATATCCACAAAGTCCCGGAGCCATTCAAGCGTTACTATCATTCTCTACATTCCTCGTGTCCATCTCTTCTTCAATGAAAGAGCATGCCGATGCGTACGCGGAAGCCACAAACGAGACACGGATGGACAGGAATGAATACCGATGTACACGGACACTATGAGAATAGATTTTTCCCTTTATCCGTGCTGCCCGGTGTTCATCTCTGTTCATCCGTGCTCATCCGTGTCCGTTTGTCCCACTCTATCAGGGGGCAGGGGAGTGACCTGGAACCCGGATCAGAACTGCTTAAGAAATCGCAGGTCGTTTTCAAAAAAGAGCCGCAGATCGTCAATCCCGAACTTGAGCATGGCTATGCGTTCGATACCCATCCCAAAGGCAAAACCGCTGACCTCTTCGGGGTCGTACCCGGCCATCTTGAAGACTTCGGGATCGACCATTCCGGACCCCAAGATTTCGAGCCATCCAGTGTGGGAACACACCCTGCACCCGGAGCCCCGGCACATCACGCACTGGATGTCCACCTCGGCGCTCGGCTCCGTGAAGGGAAAAAAGCTCGGCCTGAAACGAAGCTCTACATCCGGCCCGAACATCTGGTGCACAAACGTGGCGAGGATTCCCTTGAGGTCCCCGAAGGAGATGTCCTTGTCAACCATCAGGCCTTCAACCTGGTGGAACATCGGGGTATGCGTAATGTCCGAATCCCGGCGATAGGTCTTGCCCGGCGCAATGATCCGAATGGGCGGCTTGCGCTTCTCCATGACCCGCGCCTGTATGGGCGAGGTATGGGTGCGCAGCACGACATCTTCGGAAACATAGAAGGTGTCCTGCATATCGCGGGCGGGATGGTCCTTCGGTATGTTGAGGGCCTCGAAGTTGTAGTAGTCCAACTCGACTTCCGGCCCCTCGACCGTCTCGAAGCCCAACCTGTGAAAGATCCGCGAAATCTCGGCGGCTATCTGCGTGATGGGGTGCAATCGGCCACGGAGCGGCTTCCGGCCTGGAACGGTCACATCCATGCGCGCCGCCGGACGGCTCAGCGATTCCCTGGCCTGATCCATCGCCTCGGATAGTCGGGTCTCAAGCTCGTTTTTGACCTCGTTTAAGAGCTTTCCGAGTTCGGGCCGCTTTTCCGCGGGGGCATTGGGCACCGCTTTGAACAGCAGGGCCAGTTCCCCTTTTCTTCCGAGGTACCGGACCCGGATCTGCTCCAGGGTTTGAGCGTTCCGACCGGCGCCGGCAATATCTTTCAGGGCCGCTTCACGAAGCGAGCGAATGTTCTCTTCCATCAGTTAGGCAGCTTCTTTTGCGATCTGAGCAAGTTGAGCGAAAGCTTCGGGTTCCATCATGGCTAGATGGGCCAGCGCCTTCCTGTCCAGGGCGACATTGGCCTTCTTGAGTCCGTTCATGAACCGGGAGTAGCTCAGGCCGTGCTCGCGGGCCGCCGCATTGATGCGCAAAATCCAAAGGCCCCGGAACGAACGCTTACGCACCCTGCGGTCGCGATAGGCGAATTTGAGAGCACGATCGACGGTTTCGGAAGCCTGGCGCAGAAGATTTCCACGCGCGCCCCGGAACCCCTTGGCCATTTTCAGTGTCTTCCTGCGGCGCTCGCGAGACTTCACCGCTTTTTTTACTCTAGGCATACCTCACACTCCTCGTATATCAAACCGGGAAGCCCGCGTTCGGGTTCCCTCCGTCCTTAAGCACCTACAGATAGGGCATCATTCGTTTCAGAGCGGTCGTGTTCACCGCATGAGCCACCACATCCCGTCTCAGGCCGCGCTTGCGCTTGGACGATTTCTTCGTAAGAATGTGGCTCTTGTTCCCCTTGGCCCGTACAAACTTCCCGCTTCCCGTCGTTTTGAAGCGTTTGGCGGCCCCGCGATTGGTCTTGATCTTCGGCACAGAAACCTCCCTCTGCAATAAACCCCACCAGGAGTCGAAAGTCGTAAATATCCATCGGAATCCGCATATAACAAAGCGAGTAGTATATTGGGATTCCATATACATGTCAATAGTTTTTGCATTTATTTCAAGAACCACGAACAAAACGGTAGTACCGCTATACTCTTTCGACTACAGCCGGCTCCGCATATCGGTCCCAAAATCCACCATCACCAGAGCAAAGAACCTTTTCGCGCTTCTCGCATCTTTCGTGGTTGGGGAACCGGTTTCAGCGGCGCCGCCCCGATTCGTGATCCTCAAGGTTTGGGCGCCAGCACCATAACGAGATTTCGGCCCTCCATCTTGGGCGACTGCTCCACGACGGCCTCCTCTTTGAGTTCTTCGGTGATGCGCTCCAACATCTTCGTTCCCTGATCGGCATAAGCAATCTCCCTGCCCCGGAAAAGCACCGACACTTTGGCTTTGTCCTTCTGGCCGAGGAAGCGCTTGATGTGCTGAATCTTAACCTGCAGATCGTGCTCGTCGGTCTTGGGTCGCATTTTGACCTCCTTGACCTGAATAACGGTCTGCTTCTTTCTCGCCTCCTGGACCCTCTTGTTCTGCTGGTATTTGAACTTGCCGTAGTCCATGATCTTGCAGACGGGCGGGTCGGCGCCGGCGGCAACCTCCACCAGGTCAAGTTCTTCCTGTGCGGCCAGATCGAGAGCGCGGTTCAGAGGCATTACTCCCAGTTGCCTTCCGTCGGACCCGACGACGCGAACTTCGGAAGCACGAATTTTCTCATTCACATTCACTTGTTTGCTCAGGGAACTTTCTTCTTTTTTCGTCACTTTGTCCTTTCTCCTGTGCTATTTTTTCTCCTCGACCGGGCCAGTCGGAACCAAGACGGTCCAAACCTCCCCGGCAGGGCGGGGTTGCGGCCCCGCCATCGACAGGACCGCGGCCGAGGGGGCCGAAACTCCGCCCTGCCGGCGTCCTTTCAAAGCAGCGTTTCCCTTACGTCAAGGGAAGAAGCTTACGGCGCAACCGTCTCCGGCGCACCCATTCTCTATTATAATGTACCGACACCGACTCGACCACCCGTCGCTTCTCTGCATTCCTTCTCGATCAGTTCAATGAAAGCTTCCGGACTCATCGGATCCAACTGAGTCCCGTCCTTGCGTCGCGGACGCACCGCCCCCGCTTCCACTTCCCGGTCGCCGATCACGAGCATGTAAGGGATCTTCTGGAGTTGCGCTTCCCTGATCTTGAAACTGAGTTTATCGTTTCGGTCACCGAGCTCCACTCGCATCCCGGCGCTGCTCAGCCGGCTGAACACCTCCCGAGCGAAATCCAACTGGCTGTCCGTCACGGTCATGACGACGGCCTGGACCGGTGCGAGCCACGTGGGGAAGGCCCCCGCATAGTGTTCGATGAGTACCCCCATGAAGCGCTCGATGGCTCCCAGCAGCACGCGATGCACCATTACCGGGCGGTGGCGGGCGCCGTCCGAACCCACGTAGGTGAGATCGAAACGCTCGGGGAGCGTGAAGTCGCACTGGATGGTGGCGCATTGCCAGCGGCGGTCCAGGGCGTCCTTGAGCTTGACGTCGATCTTCGGCCCGTAGAAGGCTCCGTCGCCCGGATTCACGTCGAAGGGCAGGCCCTTGTCCTTCAGCGCATCCATGAGCGCGTTGGTCGCCCGCTCCCAATCTTCGTCGCTACCGATGGATTTCTCCGGCCGGGTGCTGATTTCCATCTCGTACTCGAACCCGAACATGCTCATCACTTCAATAGCGAAATCGATAATGTTCTTGATTTCCTGCTGGAGTTGGTCCGGGGTGCACAGGATGTGGGCGTCGTCCTGGGTGAATTGCCGCACGCGCAGCAGTCCGTGCAGCACTCCGGATTTCTCGTGGCGATGCACGGTGCCGAGTTCGAAGTAGCGTAGCGGCAGGTCCCGGTAGCTCCTGACCCTGGATTTATATATAAGCATGTGGGACAGGCAGTTCATGGGTTTTACGCCGTAAGACTGCTCGTCGATCTCGGTGAAGTACATGTTCTCGCGGTAGTGGTCGAAGTGGCCGGAGCGCTTCCAGAGGTCGGTCTTGAGGAGCGTCGGCCCCACCACGATATGGTAGCCCCTGCGCAGATGCTCACGCTTCTCGAAGGTCTCCAGGATATGCCGTATAATGGCCCCCTTGGGGTGGTAAATCACCATCCCTGCCCCCACTTCGTCGCTGAAGCTGAAGAGGTCCAACTCTTTTCCGAGCTTGCGGTGGTCCCGCCTCTGAGCTTCTTCGAGAAAGGTAAGATACTTCTTCAAGGCTTTGGGGTCGGCGAACGCCGTGCCGTAAATGCGCTGGAGCATGGGGTTACGCTCATCGCCGCGCCAATAGGCCCCGGCAACGCTGAGGAGCTTGAAAGCCTTCACGTAACCGGTGTTCGGGATGTGCGGTCCGCGGCACAGATCGACAAAGCTCCCCTGCTGGTAGGTGGAAACACCCGGAGCGTCGATTTCCTCGAGTAGTTCGACCTTGTACTTCTCTCCCATGTTTTTGAAGGCGTCGATCGCCTCCTCGCGGGAGACATCCTTGCGCGTGAAGGGGAGCTTGCGCGAGATGATATCGGCCATCGCGGCTTCGATCTTCTGCAGGTCTTCGGTCGTAAACGGTTGCTTCACGTCGAAATCATAGTAAAAGCCGTTCTCAATGGCGGGTCCGATCGCTACCTTCGCATCGGGATAGATGGATTTGACGGCCTGTGCCATGATGTGCGACGTGCTGTGGCGAAGTATTTCGAGGCCGGTGGGAGAGTCGGCGGTGACCCCTTCGACGGTGGTGTCTTCCTCGATGTGGGTCGTAAGGTCCACGAGGCGCCCGTCCACCCGTGCCGCAATCCATTTCTGATTCGGTTTATCCCCCTTTGCGAGGGCTTCGGCGACAGATATTCCTTTATCCAGGGATTCCGTTCGCCCGCCTGGAAATGTCACCTGAATTTGCTCGGAAGCCATATCGAATTCCTATGAGATCAAAGTATAAAATAAGGAGGAACCATGACGAATGGGCCGGGGCGGCGGGATTGGGCGTGAGGGGTGAATAAAAAAGGCACCTCTCCCCACCAACAGGAAAAGACGCCTCGAATCAACGCACTATCGACCTGTTCCCTGATGAAGACCCTCCCTGGTGCATTCCGGACACCGATGCGATAACAGGTTATACTCAACCCGTTACCTCAAACTCCTTCCGCGTGGAGACAGACATTCATCTGAATTTTAATTTGGTAGGCACGGGCGGTATCGAACCGCCGACTTCTACCGCGTCAAGGTAGCGCTCTCCCCCTGAGCTACGTGCCTATGTTCAACATGGGCTTTATAACGGAACCCGCCCTTCGATGTCAAGCGAAATGAAGAGGCAAATCGAAAAAGACGCCGGAACCGGAATTTCCGACTCGGGAGGTAAGAATCGGTCCGGCCATTCCATGGGCCGGCTGATTCGCCGTCAGGAAAATGTGTTCCGCGGACCGTGGCAGTTCAATCAGGGATAAATCTGATGTGCTTATACCAAATCACTTCAAGTGTTTTTTCAATGAGACCGAACGGAAGAGCGTCGTCAATGAAAGCAGTTGCGGCACTAAATTTGCTTGCACGAACCATGGCTGGGCTGCTCCATGGCCGTGTACGGGGCCGCATCCGGCCGAATTCCCCCTTGCCGTATGACGAAAGGGTGACGGGGTGGTGAATTTCCGGACCTTTTCCCTCATTTGATACATAATAATTGTCGTTTCCCGGATGAGAATGTAGAATGGGCGGCAGGGGAGAGGAGCAGGTGATAATCTAGAGTGGGGAGAGATAGATGCCAGTAGATCGCAATTTGAAAATACTCCTGGTCGAGGATTCCAAGATAACCAGGAGAATGGAACTCAAGGCCCTCAATGAAATCGGCTTTCACAACGTCGTCGAGGCCGATGACGGGAATGACGCCATAGAGAAGCTCAGCCGGGAGGGGGACGTCGCTTTGATCATGAGCGACTGGAACATGCCCCATAAGGACGGTTTCGAGCTTCTCAAGTGGGTGCGGTCCAGCGAGGGGTTCCGCCACGTACCTTTTATCATGGCTACCGCCCGGGGGGAGAAAAAGCAGACGGCGGCGGCTACCGAAGCCGGTGTAAGCAGTTTCATCACCAAGCCTTTCGGCCCTGCGGAACTTAGCAGCGTCATTGAAAATACGTTTGCGATTAAGGAAGAGGGGGCTAAAGACGCGGACCCCCAGATAAAGGAACCCCGTTTCACGGATTCGGGCAAACTTCTTCTCAACATCGCTCACATCCAGATTACCGACCATCTGACGCTGGGAGTCCTCAAGCATCTGATAACGGCCGGGAAGCTTGCTCCCAAACATTTCGAACTGGAAACCAGTTGCATGATGGGGTGGAACCCCGTCCAGCAGGCTCTCGAGAAAGGCGATGTGGATGCGGCTTTCGTCCTGGCTCCCATCGCGATGGATTTATTCGGTTACGGGGTCCCCATCAAGCTGGTGCTCCTGGCGCACAAAAACGGCAGCATCTGCGTACAGAAAAAGGCGTCCGGATCATCGGGTTCGCTGAAATCGATCTTCAGGAACAAGACATTTTACGTTCCTCACGCCATGTCCATCCACCACATGCTTACGCACATGTTCCTGCAGGAACTGGGACTCAAGCCCGGCGTGGCGGGCAAGGAAGTCCCCGACGCGGACGTTTTCTTCGAGGTAATTCCGCCCATAAAGATGGTGGAGTCGCTCGCCGGCAATCCCGACGGATACGGGTTCATGGTGGCGGAACCCCTGGGCACCAAGGCTATATCCGAAGGCGTGGCGGAACTGCTCTTCCTTTCAGGCGAACTCTGGGACAATCACCCGTGCTGCGTGGTGGCCATGCGTGATGAAATCGTTCAGTCCCATCCGGAAGCCGTGCAGGAATTTACGAACATGCTGGTGGAAGCGGGCGAGTTCATCTACAAACGCCCCGAGACTGCGGCCGAGGTGGGCGTCACGTTCCTCGACCCCAATAAAACCCTCGGGCTCAAAGTCCCCATCCTGAAGAACGTCCTCAAGGAAACCAACGGTATCACGACGAACGACCTATTCCCCATTGCCCAGGACTTCGAGCGGATACAGAAGTATATGGTAAATGAAATGGGAATCGGTAGCCCCATCGACGTCGGGAAGTTCGTCGATACCCGGTTTGCAGAGGTGGCGTGCCGAAGTTCGGCGGGCAGGCGGCGTTCGACGCTTCGCGACGTGTCCAGGATCGTCTCCAGCATAGTGAGCAGGCAGGAAGGGGAGGGCACTTCCAAGACCATGCTCGACAAGGAAGGGAAGTATCTCTTCTTCACCCTTGACGGCCAGGAGTACGGAATCGGCATCTTCTCGGTGCGTGAAGTCATCAAGATGATGCAGGTCAGGAGCATTCCGCAGGCGCCTCCGTTTATCAAGGGCGTGATCAACCTGCGCGGGAAGGTGATCCCGTTGCTGGATTTGCGCTCGAAGTTCGGTCTCGAGGACCGTGAGTACGACGAGCGTACGTGCATCATCGTGCTGGAGATTCAATCCGATGCGGATGCTTTCCTGGTGGGAATCATTGTGGACGCGGTTTCGGAAGTCATGAACATCAAGGCCGCCGACGTGGAAGACGCCGTGTTCCTGGGCGGCATCAAAGTGGATTACATCCTGGCCATGGCGAAGATGGGCAACAGTGTAAAGATCCTTCTCAATACGGCGTGCCTGTTCACGGAGAGTGAAACGCTGGCCGTAACCGGGTTGGTCTAGATCAGGGGGGGAATCGTACCAGCGGCATTTGCAGTGGGGCTTGCCGGCGCGGTCGGGCAAGTGCTCATCCTGAGGGATTTGCTGGTGCTGTTTTGCGGGAACGAACTCTCGGTCGGGCTCGCACTTGCCTGTTGGCTGCTCTGGAGCGCTACGGGGAGCGGTATTGCGGGACGGGCGGCGGGGCTGCTTCACGCCCGCGGCGCCGGTCGCCGTGCTCTGGCCGCGGCGGTCTCCCTGTCGGCTTTCTTACTGCCCGCGAGCATTCTCTGGATCAGGGCCGCCAGGAGTGTGTGGAGCATTGCGCCGGGTGAAGCAGTTTCGCCCTTCGAGATGCTCGGGATCTCCGTTACGGCTACAGGGCCGTTTTGCCTGGTTCTGGGATTTGTGTTCACGCTGGCCTGGACCATGCTCGCGGCTGCGCCTTTCTGGCCGCTTCCGCGTCGAGCAGGCTTCGGTCCAGCGCCACGGAAAG
>CAYOVG010000120.1:0-17961 GCA_964407285.1 uncultured Syntrophobacteraceae bacterium
GGCTCACCTTGGGTGTGGTAGCAGCACCGTGCATCGGCCCCTTCGTGCTGGGACTTCTCACCTGGGTGGCGAGCATGGGAAGTCCGTGGCTCGGGTTTCTGATCTTTTTTACCCTGAGCCTGGGCCTTGGGCTGCCTCTGTTCCTGCTTGCCATGTTCTCGGGGCAGATCGAAAGACTCCCCAGATCGGGGGGCTGGATGATATGGGTAAGGAAGCTCATGGGATGGGTCCTGGTGGGGATGGCCGTTCATTTCATAAGGCCTGTTCTCCCCGGACACTGGGGAAACGTGCTGCTTGGATTTGTCGCATTGGCTGCAGGACTGCACCTTGGGTGGATCGACAAAAGTCGGGCAAACTTTCGGGCTTTTCCATGGCTCAAGGGTGGAACAGGCGTAGGATGCCTGGTTCTCTCCACTTTCCTCGTGACGTCATGGGCGATGCAAGGTCCCGGCGTCACCTGGAAGCCCTATTCAGAGGAAGTGTTAAAAGACGCTCAGATGTCGAAAAAGCCGATAATCATCGACTTCTATGCGACATGGTGCACGCCGTGCCGGGAGCTTGAAGAAATCACCTTCCACGATGCTTCCGTCGCAAAGCAGGCGGAAAGTGACTTCATTATGGTCAAGGTAGACGTGACAAAGGGCGATAACCCAGTTCACGAGCGACTGTTGCGGCAATACGAAATTAAGGGTGTTCCAACCATCGTGTTCCTGGATGCCGGCGGCAAGGAGAGGCGAGACCTGCGCCTGGTCGATTTCCTTCCTGCCGATCGGTTCATGAGCCGTATGGCGGAGCTTAAAAAAGGCGGCAGCTAAAGATAAGGAGAAAATAAGATGCTGAAGGTGAGATTTTTCCTCAACGAACCCAACGGCAAGCCCTGAAAGAATTTCATCCGGATGATGCCCAGGTTGGGCGAAAAGTACAAGGATATCGAAATAGAGGTGACTTCCAAACCCATAGCGGAATACCAGTGCGACGAGTACTTCGAACTGGAGCTTCCGGTTGCGCCGGCCGTCATGGTGGGAGATGAGATCGTGGTCGAGGGCTCCAATGTTTCGCAGGAAAAGGTGGAGGCCGTCATCTGCCGATGCCTCGGACTACCCGAACCGGAGCCTGAAAAGAAGGGTATTCTGGGTCGTTTCTTCGGCAGATAGGGATGATGGCCACAGTACTATCGATTCATCCATGGAAGAGGTCGCTTTCCTTTGAATCGTGACTCTTCCAATCTCTCTCTCCGACCGAAACGCCGGGGAGCTAATTGCCGATCAAATGAATGGAGTGGAAAACATGCTGAAGATGAGAGTTTTCTTGAACGAGCCCGGCGGCAAGCCCTGAAGGGGAACTGGCGGAAGTGCATGGGAATCGAACCCACCTGGGACAGCCTTCACTGCCCCACACCGGATTTGAAGTCCGGGAGCCCCACCAGTGAGCTTGGCACTTCCAAAAAGCTACTATACCGCAATTCCCCGACGTCGGCAAGCGCCATTTGATCGATTACGAATTAAATCCGACGCATCCTCCGGGCATCCATCATTCGTTTCCAATGCCGGCGAAAGCCTCGACGGCCCCGGCAACGAAAGCCCTCACCAGCAAGCGGTCCTTTCTGCCGTCGCGGCCCTCCACGCCGGTGTGGACATCCACACCGGCGGGACGCACCTCCCCGATGGCGCGACGGACGTTTTGCGGCGTGAGCCCTCCCGCCAGGATGACCGGACGTGGAGACATCTCGACAAGCCTGCGGCTGATGCTCCAGTCATGGGTCTTTCCGGTCGCTCCGGACGCGGTGGTCGAGGGATCGAAGGTGTCGGTTATGAATGCGTCCACATGGGGATGAAATCCGTCCACCATGGCTTCCAGTTCACGCAGATTATCACCCCTCACCACGAGGCTCTTGAAGATCCGCAATTCCGGCGCAATCCGCCTCAGCCGCGCCGCTTCCTCCATCGAGATATCCCCGTGGACCTGGACGCTGCCGACTCCCAGCTTCTCACACAGTCCCACGATGCCCCGGGCTTCGTCCAGGTAGGTGATCAGTATGGCGGACGCCGATGCGGGCAATCGGCGGACGATGCGGGCCGCTTCATCGTCGGACAGGTCCTCCCGGTGCACGGGAAGCCGCAGGGGAAATCCCAACTGGCGGACGCCTTCCTCGACCAGCATCCGGGCTTCCTCCCAGTCAATGACGCCCGCTACCTGGATCAGGCCTCTCATGATTCCGTTCTCGTGTTGCGGTCTTCGTTCCGGCTTCCGCTCTTTTCATCTGCCGCCCCGCGCAGGATGTCCTCAATCCGTCTGTCCTTCTCCTCCCAAAGTTTTCCCAGCCATTCCCGGATTCTCTCTTTGAATTCCTCGTCCCGGTCGTAGTCTCCTATCAGTTCCTCGCCGACGGGAAGCTCTTCCACCACCACCCTGATGTCCTTGACTTCTCCCCGCATGAAAGACCAGAAGCTCCGGACGCCCTCCGGATACACGATGGTGACGTTGAGGATGGAGTTCAACCTGTGGTTCATGCTGGAAAGCACGAGTGCAATCCCGCCCGCCTTGGGTTTGAGCAAACGCCTGTAGGGCGAGTGCTGCGCGTCGCGCTTCAGGGGGGTGAATCGCGTGCCTTCCACGAAATTCACGATGGCGGAAGGCCGCCTGCGCAGTCGCCTGCAAGACTTCTTGAGGGTTTCCACGTCCCGGCCCCTGAGATGGGGGTTCTTCTCCAGGAAGGCCTTCGAATAGCGCTTCATAAACGGAAAGTCGAGCGCCCACAGCGCCTGTCCCAGGAAAGGCGCCCAGAGCAGTTCCTGCTTTGTGATGAATTTGAGAGGAGGGACCTTCCCGTAAAAGACATCCTGGAGAACCGGAATGTCGAGCCACGTCTGGTGATTGGAAACCACGAGATACCAGCCGTCGGGGTCCAGCCCCTCCAGCCCTCTCACATCCCAGTGAATGTCCTTCGTGAGTTGCATGTTCCAGCGATTGATAAGCACCCAGGCCATGGCGATGCGATTCATCACCACATCGATGGGACCGTACATCGACTCATTCGGAAGGAGCATCTTCACCAGCGCCAGGAGGACGAGAGATGTTCCGCACAGCACGGTGTTCAACGCGTACATGATCAGTGACAGCGCCCCGCGGACCGGGGCCGGAAGATGAACGGGCATAATATCGGTCTCAACTCCTTTCTGCTTCTGCTATTATTGATTTATATCCTCCGAAACCTCAAAAATATACCGGGAAACCGCAATCCCCCTCTTTCGCCGAAGGGTATGACGTATTACATTATATTGGCTGAGAGCGTGGTAGACAAAGGAATAATGCGCATCTGCGATAATAGGCCCCTCGGGGCGGCGGCGGAAGCGCGAGAGCAGAGCGGGAAGAAAGCGAGTAATACGTCACCGGGTCCAACGAACGTGAACATTCATGGTTGATATATTGCCTTCACCATCGTCCGCTCCGTCTTTTTATGACGTGGGGCCGGGCGTATGGAGCGGGGAGGGTACTCTATGTCGGTACAGCAAAGCGTGGAGACATTATTTCCCATGGAGTGCGGCTGTTGCCTTTCCGGCAGCGGCGGCGACGAGGCTTCCCTGGGATGCTTCGGAGATTACGATAAAAGCGCTATCTTTACCTCCAGGGAACTGGCGATCCTGGAGCGTATCCGGGAGGCCGGAGCGAAGGCGAGGAATCTCAAGAGCCGGATTCGGCAAGCAAACGCGGGAGGACTGATGAGTCAAGAGGGTCTCGCGGATGCCGAGAAGGAACTGGAAGATCTGAGGAGGACGCGGGCAGACCTGGAAGAGGCCCGTCTCGCCGCCTGGGAGGAGCGCATGCGCTACCTGGGGCACCTCTAACGAGTGATCCGAGAACTCAACTTTAATATTGGAAAGCCCGGAACCGCCGCCCGGTCCGGGCTTTTCGTTTTCCAGCTTTTTGTCAGTGAAACCATGGAAACAACGACCGACTCCCAATCCCTTGGAAAGAACCGCAAGCGCATACTTACCGGGGACCGCCCCACCGGCCGTCTGCACCTCGGTCACCTGGTAGGAAGCCTTCAGAACCGCGTGAAGCTCCAGTCCGGGTACGACACGATCCTCATAGTCGCGGACCTGCACGTGCTCACGACCAAACCGACCCGCGACGATATCGGCCGTATCGCCGACAACGCGCGCGGACTCGTCCTGGACTACCTGGCGGCGGGCGTCGATCCCGAATCGACGACCGTATACCTGCAATCGGCCGTTCCGGAGATCTATGAACTGAATACTTTGCTGCAAAACATGGTGACGGCCAACCGGCTCCTGCGTCTTCCCTCCATAAAGGACATGGCGGCGGCGGCCCACATGAGCGAGGATTCCATAACCTACGGCCTCCTGGGATACCCCGTCCTTCAGGCCGCGGACATACTCCTGTCGCGGGCCGACCTCGTGCCCGTAGGACGGGACAACCTCGCCCACATCGAGATTACCCGAGAGATCGCCCGCCGTTTCAACCGGCTCTACGGGGATGTGTTTCCCGAACCCGAGGCGATGCTGAGCGATGTTCCGGGCCTGGTGGGGACGGACGGGAAGGTCAAAATGTCGAAGTCCGCGGGAAACGCCGTATTCCTCCACGACGACGAAAAAACGGTGGCCTCGAAAGTGCGCGGCATGTTCACGGACCCCAAGCGGATACATGCCGACACACCGGGGACGGTGGAGGGAAACCCGGTTTTCGTCTACCACGACGTCTTCAATGACGACCGGGAGGAGGTCGAGGAGTTGAAGGCCCGCTACCGGACGGGTTCGGTAGGGGACAGTGAGGTCAAGGACAGACTCGTTGCTGCTCTTGTCCGTTTCATGGGACCCATCAGGACCCGAATGGCCCACTATGAGGAGGAGACCGGCCTGGTGGACGAGATACTGTGGAACGGCACGCGGCGGGTCCGTGAGATCGCCGGTGAAACCTTGAGGGAGGTGCGAAAGGCCATGGGAATCGACCGCGCCTTCGTGCGCATACGCCGCGGGGCCGAGCGGCGCGCAAAGAAACTCGAGACCGCCGGGTCGTAGGGTTGCGGCGTTCGCCTCATTAGTTGCCTCCTGCCGTACGGGAGTTGCCGGTTTCGCATCCTCCTATCCCCTTATCTCCGTTGTTTATTTCTGCTGTCTCCGCGCAAATCGCCCCGTTTTGCGGAAAAGTTTTCCGGTTGAAGCAAATTATTCCCGTTATTGAGACATGTATTTATCGGGAAAGCCGTCTTCAGGCATACCGATGGAGCACCCGAACCAGGGGCGGAGGATAGATATTCATTGTCCGAGCAACGTTTCCAGGTCTCCTTTTCGTGTTCTGTTCTTTTATACATGGTCGATTGATGAAAATGGCATGCACGTTGCTTTTAGGGTAGATTCGACAACAAACCTCGTTGTCGCCGTATGGTAGAGCCGATTTCAATTGAGGGGAGGGATAGAGATGGATTCCGTAAAGCTGAACACTTACGGCCCGGCTGATTACTACTCACAAGTAAGGGGTCTCGACCGGAATACCGGTAACGGAAAGAATTCGAGTGTCGGTTCCGCTTCGAGTCCGACGGGATTTGCGGGCGCTTTCGAGGACACTCTCAGTTTGAGTTCCGGAAGGAGCAAAGTCGAGTCGGCCGGGACTTACCAGGGTCCGGGCCCCCGTCCATTTGATGTCGCTTCCTATGCCCGGTCCGTGGATGAGATGACCCGGAACCTGGTGTCGGCTTACGATTCCGATGGAGATGGCGGTTTGAGTTCATCCGAAGTCGAAGACCTGGGAATGTCTTCGACCGACTTCAGTTCGGTAGACGCTGATGGGGATGGGGTGCTCAATACCGACGAATTGAACAACGCCAAAGCCGGGATGGACATCGTGAACATGACCAACGACCTCGTCGCCGGCAAGGACCGGGACGGGGATGGACTCTTGAGTTCAGACGAGATGGGCGTTCAGTCGGATGATTTCAACGGCATCGACACGGATTCCGACGGGAAGCTGACTCGGGACGAGCTCAACACGACCGCCTATTCCCTGTTTACCAAGACGCTGTCGGACCTCCAATCCGCATCTTCCGCAATCGCATCGGCGTCGGCCGGCGCGACCGGCAGCTCTTCAAACGGGGTGAACATCACGGCGTAGAGGAGCACAACCGTCCCCACCCGACCGCACGGCCACCGTCACATTGCCTGAAAGCAGCCCCTGAGGCTGTTTTTCGAGATGCAACCCGCCGCCGCCACTCCGCCCCGTGCGGCGGCAGGCTGCATCAGTTCCGCTCCCGGCTGAATTCCGAAGTTCGTCTCACAATGCATTCCATCCCGCACGCTCCGCCCGGACTTTTTGGGAAGTCTCTCGCGCTATTTGGCTTTTGAGGCAATGGCGCGTTCATGCGCAGGCGCAATCTTCAGCGCTGTTCAATCATATGGATTGCTTGGGGTGCGATTCACGACCATTGGTAAGGCTAAACGCCCGACACACCATGCTTTGAGGGGCAATGCGACTTTGGCCGAATTCTGCTTCTGTGGTCACCAATGATGTTGAATCGCACTCTCGGTCATCGTCGTGGGACACTTCCGCTTTGTGGAGGAACCAAGGCAACTCCGCACGTGGGTGCGGAGTTGCCTTGGCGTCACAGGATATTCCATGCGGCTTCGAATCTGCTAACGAACCGGCTGCAATTCAGGCTGAACAGACCTTGCACGCCATCTCTTCGGCGAGCTTCAAGGCGTCTTCCCGTTTCTCCACGTCCTCCGGAGCGTACACGCCGCACACCCGGATGAGCGAGGTCTCGCTGAAGCCGTACCACTTGAAGAAAAAATCGTACCTGGGGAAGATGTCCGCGAACAGCTTCTCGTCGGGATGCCCCTGGGACAGTATGAGGACCATTTTCTTGCCCGGTGCGAGGCGACACGGATTTGGATTCGTACCGTAGTCGGGGACGAGATAGGAAAACGTGCGGTCGATGAAACCCTTCAACTGGCTGGACACTTCACCGTAGTAGACGGGGGAGGCCATCACGAGCGCGTCCGCTTCCCGGACGGCTTCGAGGGCATCGGTGAGATCGTCCTCGATCACGCATTTGTCCAGCTTTGTCTTGCAGGCCATACAGGCCTGGCAGCCGCGGTACTCGAGCTTGTTGAGGGCAAATGTTCGCACCTGGGCGCCCGATGCTTCGGCGGCGGCGCAGAACCTGCCGGCGAGAATCGTGCTGTTTCCTTTGGGTCTCGGACTCCCGAGCAGACATACGACTTTCATCACGTTTCCTCCGTCGTGGACGATGTGAATTCCATGATCCCGAAAAAGATCCTTCTCTCCATGAACGGCATGAGCATAGCGGAGATGAACACCGGGATCAACCGCGATTTCCATGTCCTCCATCTCGACGCGCCGGAGTCGTCGCGGAGAGCTTCAGGCGCTCCCCCCATAGGAACACGCCGGGCAAAAGGGAAGGGGATTCACTGGTGTCGCTTCCGGGTTTCCGGGGCGCGGGCGATGGCGTCAATTATGTGACCGGGAGTCACCGGTATCGTGGTTGAAGCGGCTTTTCCGCGCCCGTTATGGCATGGATGTGAAAAGGTATTCTTCTTGCATACTTATAGTGCGCCACACATCAAACCTACAACACGGGCGCCGCACACCTCAACTGATGGGAAGTGGCATCATCCGGATTCCTGTTTTGGATATGGGAATCATCAGGTTCTCCACGTTACCGGCTTCCTTCGGTCGAATGCGGGAGGACAGTGTGTATGGGCTCCGGGTTCAGGGAGGGTAACAGCTAGTATGCTTCGAGTTTTGCTCGTGGAGGACAACATGAGGTTTCGCCGCACCGTCGGGGCGGTACTGATGACCTATTTCCCCTCGATGGAGATCCTGGAGGCGTCCCGTGGGGAGGAAGCGATGGCGATTATAGAGCGCTACCATCCCGATGTGGCATTCGTGGACATCAGGCTGCCCGGTGAAAACGGCATAAAGCTCACCAGGAAGATCAAGGCGTCTCATCCGGAAATCAGCGTGATACTGCTGACGACTTACGATTTTCCGGAATACCGGGAAGCGGCGAACCAGGCGGGAGCAAACTATTTCATGACAAAGGGTGGTTCGACGGGCGAAGAGATCGCGACTCTACTGAATGCAATAGCATCGAATCGGCCGCTTACGGCGGACGGCAGCGCGAACTGAACACGGGAGAGTAACTTCTTTCCGTATCGGGGTGTATCGTCCGTCAAACAACAGAGGCGGCCTGTAAAGACCGCCTCTGCAATTGTAGGCATACACATACCGTACGACACGGGCTGCCGTGAATCCCGGTTCTCAAGGGGTATCCGGCAAGGGGTGTCCGCAGCCCGTATTCGACCTTCCGGAAACCCGGAACGGCCGCCGGTCCGGCGTAGTATTACGCGACTACACCGTTATATTCTTGACCAACTGCCGAACGGCTTCGACGGACTTGTCGAAAGCGGCTTTTTCTTCCGGCAGCAGCTTGATCTCGATGACCTGCTCCACTCCGCCCGCTCCCAGCTTGACGGGAACTCCCACGAAGTATCCACCCACGCCGTATTCCTTATCGCAGTAAGCAGCGCAAGGAAGTATGCGCTTTTTGTCCTTGAGGATCGATTCGGCCATCTGGACCGCGGAAGCCCCCGGCGCGAAGAAGGCGCTGCCGGTCTTCAGCAGGTTCACGATCTCGCCTCCGCCGTTGCGGGTGCGGGCGATCAGGGCTTCGATCTTGTCCTGGGGAAGGAGGTCGGGCAGAGGAATCCCGGCCACCGTGCTGTAGCGGGCCAGGGGCACCATGGTGTCGCCGTGGCCGCCGAGCACGAAAGCGTTTACATCCTCAACGGAAACATTGAGTTCCATGGCGATGAAGGTACGGAACCTTGCCGCATCCAGTACTCCCGCCATTCCCATTACACGATGCGGCGGGAACCCGCTTGCCTTGTGGGCGACGTACACCATGGCGTCCAGGGGGTTGGACACGACGATCAGAAAGGCGTTGGGCGAGTACTTTGCAATCTGCTCCGTCACGGATTTGACGATCGCCGTATTCTTGGCGAGAAGATCGTCGCGGCTCATTCCCGGTTTGCGGGGCAAACCGGCGGTTATGATGACCACGTCGGAATCGGCCGTGTCGGCGTAATCGTTGGTGCCGATAATGCGCGAGTCAAAACCCTCGACGGGCGAAGCCTCGAGCAGGTCCAGGGCTTTCCCCTGGGGCATTCCCTCGATGATGTCGACAATGCATATATCGCCGAGTTCCTTGGATGCGGCCCAGTGTGCGGCCGTGGCGCCGACGAATCCCGCGCCGACTACAGTAATCTTTTTCCTCTTCATCGACATTTGACGAACTCCTTCTCTGAACTCATAATCTAAGAAATTGGAATCTCAGCCGATCACCGCGAGCACATCGCCCTTCTGCACGCTGTCGCCGTCTTTGAAGTTGATCTTTTTGACCGTGCCGGACGACGGGCTGGTGATGGAATTTTCCATCTTCATCGCTTCCAGGATCAGAACCACATCGCCTTCGTTTACCGAATCCCCTTCCTTGACCTCAAAGCGAATGATCATTCCGGGCATTGGGGCCTCGATGGAAGTTCCGCCCGCGGGAACGGCCGCTGCCCTGGCGGGAGGCGCGGCGGCGGGCTGAGCGGCCGGAGCGGGCGCCGCGGCGGGCCTGGGTGCGGGAGGCGCGAAAGGGAGGGCCGCCTGCTGCATCGGAGTAATCGACGTTATGGCGGGCATGCCGCCGACGGCTTCCACTTCCACTTCGAAGTATTCTCCATCCACGAAAACGTTGAAGGTCCGCACGCCCGGTCCCTTGGCAGGGGCCTCCTTGACCTTCTTTTCCACCAGCAGGCCGGCCTTTGCTTTCTTGACCAGTTCCTCCTCGGCCTTGATCTCCTCCACGGTCTTGGGCTTCGCCTCGGCGGGAACGGGTTCCAGGCCGTACTTCCAGCGCAGGAAGCGCTTTCCGGTGGTGGGATAGAGCGCGTACGTGAGGACGTCGTCCAGGTCCTTGGCGAGCCCTTCCACGTCTTTTTTCGCTTTTTCCAGTTCCGGCTCGAGCACGTCGGCGGGCCGGGCGGTTATCGGGGTTTCGCCCCTGGGATAGCCCTTCAGACCCTTCTTCTGGACTTCCGGGTCAACGGGCGCCGGGGTTTCGCCGTAGAGCCCGTAGAGAAGGTCTTTCACCTGTTCCGTGATTCTCGTGTAACGTTCGTTGTCCTTATCGAAGAGCACGTTGTTGACCGTCTGGATGCCCACGATCTGGCTGGTGGGGGTAACCAGGGGCACCTGTCCCAGTTCTCTCCGCACGATGGGGAGCTGCTTGAAGACTTCGCTGAGTTTGTCGCTTGCGCCCATGTCCCGCAACTGGTTGACCAGGTTGGAGAGCATCCCGCCGGGGGTCTGATGCAGGAGAACGTTGATATCGATAATGGACATGCGGTCGTCCAGCAGATGGCGGTACTTGACGGACAGCTTCTCCATGTACTCGCTGCACTTGGCGAGCAGCCTGATGTCGAAGCCGGTGTCGCGGTTCGTCCCCTGAAGGGTCACGACCAGCGGTTCGATGGCGGGGTGCGAAGTCCTGTAGGCCCACGGGGAGAGGCAGGTATCGACGATGTCCACGCCGGCCTCGATGGCCTTGATGAACGTCATATCGGCCATTCCCGACGTGAAGTGGCTATGCAGATGGATGGGGACTTTGGTGCTCTCCTTGAGCGCCTTTATGAGGTAGTAGGCGTCGTAAGGGGCCATGAGGCCGGCCATGTCCTTGATGCAGATCGTATCCGCGCCCATGTCCTCGAGTTGCTTCGCCTTCCCGAGGTAGTACTCGAGGTTGTACACGGGGCCGCCCATGCGGCGTTCCGTTAGGGAGTAGCATATGCTCCCCTGGAAGTGCTTGTTGGTCTTCTTGATCATCTTGACGACGGTTTCGAAGTTGCGGTAGTCGTTGAGCGCGTCGAAGACCCGGAAAATATCCATCCCGTTGGCTGCCGCCCGTTCGACGAAGGCTTCCGCCACGTCATCGGGGTAGTTCCTGTAGCCCACCAGGTTCTGCCCTCTCAGGAGCATGGAAAACGGAGTGTTCTTGATGTACTTCTTCAGCGTGCGGATGCGCTCCCAGGGATCTTCCGCCAGAAAGCGGTGCATCGTGTCGAACGTCGCTCCGCCCCAGACTTCCATTGCCCAAAAACCTACTTTGTCCAGATCTTCGGCGATGGGCAGGAAGTCCTCCGTTCTCCCGCGAGTAGCGAAAAGGGATTGATGGCCATCGCGTAATGTCAGGTCCTCCACCTTGACAGGGTTCGTTACTTCTACCTGCTCTTGTCCGTACAACCCGGCAGTCAAAACGCCTTGTTGTTCCATACCCATCCCGACTCTCCTTTCTCTCAATTCTTTCGATATCGGCAAAACCGGTCAAATGTTTGCGGCAACGGAATTCGAATCCAAATGGAAGCGGCCTGACGCGGGATACCGAATGCCGGAAGAAGACATCCCCTGTCCGGCATTCGGTATCAGGTATCGAGGACCGTTTCGCACCAGGCGTCTTCACAAAAAACGGACGGAACGGCCCGGCGTTCGCCGGATCTGTTACCGTACCAGGCGCATCTGCCACATCCGCCGGGTTTCCATGGCCGACTGCCTTCCGGCGAGGGCCCATGGACTAAATAGCGGCCGGGGCGGTTGCGCGGCCCCGGATTCCCGAGCCGAAGCGAGCGCCTGCTGTTCTGCTTCCAGGTAAAGATAGACAGCCGCCGAAACGGCTGCTGCAACGCTTTTCTTGATTTCCATAGAGCCCCTTTCAGCGTAAGGCAGTCCGCCTGCCGATCTCGGAATGCCGGATGAAGATCGCCGCCCGGCGCATACCGTCATTCACTCGCCGGAGTAGTGCAACGACGATAGACGACACGGCGGGGGCGAAACCTCTTCTACCGTTACACCATGCGAACGCTTGAACCGGCAGCTTCCGTGCGTCCTCCGTTCGGGGAGCCATTGTGTCCGGCATCCGGCATCTTTGACTGGCGGCGCCACTGCGCCAAGGCGCGCGTTACGCCGCCTTGCGGGTCTTTTTCTTCAGATTGCTGATGCGGCGGCGGAGCGCATCCATCAGCTTCTTCTTGTTCTCGGCGGACGCGGTCGCTTTTTTATCTCGCAGTTCCTTGATCTTGGCCTTCAGGGCGCGAACGTCGATTTCCGACTTTTTGGTCTTCTCATCCGTTATGCCCTTGGCTTCTTTTATGGCGGCCACGAGTTCGTTCTTGTTCATTGCATGAACGCCGACGATGCCGCCCAACGCCAGGGCCATTTCGCGCAATTCCTTGGAGGTCATCTTATCCAGGGGCTTTTCCTTAGCTTCTTTTTCCTTCTTCGATCCCATCTCGTATTTCCTTTCTCGTTTCCACATTTTCATTTCTGTCGAGTTTCTCGATCAGGCTCATAAACGGCTTGAACAAATCGATAGGCACCGGGAATATGGTTGTAGAGTTATTCTCCGCGGCCACTTCCGACAGGGTCTGCAGGAACCTCAACTGCAGGGCCACCGGGTGTCGCTGAATGATCTCGGCGGCTTCCGCAAGTCGTGTCGCAGCCTGGAATTCGCCTTCCGCGTTGATGACTTTCGCCCGCCGTTCCCGCTCGGCTTCGGCCTGCTTCGCCATCGCGCGCTGCATCTCCTGGGGGAGGTCGATGTGTTTGAGTTCCACTACCGACACCTTGATTCCCCACGGTTCGGTATGCTTGTCCAGGATCTCCTGCAGTTCCGAATTGATCTTCTCCCTGTCGGCGAGCAGTTCGTCCAGTTCGGCCTGGCCGCAAACGCTCCTGAGCGTGGTCTGGGCGAGCTGGCTGGTGGCGTAGAGATAATTTTCAACTGAAACGATGGCTCGAACGGAGTCGACGACCCGAAAGTAGATGACGGCGCTCACCTTCACCGAGACGTTATCCCTCGTTATGACATCCTGGGGAGGCACGTCGGACACCACCATGCGAAGGCTTACCTTCTGCATGCGGTCCAGGAGGGGAATAAGGACGATCACGCCCGGGCCCTTGGCGCCTATCACCCGGCCAAGGCGAAAGATTACCCCCCTTTCGTATTCGTTGAGGATACGAATGGCGTTGACCAGGAACAGAATAGCCAGGATCAAGACAACCGTAAGACCGCCAAAGGGCATCATCCTTCTCTTCCTCCTTCCCCCTACCCGAGTGGGGGTAAAAAAAGATTGGCTTTACTTAACATCGATCCTTTTCACTTTCAACTTTAAATTCTCGACGGAAACCACCCGGACATCCTCGCCGGAGAGTATGGGTTCCTCGGCTTCGGCGTTCCACAACTCTCCCTCGATGAACACCTTGCCCTCGGGGTTGATGTCCGTTGTCGCCCGACCGGTGTCGCCGATGAGGCCTTCGGCTCCCGTGAGCGTCTTACGCGTCTGGGACCGGAAGGCCAGTGCGGCCATACCGGCGAAGAATACGGAGACGACGACAATCGAGGGAATGAAAACGGAGAGGGCCAGTTGCATGGATTCGCCCGGTATCCGGAATAGCATCAGGGAGCCCAAAACCAGGCAGATTACGCCGGCAAGGCTGAGAAGTCCGTAGGACGCCACCTTGATTTCGAGCATGAAGCAGACGACGGCCAGAACGATGAACAGGAAGCCCGCGTAATTGACCGGCAGGGTCTGCATGGCGTAGAAGGCGAGGATGAGCGACAGCGCGCCCGTGATGCCGGGCAGGAAGGTCCCCGGATTGGCGAGTTCGAAGTAAATGCCGGCAAGCCCTATCAGGAGCAGGATATAGGCGATGTTGGGGTTGGCTATGGCCTTCAGGACATTGTGGCGCCAGCCGGGTTCGATCGTTCGCAGTTCCGCGCCTTTGGTGTGGAGTTCCGTTATTTGTCCCTTGCGGTGCAACTGCCAACCGTCGAGTCTGTCCGCGAGCGTGTCGAGGTCGTCCGCGACGAAATCGATCACGTTTTGCTCGAAGGCTTCTTCAGCGGTAATGGATGCGCTTTCCCGTATGGAGTCTTCCAGCCACTCCGCGTTTCTCCCCCGCTGGCGGGCTATGCTCTGGGCGAGCGCCACCATGTCGTTGACGACCTTCTCGTTCATCGTCTTGGGGACGTCCTCTCCGCCCGACATCACGGGATGCGCGGCCCCGATATTGGTCCCCGGAGCCATTGCCGCGATGTCCGCCGCCGCGGTGATCAGGACGCCGGCGGATGCGGCCTGCGCTCCCGGAGGAAAGACGTAGACGACGACGGGTACGGGAGAACTGAGAAAAGCCTCGACGATGCCCCGCATGGAAGTCATCAGCCCGCCGGGAGTGTCGAGGAGCACGATCAGGCATTCGGCCTTCTCCTCGGTCGAAACCTCCACTGCGTATTCCAGGAGTTCCTGGACTCCGGGGTTGATCGAATCCTGAATCTCGATGACATTCAAATGCCGGGCATCGGCATGGACCGGCGCCGAAAAAAGGAAGCTGGCGGCTAGAGAGACCAAAATCGGCAAGAGAAGGCTTTTGCTCATACTTTTACTCATATCGGCGCCGTTCCCGTTCCGTTCGGAGCCCAGGACCACGAGGAACGGCTGATCCACTCATCTTGTAAGGGAGATCTGTAAACTCTGGTTTCGATTCCGACCCGCATAACGGCATTTCGGTTCATGAGGACCGCCTCCCATTGCACGGCTCAATGCATTGGAGCCATCCCCACGAGCATTTGAACTATGGTAAAGATGCCATATAGCAACATACAAATCAAGACACAACGCCATCTCGCATTCGGGCCGGGCGCGCTTCCGGATGGATGAAAGTCGGGGAGAGGAAAGAGCAATTCTAAATCTGGCTTGAGAGTCAAGGGGGAAGCGGTTAAATAGATAGTATTATTGCAAAGGTATTGCTGTTAAAGTCGAGCATCGGTTCCTCCCCGGACTGTCGAAGCGGAACCAACACCCACACATGGGATTGGAATTTAGTGAACGGCACGGCAAATCTCTTCGATCCGTTCGGCCAGGCGACGTCCCGCCATGCCGCCATGGGTTCTAAGTGCTCGAGTGACAGCATCTTTGATCTGCTCATATCGTTCCTTATCGGTCATGACACCATCCTCCGGCGAAACTATTCTCCCTTTCCTCCCTCCCATCCATACTGTTGTCTCGACGGCGCCCCCGCGAACGGTGATGGAATCATGCCCACATGAACGCCCACAAGGGGCCGGGTTACGGTTCGTTCACCGGGTATCGCCGAACACGCAACCCGAAACCTTTCTCTGTGCTTTCCGTGGTCTTCACCACCACCCACGAAATGATCTGATCTCTGGAACCCGCAGCCCGCAGCCCGCAACTCGTAACGCGCAACTCGCAACCCGAAACACAACCCGAAGCTCACGAAAAGACCATGCCACGGTTCATTCATGCGCCCACAAGGTGAAGCGTCTTATGTCGCCATGACAATTATCATTATCATGCGCCCTGCCGGCTTTCCACGGCGGCGCGCCTCGCTCTCCACGCATCGCCCCTGTCCATCGGCGCCTACCCCTTCACCGCCCCCATGGTGAAGCCGGCGATGAAGCGGTCCAGGAAGAACGTGTAGAGGACGGCTATGGGGATGCTTGGGATGAGCGCGCCCGCCATCAGTGGACCCCAGCGGAAGACGTCGCCGCGGACGAGTTCCGTGGGGACTCCGATGCTGATCGTCTTCTGCGCCGAGACGGAGATGAACGCCAGGGCGTAGATGAATTCGTGCATCGTGAGGGTGAACGCGAAGACCACGACGGTGAGTATGCCCGATACCGAGAGCGGCATAATGACCTTCACCATCGCCCCGAGGCGGCTGCAGCCGTCGATCATGGCCTGTTCCTCGATGTCCCGCGGGATGGACTTGAAACACCCCATCAGCAGCCACGTGCAAAACGGAATCGTGAAAGTGGGATAGACTATGATGAGCGACCATAGCGACTCCTGGACGCCCAGCACCGCCGTAACACGCGACATGGGGATGAAAAGCAGCGTCGGCGGGACCAGGTAGGTGAGGAAAATGCCGATCCCCATGCTCTCCCCCCATCGCCCCGCCCACCGGGCCAGGCTGTACGCCGCCGGGACCGCAACCACCACCGTGATGGCCACCACCGCCAGCCCCACCTGGAAGGTGTTGAGCAGGTAGCGGAGGAAATGCGTATCGAACAGGAGAAGCCGCACGTGCTCCAGGGTCGCGGGTTCGTTGAAGAGGAACGGATTGTTGGCCGGGCTGAAGAGATCGTGATCGGTTTTGAACGTCGTGATCAGCATCCAGTAGAACGGAAAGGAGCTGAAGAAGGCGAAGAAGCACACGATCGTATAGAGCAGGCCCCGCCTTGCCGTTTTTCTCGTCCTTGCGCCGGCCATCAGAGCGCCTCCGTTCCCGGACGGCGTCCGAACGCCGGACTACATCCGACCATCCGACCACTCCCGTTCATCGGAGCACATCCATTCATCAGCCCATTCATCGGCCCATGCGCCGGTTCACTCATCAGACCACCTCCGTTCGCCGGACGAATCTCAGCATCAACACCGCCACGCCCGCCAGCACCGGAAAAAGGAAAAGAGAAATCGCGGCCCCCTGGGCCAGGTCTCCCCCCTCGACGCCCTTGAAGAACGACCAACTCGCCAGCACCTGGGTGCTGTGCACCGGTCCGCCCCGCGTCAGCACGTACACCACCGTCATGTCCGTGAAGGTGAAGATGACTCCGAAGAGAAAAGCGATGCTCATGATGGGGAGGATCAGCGGCGTGGTCACCTGGAAGAGCCTGCGCCAGAATCCTGCGCCGTCGATCTCCGCGGCTTCCATGATCTCGCGGGGAATGGAGCTCAGCCCCGCCATGAGAATCACCGTCGCCAGAGGGAGCATGCGCCACGTATGGACCAGGATCACGGAACCCATGGCCAGTCCGGGCACTCCGAGCCAGTACAGGTTGGGGAGCGGCCCGAGCGGGCTTTCCGGACTTCCGAGCAGCCCCAGGCGGCACAGCGCCCAGTCCAGGGGGCTGAAGATCGAATCCAGCATCCAGAGCCAGCCTATCGTGCCGAGGGCGATAGGGGCCGTCCACGGGAGGAGGATCAGGAACCGCACGAGCCACTTGCCCCGGAATTCCTCCATGAGAGCCATGGCCAGTATTCTGGAAAGCACCAGCACCAGCAGTTGGGACGACAAAGTGAAAATGAACGTGTTCTTGACGGCCTGCAGGAACACCGGATCGGCAACGGCGGCCTTGAAGTTGGCGAGGCCGGCGAAGCTGAGCGTGGTGTCCCCCGTCGTGGCCTCGCTCACGCTGTAGAGGATGGCCAGCACGAACGGGACCCCTACCAGCGCCGCGATGTACAGCACGGCCGGGGCGATCATGAGGTACGCAAGCACCTGCTCCCTGTCCTTCAGACGGCTCAACCGGGAGGTCGCCGGGCTGACCGCCGTTTTCCGCTCCCCCGATATTCCTATAGTGTCCATGGCTTCAGTATCCTTGGTAGCTGAAAATCGCAAACCGGACAAAGCGCTTCCATCGAGGCTGCCGGCATCGGTTTCTTATTTACGGTCGCCAGTCCTCATGCCCGTTTCCAGGTCGAAGAACCGCAGGTCTTCCCGCCGGACGGCGAAGGGGTAGGTCTTTCCGGCTTCGAGCGTTGCCGGTATTCCGGCGGGAATCCTCGATACAACATGGCGGTGCGGGCATGGATGCCCCACATTCCCGTAGGCCAGCCTCTCGGCCCCCAGGTCCTCGATCCATGTCACCTCGAACCGGAACCGCTCCACATCGCCGCCCCCGACGCCGTTCCCATTGTCGCTCCCGCCGCCGCATCCATTCCCGCCGGCGTCCTCGGGCAGGAAGCCCTCGGGACGGAATCCCACCAGCGTCCCGCCGCGCTCGATGAGGTTCATCGGCGGCGACCCGAGGAATGTCGCCACAAAGGTATCGGCGGGTTCGCGATAGACTTCGCCCGGCGTGCC
>CAYOVG010000121.1:0-17870 GCA_964407285.1 uncultured Syntrophobacteraceae bacterium
ACATCTACGACGCCCTCGCGCACGGGGCGAACCTGCGGGCCAACGCCGCCGTCTTCAATGCTTTGAGGAAATAGGCGAAGCAGGGCCGGGTTGCTCCCGATGTCGATGTGATGGATGATGGCCCCTCACCGCGGGGCAAGGCGCATGGGAACCATCGCCGACCGGGTGAATCCGTGTTTCGCATAGAACCGGATTGCCCGGTCGTTTACCAGATCCGTGAGAAGCGTTATCCGTGCAAAGCCGTTCGTGCGGGCGAAATCGATTGCATGACGAAGCAGCAAGGAGCCGACGCCCCTGCCCCGGTAGTCCTTCCTGACGATGAGATCCTCGAGCAGCGCGACGGGGGCGCCTTCCGCGGTGCTGATCGTAAAGAGCAGGTTGACCATACCCACGACGGCCTTTTCGCCTTTGCCGTCCCGCGCCACGAAGATACGCCCGAAATCGGGCTTTTCCCCGATGATCAGCCGAAGTCCACGCGCCTGTCGGGCGGGGTCCGGTTGGAAATCCGCCTCCTGGTCGAAAAGGGAGGACAGGAGCGCGGTAAGTTGAGGAATGTCGTCGGTTGTGGAGCGTTCGACAGTTATCATCTTCCTTGCTTTCCGGTATTTTTTTCTTCCAGTATTTTTTTCTTCCAGCCGCCGGTTCCGGGCGGTAAGGCGATTTCCGGTTAAGCGCTTACCGGTGCCGCGATGTCGCGGCATCCGCCGGCAGTACTGGTACGGGCAACTCCATTTTCGGTAACCGCCTGAGGCCGATTGCGGCGGTTACCCGCCACCCGAAACCCGAAACTCGGAACTCACACCCCACACCCCACACCCCGCAACCCGCAACCCGCAACTCACACCCCGCAACGCTCACCCCGCCATGCCCCGCACGAACTCGATGATCCGATTTGTGCCCTTGACATCGCCCAGCGCCATGATGTGGATGCCGTCCACGTGGGGCTGAATGCCTTTGATCACGTCGCAGGCGATCTCGATGCCGGTAGCGCCCCCTTCCATCCTGGAGATGACATCGTCCGGCACGTCGATCCCGTCCACATGGTCTCTCATGTAAGTGGCCATCTTGAGGCTCTTGAGCGGCATGATACCCATGAGAACCGGCTTTCCGAGCGCTTTCGCCCTGCCGGCGAAGTTCACCGCCTTTTCCACGTCGTAGACCACCTGCGTCTGGAAGAAATCGGCCCCGGCCTCGATTTTTTTCTCCATCCGCTCCAACTCGCGGTCCAGGTCTCTTGCCGCGGGCATGGCGGTGCAAGCGATCTTGAAATCGGTTTTTCCCCCGAACTCCTTGCCGTTGAAGTCCAGGCCTTCGTTCATCTTCTTTATCAGGCGGACAAGCTCGAACGTGTTGTAATCATAGACGGCCTTGGAAGGATAGGGACCATGCTTAGGAGGATCGCCCGTGGTGACCAGCAGGTAGCGGATGCCGAGCGCATCCGCCCCGAGGAGGTCCGCCTGCGTGCCGAGGAGGCTGCGGTCGCGGCACGTGAAGTGCGGAATCGCCTCGACTCCGAGTCCATTCTGGAGGAGGCGACCCATGGCCGTGGCGTTGATCCTGAGATTTCCCATCGGGCAATCATGGACATTGATGCCGTCCAGCGGCAGGTATTCCTTTGCCTTGTTCAGGGAATCCTGAACCAGCGCTCCCTTCACGGGTCCCAGTTCGGTCGTGACAACCAATTCTTTTCCCAACTTGTCGATCAATCCCATAGGCGCCATCCTCCTCATAAGTTTAATTGGCAGAATAGAAGATCGCATTACCAATAGCGGAGATCGGCGCTACATTCAAGCAAGAACAGCAAAGCAACGAACCACGACCCGGACCGCCGGACGGGGGCGTTCGACGGCGCTCCATTCGCCCCTGCGCCGCCCGCCGGGCCGGCGGCGGACGCTCACGCCGCGCGGATGCCCACTAACGGTAGTGGACCGGAATCATAAACGCCCTAACCCAAAATGATCGCAATTCCCGGCCCACATTAACTGGAACTATCCGAAGACCCCCACCCAGATTGTGGGATTCCGGACCCAGATTAAAGTGGTGCGGCCCCACTCTATCTGAACCCATAGCCATACCGCACCCGCAATCGCCTCCGATGCTCCCAACCGACTGGAAAAAACGATGGTTCATTCGAAACTCTTTTACTTTATCTTTCATATTTTTTCTGTATGATATGCGATACGGAAGAAATCGTCCAGTTGAAATTGCGGAGGATTTCCCTATAACGGCTTAATATGAAATAAAATAGAAGGCGAGAATCAGAGGGTTGACGCACAAAAGCGCGTCACACGGAGCGGCTATGAACGTTTGGAACATTCCCGACTGGCTCGAAAAGGAAGTAAGGAAACGAGACAAATACTGCGTTTATTGTGGCGTCCCAATGATCGAGAAGATGCCGCCACGCGGTCCCCGAAAAGCTGTGGCGACATGGGAGCATATCATCAACGACGCAAGCATAATAACCCGTGAGAACATTGCTCGATGTTGCGTTGCTTGCAACTCAAGCAAGGGAGCAAAGAAACTCTCGGAATGGATTCATTCGAGTTATTGTAAGAGCCGCGGAATTACCAAAGACACAGTTGCTGAGGTAGTGAAAGAGGCATTGAAGGTTCTAAGCTGACAAGCCGTGAGCAGCGAGGATAGGATTCTCTCGCGGCGGCGCAACTGAAGGAGGTAGACTATCTTATGTTGAATGAGACTACTGGGGCGGCTTTGATTGCTTTTTTATGGTATCGTAAAGGGAGATTGTGGAAATTCTATGATTCTTTACTATCAACCTCTATAAAACAGATTACTACAGATTCAATAGATGGGGATAAATGGGGAAAAATAGCCATTAAGTATTCTACTTTATTGCAGGGTATGTTTAATTCTTTATTTCAATTTGAAATAAACTACCTAAAATCAAAGATACAATATCTTAAGGTTCAGTTGTGGATACCCGATTCCGAAACAATGAAGGAAAAAGGATTCTCGGTAACCGTAGATTATATCGATAAAGAGAAGTATTGTATATATACATTTGAAAAAGAACTATTGCCAGAGTTTCGTTTTTGTGGACTCTTTCTCTTTGTTAATTCTATTAAATATCATTTATGTAGAGAAAAATGCAAAGATACTGGACACACAGTAACGAAACATCCAGTGGAGTGAAGCGAAGGAGACAAAGGGGATTTTATGTCACCAAGACGTGGAGTCGATTTTAACTCGTTTCTCTGTTATATTAAGTGGATTGGACACCGCGATGAAGGCGTTTTTCAGCAGGGTCCGGTCTCGGTTCGATCTCTCTTACGTCGCATTTCCACGAAAATCAAAGAGTAAAGAGTCACGATTACTTTGCCCCTCATCGCACCACCCCGTTTGTATGCCTGGTAGTCGATTGCTCTGAATGCTTCGGGGCAACAGCCAAGGCGATAGTTCCAGGTAATGTGGGTCCGTACCGCTTAATATGGGTCTGGAATCCCACAATGTGGGTCGAGAGACGCAGAGTGTGGGTCTGCGTTTCCGGATTAGTCCCAGTTAATCCGGGCCGGGAACCGTGATTATTCCGGGTGCGGGCGGTTATGATTCCGGTCCCCTACTATAATGCTCGCGATTGCAGGTCCAGCAAAACCGGGGCAACACAATTTTCTCTTTTGACAGTCTGGCGGGAGTCCGGTCCGGATGGCGGAAACATGTACTCGACAAAGCAAAAGCGCCTGGTATCGCGATTATCGATGGATGATCGTCATCATCATTTTCTTCGGCTCTATCATGAACTACCTGGACAGGGTCAACCTGAGCATCGCCGGCACGACGATCGCCTCCGAATTCGGCCTGGACCCGGTTCAAATGGGCCTGTTGCTGTCCGCCTTCATGTGGTCGTACGCCCTGGCCAATCTGCCGGCCGGGTGGTTGCTCGACAAATGGGGGGTCAAGGGCATCTTCCTCTGGTCGACCGTGGCGTGGTCGGTATCGACCATAGCTGGAGGCTTCGCCCAGGGGTTCATGTCGATGTTCCTGGTGAGGGTGGTGCTGGGAATCGCCGAGGCGCCGTTTTTCATCTGCGCGGGACGGTTTACGCAGGAGTATTTCGCGGAAGACGAACGCGGCGCGGCGTCTTCGATCATCAACATGGGACCGAAGATCGCCAACGGTTTCGCGCCGCCCCTTCTGACTTTCATGCTCGTGAGCATGGGCTGGAGGAGCATGTTCGTCTTGCTGGGCGCGGCCGGGTTCGTCCTTGCGGTCGTGTGGGCGAAGTACTACAGGGAAAACCACGGAATTGACGACTCCGGGGACCGGGCCTTCGGAACGGAGGACACCGGAAGGAAAAGCTCCGAAGGAATGGAAGATCCCGGAATGAAAGGCGCCGGGACTGTCCCGAAAACCGTCGCCGGCTCCGGCGTCGGCGCCGGTACAGGTATCGACGTGGATGTGGATACACACGCATATGCGGGAGCCGGTAATCCCCGAGAAAGCGACGGGGCGAGATCGAAAGCGGCATTCGTCGCCATTCTCAAGCATCCGGTAACGTGGTGGTTCAATCTCGGGAATATCGGATCGTCCTACGTGTTCTGGCTCTACTTCACCTGGCTGCCGACCTATCTGACGACGGAGCGGGGCATGACCTTGACCCAGGCGGGCTGGGCCGCGATGGTCCCCTTCATCGCGGGTGTGGCGGCGGTCCCCATCGGCGGATACATCTCCGACTACCTGATCCGCGGAGGCATGGACGTGATCCGCGCACGGCTCGCGCCGACCGTCGGAGGCTGCCTGCTGGCCGCCGCGGCCGTGGCCCCCGTGAATTACATCCACGACACCGGCCTGGCGGTCCTGCTCATGACCGTAAGCCTTTTCGCCGGAGCGCTGCGAGTGGGCGTCCTCTGGGCGCTGGTGGGCGATATCGCCCCTCCCCGCGCCGTCGGGAGTCTCGGGGGCATCCAGAACTTCGCGAGCTTCGTGGGAGCGGCGCTCGCCCCGGTCGGCACGGGCTACATCCTCAAAGCGACGGGTTCCTACGACCATGTGTTCAGCGTAAGCGCCGTTCTGTGCGCCTTGGGCGCCGTCGGTTACATGATGATCAGAAGACGAATCACCCCGGAAGAACTGCTCGTTCCATCCGTACGGGTATGACGGCAGGCCGCGGCGGCGGCAGCGTCGACCCGCCGTCCCCGTCCGGCCGTGCCCGCCCCCGCTGCTCGGGTCCGTCTCGAACCGGGAACGGACCCGGTAGCCCTCAAGGCCCCTCAAGGCGCGAGGAGCATCATCAAGTTCTCGACGAGTTTGTCCTTGGTTTCGAAGATCTCGTCCTTGAGCGCGTCGAAGTGTTTTCTCCCCTCTTCATACGCTTCATTGTACGTTTCCCTGACAACCACATCATCGATATCGCCTTTGCGCTCGATGAACTTCCGGGTCAGAAGCGCAAACGCGTAGGTTATCTGAAACGTGATCCCCGAGACAAGCGCCCAGCCGGCAACCGGCACGAAGCTCAATACTTCCCTGCCCGCCAATGTCAGCGTATATTCCAGGCCCGCTTTCTCCGAGACCTTCTTGAGGAACTCCTTTGCATTGATGGGGTAATTGTAGAGCCCGGCAATCTTTCTGACCATGTGAGCCTGCACGACCACGAGGGAAAGGGAATCGGAAACCACCGGCACGGGAACGAATGCAATGGCCCCGGCCAGTTTCGCGTACTTGACGGCGATTTCATCCACGGTTTGTTCGCCGTTTTCTACCTCGATCTCCTTTTCGGGAAAGTCGAAGTCGGACAGGTTCTCCTCGACATGCAGCGCTTCCCGCAATTCCTCGAGGGCCTTCTCCTCGGGCGCGGTCAACCCTCCCCCCGCCGATGCAATCCGCCCGGCAAGAAGAAGGAAATCCGTCCTTCTGCCTTCGGGAACTTGGGTTGCCAGTTCCCGCATTTCGTCCTGCGTCAATCCGTGGGACAGAGCATCGACCACATGGTCGTAATCGATCCCTTCCACCCTCTGAACGGTTCGCTTCAATGCCTCCCGTTCTTCGTCCGACATACCATCCGCCATTGCAGCATATAAAACCAGTGACCATAGCGATCGGGTCATCGTTTACCTCCAATAAGAAATCCATACGGACCGCGCGGCCGGAGGCGCAACTCTCCCGTCGGGCGGGCCTCGCATCGTCGCGCGCCCTCGGACCCTCCCCGGTCCCCAACACACCCCGTCAGGTCCAGGGCAGGCCGGCCGCGCCGGGCCATCAGAGCGCATATAGTATGCCCGTTTCCCATACGCTAATCATTATTTGAAGGTAATCGCACGGTTACTCTCGCGCTTTCTTCACACAATATTGAGACTCGATCCTCGTCATGTCACCAAGTAGCATACATAGGGACTCTTTCCGTTCCATCGATACTGCTTCCACAGTGTTGCCCTCAAACCACCAGCTTACCGGCATACGGTTTTATATTTTCCTCTATCACATCGAGAAGCTCATCCCTGGCAACATCAAGGTCATAGGACGACTGGAGATTCACCCACAACTCGGCGGTGGTGCCGAAGCATTTGGAAAGCCGCAAAGCGGTATCCGCCATGATGCGCCTCAAGTGTACGTCCCCTCAAGTGTACGTCCATTCTACATATTTTGAATTTCTGCCGGCAGATTCCCGTTATTGCGTCCTGCCATCCACCATGTTATTATTTTCCGTGGGAACCTTACTGTGATGGTTCATGTGAGAAATCAACCGACTGTCTCAGGAAACTTCATGACGATGCCGTTAAGGCGCGTGGCGCCTTTTCGAGAGCAGTGGAATGGATCGAGGCATTTCCCTGTCCCGGATTCATAAAGAGTAAGGTCGAAAGGGAGTATGAGGAGTGGGACGAACTGGTTGATGAACTCAAAATGGCATGTGACCCGGAAACAGGGGATTTGCTTTCCAGGCTCTCCGACACGGTCGAAAGAACAATCGATAAATGGCCCACCTGGCATGAATCATTGGGTTTGGATTAGGCGCCAATGCCTCTGGACCTTTTGCCGTCCCCAACGTTTGATAGGCACAGAAAACGAATCGAGAAGAAATACCCTGACGCCCGAACCGCCGGGGACCATAGCGCCCATCATACTGTACCTGAAAAACGAAATGGGAGAACCTCCGAAGAAAATCATTCAAGACGCCGTCAAGGAATTGGAGCAATACCTGTAAATAAATACAATCATAACGTCAGTTGCGAAGCAGTCACTCACCAATCCTCATAGTAGCCGACCGGCTGCAATTCCTTGCTTTCCATCTTTACCTCCCGCACGAGGTGGCGCCGGATGTCGTTGCACAGGTGGCACTTGGAGAGATAGCGGTCCGACGGCTTGAACCCGTGCTCCTCGGACGCCGTTTTGAACAGCCCGTGGATGCCGGAGCGCAGCAGCGTGGTCAGGATGGGGTATTCTTCCGGCGCGAGGGGCTTCCCCAGGTCGTCCCGCCGGATGGAAAGTCCCGAGCAAAGCCCCGGAATGTAGTTGCCGTACAGGTCGAAGTGGAAATGGCTCACGTCCAGGAGTTCGGGACAGGTCAGGCTGCTCGATGATATCGTGCCCCGGCAATCCCTGCTCTCGAAGACGTTCTCGAAGGTGGAGAGAGCCCTGCCCCCGAAATGGACCCAGTAGCGCGACGGGATTCTCGCCAGGTAATTACGGCCGAACTTGTCGGTGTATTCCGAAAGCCGGTGCGGACTCTTGTCGTCGAAGGAATCCACTTCGCCATGGAACTCGCGTATCCACGGAAAAACCGAAACACCCGCGATCCTGCACGCCTCGATCACCCCCTTCACCCTGCTGAACGGGATGAACTCGTTGTGGAACGGGCTGATGGACACCAGGAGGGTCGAAAGGCCCCTGCCCCTCAGTCTCTCCAGGATCTCGCATGCGGCATCCCTGCCCGTATACCACGACGAGTTGGTTTCCACGTATTCGACGTGTACTCCGGTCTCCCCCGCAATCTCGAGCACCCGCTCGAGCCTCCCCGCATCGAGGAACGGCTCCCCTCCCCCGATGTGCACGGACCGGCACCCGAGGCTCCTTATCTTCTCCAGGTTCAACCGGGTGGTCTCATCATCGATATATTCCTGTGTTCTCCGGGGACTGCAGCGGTACAGGCAGTGCCCGCACCGCGACGTGCAGCGGTAATTCGTGATCAATCCCCCCGACCCGAGCCGCCCGATACTGAATTCTTTCTTCGCTCCGAACATACCAACGTTCTCTCTTACGGGTTATCCTATCAAACGCGCCACCAAGAAACCTGGAGAGAAACATACCGGAAGTGAAGAGAATTCTCAAGCCGATGCAACCTGTACAGATCATCAAGAGAGCCGCCGTTCGCTTCCTTGGATTCGCTTTCGTGACTCAGTTGATATACCTAATAAAAGAACCGCGGCTCATCTTATGGAGAAACCGAAAACCGAAATGGCGGTACGGATACTGAAAAATGTTAAGTGTTAGAGGAAGTGAGCTCCCGGAACGTTGGAAAAAGTGCATAACGCTCAACCCGGACCGGTTCTGCAAGGTCACTATCGAACCCCTTAACGATGAGGATCGGGAAGAATCAATGCCGGATGAGGAAGAATTTCGCCCGGACTTCGTCCAGGCTGTCAAAGAAGGTGAACCGGAGTATATTCAGGGGCGTGGTTCCTTCTGCCGTAACAAAAAGGAAACCGACACACTCTTTGATACCATCTGGAATTCACCCGATGAGTGAATACAGTCGATTTTTCACTGACGGTTTCAAGGAAGATTCGAAGAAGATCAAATCCGATTCTGACTTGCATGCGGAACCGGCTACGCAACAGGATTGAGGAAATAATGGAGGACCCGCGCCATTATAAGCCCTTGCGCAACGTACTGAAAAACAAGCGCCGTACGCATATCGGGAGCTATGTCCTGATCTTTGAAGTACATGAAGAAGACAGGGTAACATCCTTTTACCGGTCTCGACATCACGATGAAGTCTGTGAGGTGGGCTGACATCCTTTGAATCCGGCCGCTCACGATGGAAACGTTAATCGGAGAGCGGACCATAAAATCCACTCTCCGATTGTCTTGCCCGTCCCAGGATCACCTGGAGCCTCGGGCGCCCCTCGCGGCCGGCGCACTTACTGCCCGCCGCCTTCACCCGACCCTCCACCGAACTTGTAGAACAAAACCGCCAGAGGAGGCAGAGTAACCATCACGGAATACTCCCGGCCGTGGGAGGGAACCGCTTCCGCCGTCAGATCGCCCACGCCTTCGTACCCGCTCCCGCCGTAGACTTCGGCGTCGCTGTTGAGCACCAGTTTCCACTCGCCTCCCCTCGGCACTCCCAGGTGGTAGTCGCCTCTCGGCACGGGGGTGAAATTGCATACGCCCATCACCAGGTCGTCCGGATTCTTGCCCTTCCTTATGAAGCTGATTATGCTCTCGTCGGAATCGTTGCAGTCGATCCACTCGAACCCCGCTTCCTCGAAGTCGATCTCGTGCATGGCCGGCTCGTTTCTGTAGAACCCGTTGAGGTCGCTCACCCAGCGCTGCACTCCGCTGTGAGTGGGTAAATCCAGCAGGCTCCAGTCGAGACTCGCCTCGTGGTACCATTCGTTCCACTGGCCGAACTCACCCCCCATGAAGAGAAGCTTCTTGCCGGGATGGCCGTACATGTACCCGTAGAGCGCCCTCAGGTTGGCGAACTTCTGCCAGTCGTCCCCCGGCATCTTGCCCAGGATGGAACCCTTCCCGTAGACCACTTCGTCATGGGATAGCGGCAGAATATAGTTTTCCGTGTACGCGTACCACATGCTGAAGGTCAGCTCGTTGTGATGGTACTTCCGGTAGAGGGGGTCCGTGGAGAAATACTTGAGAGTGTCGTGCATCCACCCCATCTTCCACTTCATCCCGAATCCCAGCCCCCCGACATAGGCCGGCCTCGACACCATCGGCCAGGCCGTGGATTCCTCGGCAATCGTCTGAATGCCGGGAAACTTCGAGTACGCCATCTCGTTGAAGCGCCTCAGGAACCAGATCGCATCCACATTCTCCCGCCCCCCGAACTCGTTGGGTATCCACTCGCCTTCATTTCTGGAATAATCCAGGTAGAGCATGGAGGCCACGGCATCCACCCGGAGCCCGTCGATGTGGTACTTGTCGAGCCAGAAAAGGGCGCTGCTGATGAGAAATTCCCTCACTTCGTAGCGGCTGTAGTTGAACACGCAGCTTTTCCAGTCGGGATGGTACCCTTTCCTCGGGTCCGCATGCTCGTAGAGGTGCGTGCCGTCGAAGTAGCCGAGCCCGTGGGCGTCGTCGGGGAAGTGGGAGGGCACCCAGTCCAGTATCACGCCTATTCCGTTGCGGTGCAGGTGGTCCACCAGGTACATGAAATCCTGGGGCGTGCCGTACCTCGACGTCGGCGCGAAGAACCCCAGGCACTGGTACCCCCACGATCCATAAAACGGGTGCTCCATGACGGGAAGGAACTCCACGTGCGTGAAGCCCGTTTTCTTCACGTAATCCGCCAGATAGGTAGCGATCTCCCGGTAGGTGAGGAACCTGTTCCCTTCCTCCGGGACTCGTCGCCAGGAGCCGAGATGGACCTCGTAAATGGACATGGGACTGCCGAAAGAGTTGATCCTCTCCCGGTCTTGCATCCATTCCCGGTCCCCCCACTCGTAGCGCAGGTCCCACACCGCCGAAGCCGTACGGGGAGGCTTCTCCGTATGAAATGCGAACGGGTCCATCTTGTCGGCCCGGTAGCCGTTGAACCTGGAAAAAATGTGATACTTGTAGTAGGCCCCGTGCCGCACATCGGGAATGAAGCCCTCCCACACCCCGGACCCGTCCCAGCGAGCCGTCAGAAAGTGCGATTCCGGGTTCCAGTCGTTGAAGTCTCCCATCACGGACACCCGCTCCGCATTGGGGGCCCACACGGCGAAGTACGTCCCCTGCATTCCGTCCATGGTGACGGGGTGGGCGCCCAGCTTGTCGTACAACTGAAAGTGGTTTCCCTCTTTGAAAAGAAACGTGTCCTGCTCGGTAAAAAGACTCAGGTCGTACCTGACAGAAGGCATATCCATGTGCTCTCACTCCTTTGACGTCCGGCATCCGGCGTTTGGCGTCCATTTGTCTTATTTTGTATGGTTGCGGCTTGTTCAGGCCTCCATTAGATATTTAATACCTCTAAGAGGGATGAGCACCCAGTCGGGACGATTATTCAGCTCATATCCGAGTTCGTAAATAGCCTTCTCCAGGAGGAACGCCTTGAGCATTATATCGAGCTCCTCCGACTCCTCGGGCAGAAATCCCGTACACCTGATCTCCTCCAGATACGAACCGAGAAAAGCGCCGGCGAGAGTTCTGTACCACAGATCCGCCCAAACCTCCAGGGTCCTGCGCTCCTCCGGCTTGACGGCGTCCGGTCCGCTGAAAAGAGCGCTGTACGCGGCATAGTGGTACGAGCGGACCATACCCGCCACGTCCCGCATCGGGGAGCGCTTGAGCCGCCTTTCCCCCAGGTTTCTCGCCGGTTCGCCTTCGAAGTCGAATATAACGAAATCCTTCCCCGTAAAGAAGACCTGCCCCAGGTGGTAGTCCCCGTGCACCCGCGTCTTCATCGCCCGGATCTTCTTCTGGTGGATGCTCTTGAACTGGGACAGCACCTTCTTCTCAAGGCCGAGGACCTCCAGAGCTTCGTCCCTGACGGCCCCGTCGAGCGTCCCCGCGTGCCTCCGGAGCAGTTGAAACACCCTCTTGGTGAGGCTTTGCATGGACTGGTACAGGGACCTCTGATAGAGCAACGAAAACGGCTCCGGGGCAAAGTCGCTGATATCCGGCGACGCGAGTGACGCGTGCATCTGCGCCGTGCGCTTCCCCAGCAGGCCGGACATTTCGATGGGGCCGCCCCCTATCAGGTCGAAAAACAGCGGATGCACCCCACCGGAAGCCACTTCCATCAGCGATGCCGTTGCGTCCTTGGGAATCTCCGTCTTCTCCGCCGACACCACCTCGAGGTACTTCTCCGCCACATCCAGGTAAAACCTCCATGCGCTTCCCTGGTTGGGCACGAACCTCTGGAGAATCCCCACGGCGACCGGCTCGACGTCTTCCGATTCCCTGTACTCGATGCCCCCCGCGAACGCCGGGACCTGCGCGAATCCCACCCATTCCGTCAGGAACTGCGAGATTTCCAGGTCCGGGTTCCTGCCGTGTTCCGAATGCCGGAAAGTCTTGAGGAACAACTCGCTCCCGAACAGAACGGAACTGTTGGACTGCTCCACTTCCTGGATTTGGGGCTCCAGTTGTATGCCCTCCTTCGCCAGAATCCCCCTCAACGCCTTTCCGGCGTAAGCGACGATCTCCCCGTGCTCTCCCCTCAAAGCCTGCCGCTTGATGATCATCGCCAGGAGCGCCATGCAGAAGTCGTTGTTGTACAGGCCGTCGTAGATGATCCCCCGCTTGGCTTTGACGGAAATCCGGCACACCACCGCATTCGGGCTCCGTTCGGAAATCTCCTCGGCCTTCTCGCCGTCGGCATAAGAAAGCGGCAGAAAGTACGTGTCCGGCGCTCCCTCCGCGTACTGCGCCTCGACGAACACGATATACGTCAGAGAGCCGTTCTTCCCGACGGGAATCACGTCCTTTATTCTTACTCCCAGGATGTCCCGCGCCTTGCCCCCGAACCACCTCCGGCCCCGGAGATAGGCGGGAAGGACCCCGCCTTCGAGATACTCCCGCTCCTTGCTCTCGAAAAACCGCGCCCAACTCTGCTCGATGCGAAGCTCGGGCAGCACCCGCGTCCCCGAGAGCGACACCGCATCCCCCGGCCGCGGGAGAAGCTCGAAGCAGTAATACCCGTAGGACCCGAGGGTCAGCATGTAGCAGGAATCCTTGATGGGCAGGAACTTGCTCCTGCTGAACACTTCCTGCGGAATGCTCCCCGAGTACTTCGACAGGTCGAGTTCGGCAAACTGCGGGTGCCTCGAAAGGTTCACCACCACCAGCAGCGTCTCGTTTTCATAGGTGCGGGTGTAGGCCAGCACCTTCGGGTTGTCGGGGGCCAGGAATTCGATGTTCCCCCTCCCGAAAGCCTTGTACCGCTTCCTCATGGCGATGAAGCGCCTCATCCACCAGAGCAGGCACGCCTGGCTGTGCTCCTCGGTTTCCACGTTGATGGTTTCGAAGTGGTAGGCCGGATCTATCACGACGGGAAGGTAGAGTTTCTGCGGATTTGCGCTGGAAAACCCGGCGTTGCGGTCGGCGCTCCACTGCATGGGGGTCCTCACGCCGTCCCGGTCGCCGAGGTAGTAGTTGTCTCCCATCCCCAGTTCGTCGCCGTAATAGATAACGGGGGTCCCCGGCAGGGTGAGGAGCAGCAGGTTCATAAGCTCCACCTTCCTGCGGTCGTTATCGAGAAGCGGGGCGAGACGCCTTCGAATGCCGAGGTTGATCCTCGCCCTGGTATCGCTTGCGTAGATGCGGTACATGTAGTCCCGCTCCTCGTCGGTAACCATCTCCAGCGTCAACTCGTCGTGGTTTCTCAGGAATATGGCCCACTGGCACGCGTCCGGTATGGTGGGCGTCTGGTCGAATATGTCGATGACCGGAAAGCGGTCCTCCATCTGAATGGCCATGAACATCCGGGGCATGACCGGGAAGTGGAAGGCCATATGGCACATGTCCCCGGACCCGAAATAGGCTACGGCGTCTTCGGGCCACTGGTTGGCCTCGGCCAGAAGCATCTTGTCCTTGTGCTTGCCGTCAATGTACCCCCGCAACTTAGCCAGGAACGCGTACGTCTCCGGAAGGTTCTCGCAGTTGGTGCCTTCGCGCTCGAAGAGGTAGGGGACCGCGTCCAGCCGCAGCCCGTCCACCCCCATGTCGAACCAGTAATCGAGCACCCTCATGAACTCCTTCTGCACGCGCGGGTTGTCGAAGTTGAGATCCGGCTGATTCGAGTAGAACCGATGCCAGTAGTAGGCTTTGGCGACGGGGTCCCACCTCCAGTTCGAAACCTCGAAATCCTGGAAAATGATCCTGGCGTCGAGATACTTTTCCGGCGTATCGCTCCAGACGTAGAAATTTCTCCAGACGGAACCCGGTTCGGCCCTCCTCGCCCTCTGGAACCAGGGATGCTGGTCCGAGGTGTGGTTCAGCACCAGTTCGGTGATCACGCGTATGCCCCGGTGGTGGGCGTCTCTCAAAAAGTCCTTGAAATCCCTCAAGGTGCCGTATTGAGAGTGGACGTTGTAGTAGTCCGCTATGTCGTATCCATCGTCCTTGAGGGGCGATGGATAAAAGGGGAGAAGCCATATGGCCGTTACCCCCAGGTCTTCGAGATAGTCCAGTTTCTTCCTGAGTCCCTTGAAATCGCCGATACCGTTTCCGTCGCTATCGTAGAAGGCTTTGACATGCACCTCGTAGATGATCGCATCCTTGTACCAGAAAGGATCATCCGTAAGAAAAACTCCGTTACGCGTCATCAACATCTCTCCTCAATGAAAATACCGTACCCTTCCTCTTCCCTCGCCGCCGGGCCGACACACGAGCCGATACACGAAAAGCGCGCCTGGGTATAGAGTAGGATTATTTACTAAGTCTGCATATGTAAATAGGGGCAATGATTTAAGTTGCGCTATGAGGGTCCGCTTCCCGCCGCTCGGGTCCGCCCGAAGCCGAGACCGTTGCAGCCGGAACCGTTGCGAACGGAACCGCCGCGAACGGAACCGCCGCGGGCGGGACCGCCGCGAGGCGGGTCCCGGCAACGGCCGTTATGCGTAGTGTATCAGTTTTCCGGCTCATGGCAATCATGAAATAAGAGCCCGACGAACGCCGGCGGGATGTTTCCCCGGAACCGCCTGTGCGTCCACACCGGAGCGCACCCACGGGTCCTGAAAGAGGGTTCCAACAGAACCGGAAGAAATCACGCCGGAAGCCGATCATCGGGGCAGTGCGCGCGCGTTGGAACGTGGGAACGGTGACACGTCTCGACTACCCGTCGGATTCCCCCGAAGCCGGTTGCCATTTGATTGTCGTTCGAGTACATATACGCAATCCGTGTATACTCGGCACGGCTTTCGGCATCCGACCGTCGATCGAGGACATTTCGAAACCGGAGATGCCGGATGACGATATCGCGCGCCCATCCGGTCCGGTATCGGGCATTCGGTATCCGCTCCGGCCAATGGTCTTTCTTGTCGTGGAGACTGCATGGGTCCTAAGAAGAAATCGAAGCTCGCAACATTTGTCGGAGTGGTGATCGGGGCCGTTATCGGGGCATCGTTGGATGGCGCGGGCGCTTTCGTAGCGGGCGCTTTCATGGGATACCTCCTCGTGGACTACCTGAACCTCAAGGGGCGGCTGCGCGACCTCGAACTGGCCATGAGCAGGCTGGACTCACGCTCCCCTCGAGGAGCCGACGCCTCCGAATCCGGAGACGAGACCGCATTCCACCCTTCCGCCTTCCCTCCACCCCCGGAGCCCGAAGCAGGGGCAAGGGAGGTCGAACCGACACGGGAAGGAACCATTCCGGAGTCGATTCCGCCGGCATCGCCGCCCCAGCCTCCCAGTCCCCCCGAAACTCCACGTCCGCCCCAGCCTCCACCGCCGGCGCCCCATCCACCGGGCTATCCGCCCGGCCGGCCCGCCGCCCCCGGACCCGGACCCGCATTCGCCCGTGGCGGCGGCAGGATGCTCGAATTCGGCAAGAGAGTCGCCGAATACTTCACCACCGGAAACGTGGTCGTGAAGGTCGGGATAGTGATCCTCTTCTTCGGGGTCGCGTTCCTGCTCAGATACGCCGCCGAACGCAACCGTCTCCCCGCCGAACTGCGCCTCATCGGAGTCTCCATCGGGGCCGTCGCGCTCCTGCTGACGGGCCGGCGGCTCCGCTTCAAGCGAGCCGGCTACGCCCTCGTGCTGCAGGGCGGCGGCATGGGGATTCTCTACCTCACCGTGTTCGCCGCGCTGCGGCTGTACGGTTTCCTGCCGGAAGGATTCGCCTTCGTGCTGCTCGTCGCCCTGAGCGGCCTGTCGTCCGCCATGGCGGTCATGCAGGATTCCCTGTGGATGGCCGTATTCAGCGTCGCGGGAGGCTTCCTGGCCCACGTCCTGGCGTCCACCGGACAGGGGGGACATGTGACCCTCTGCGGCTACTACGCCCTGCTCAACGGGGGAATATTCGGAATTGCCTGGTTCAAGGCGTGGAGGGAGCTGAACCTGGTCGGCTACTTCTTCACCTTCGGGATCGGGACCGCCTGGGGCTTCAAGTACTACCAGCCTCAACACTTCGCCACCGTCGAGCCGTTTCTCGTCCTGTTTTTCCTCTTCTACGTCGCGATCGCCGTCCTGTTCGCCTACCGCCGGGGCCCCCGACTGAGGGGCTACGTGGACGGGACGCTGGTGTTCGGGACTCCGCTGGCGGCGTTCGCCCTTCAGGCCATGCTGGTCGGCCGGTATGAATACGGAGCGGCCCTGAGCGCGCTCGCTCTCAGCTGCTTCTACCTCACGACGGCCCGGGCGCTTTTCCTGAGAGCGCCTGCATCGATGCGCATGCTGAGCGAAGCTTTCCTGGCCACGGGCATCGTGTTCGCCACCATCGCCATTCCTCTCGCTTTCGGCGGCCGCTGGACGGCTGCGGTATGGGCGCTGGAGGGAGCGGCCATCGTATGGGTGGGCGTCCGCCAAAAGCGCCGGCTCGCCCGTCTCTCGGGAATCTTTCTGCAACTGGGAGCGGGAGCGGCGTTCCTCGTGAGCGTGAACGAAGGCGTCGGAAGGTTTTTCATGCTCAACGGGTACTACCTGGGATGCCTGACCGTGAGCGTCGCGGGGCTTTTCACCTCCTGTTGCCTGGCGCGCCGCCGCGAAGAGGTTACCCCGCTGGAGGTCCGGCTGGGGTTGGTCGCGGGCATCTGGGGGCTCCTCTGGTGGTTCGTCGCCGGGTTCTACGAGATAGACCACCGCCTGCCCCACGACTACCGCTTCGGCGCGGTCCTCATCTTCATGGCCCTGTCGGCGGCAGCCGCGGACCGGCTCTTCGTCCGGTTCGACTGGAGGCTGATGCTCTGCCCCGCTCTCGCCCTTCTGCCCGGCATGACATTGGCCTTCCTTTCCGTTGCGGACAGCCTGCGCCGGCATCCGTTCGAACACGGCGGGATCGTCGGGTGGCCCCCGGCCTTCGCCCTGCTCTACTTCATTCTCCACAGCCGTGACGCGGACGACAGGCCGGCCTGGAAACACCGGAAATTCTTCCACGCGGGCGCGCTATGGCTCCTGGTGGCTGTGTGCACGAAAGAATCGGGTTGGCTGATAGGCCGGCTGGTTCAGGGAGCGGGCTCATGGCCGGTGATAGCGTGGGGCGCGGCGGCCGTGGCGTTCATCGCGCTCATCTCGGCGAAGGGAGAAAAGGCCCCGTGGCCGGTCGGCAGGCATTTTGCGACGTACATGGGGATAGGCCTCGGGCCGGTGGCCGTCTTCGCGTGGCTCTGGATCATGCTCGCGAACCTCGCCAACCCCGGAGATCCCTGGCCCCTCCCCTTCCTCCCGGTCCTGAATCCGCTCGACCTGGCGACCGGGCTCACCTTTGCATCCATCGGCATCTGGCTGCTGAAACTCCGGTCCGTATCGCCGGGAACGCTCTTGCGCCTGCCTCCCACGGCCGTTCCCGCGCTTGCCGGCGCGTCCGGCTTCGTGTGGCTCAATGCGATCCTGATCCGCACCCTCCACCACTGGGCGGGCATCCCTTTCTCGTTCGAAGCCATGTTCGATTCCACGCTGGTACAGGCGTGCCTGTCGGTGTTCTGGTGCCTGTCGGCGCTGCCGGCGATGGTGCTGGCCGCACGCGGGAACATGCGGGGCCTGTGGCTCACCGGAGCCGGCCTGCGTGCTCTGGCGCTCAATGCGGCCATGCTGGA
>CAYOVG010000122.1:0-17781 GCA_964407285.1 uncultured Syntrophobacteraceae bacterium
AGGAATGCATGTCGCGGGATGAGCTTGTGCAGCTCCAGTTGGAGCGGCTGCAAGCCACGTTGAATCGGGTGCAGAAAAATGTGGCTTTCTATCGGCGCCGGTTCAAGAGCATAGGGTTCTCTCCCGAAGAGGACCTGGTGGAGATGAAGGACCTCGAGAGGCTCCCCTTCACGACCAACAAGGACGTGAGCGACAGTTACCCCTACGAGATGTTCGCCGTTCCGTTGCGCGAGGTCGTACGTGTCCATTCGTCTTCCGGGACCATGAGCAATCCCGAGGTTGTGGGCTACACGAGCCGCGACCTCAAGACCTGGAGCGAACTGGTGGCCAGGATCCTGGTTTCGGCGGGAGTCGGAAGGGACGATGTGCTCCAGGTGACCATGGCCTACGGGCTCATGACCGGCGGTTTGGGAATCCATTACGGCGCCGAACTCATCGGGACGTCGGTGCTCCCCACCTCCGTGGGGCGGACTGAACGGCAGATCAAGATCATGCAGGATTTCAGGACGACGGTGCTGGCGTCCACTCCGAGTTATGCGCTCATCATCGCCGACCGCATGGAAGAGATGGGCATAGATCCAAAGAGGCTCAACCTCAAGTACTGCATCTGCGCCGGGGAGCCCTGGACTGAAGAGATGAGGCGCGAGATACAGGACCGACTTTTCGTCAAGGCCACGGACAATTACGGCCTCAGCGAAGTGATGGGACCGGGGGTGGCCGGCGAATGCCTGGAGCAGCAGGGAATGCACATCCAGGAGGACAATTTCCACGTCGAGATCATCGACCCCCGCACCGGTGAGGTCCTGGGCCCCGGCGAAGAGGGCGAACTGGTCATAACGACGCTCACGAAGGAAGCCTTCCCGATCATCCGGTACCGCACGGGTGACGTAACGAGCCTCATCGCGGAGCCATGTCCCTGTGGAAGGACTTTCCGCCGAATCTCCCGGATTCGGGGACGTAGCGACAATGTAGTGGTGATCAAGGGAATCAACATAATACCGGAGCGCATCGGCGACATCCTGGAGACCCTGCAGGGGGAGCGCCCCGTCTACCAGTTGGTGGCCACACGCCGCGACCACCAGGACCAGTTGGAAATCTGGGTGGAGATTTCCGACAAGATTTTCTTCGACAAGATGCGGGAGCAGGGGTCTCTCGTGGCTACCATGCGCCGGAAGGTGGCCAACTTCATCGGAATCGATCCCCACATCAAACTGGTGGAAGGCGGTTCGCTCGAAAGGGAGAACGGAATCGTCAAGCTCTTCGTGGACCGGCGGGGATAGTCGCGATTCGCGACCCGCAATCCGCGACCCGAAATTCGTAAATCGCAACCCGTAACCTGCAACCCGAAGGAGGTCCGTCGGGAATGGATGAATTGTTAACGCCGAAAAGTGAAAGAAAGCGCCTGCTGCTGGGCAATGAAGGAATTGTGCGCGGGGCCGTCGAGGGAAACGTGCGGTTCGTGGCCGCATATCCCGGAACGCCTTCTTCCGAGATTATCGACCGGTTCTACAGGATTCGTGATGAAGCCGGTGTCCACGTCGAGTATTCCGTAAACGAGAAGACGTCCCTCGAGACCGCGGGCGCGGCGGCGATAGCGGGAGTGCGCAGCCTATGTTCCATGAAGCACGTGGGACTCAATGTGGCGTCCGATGCTTTCATGACTCTTGCCTATGTCGGGGTCAAAGCCGGGCTGGTCATCGTGTCGGCGGACGACCCGTCGCTTCATTCGAGCCAGAACGAACAGGACAATCGCTTTTACGCGAAGATGGCGGGAGTTCCCATGCTGGAGCCGTCCACGCCCGAGGAGGCCAAGCAGATGACGCTGTTCGGCCTCGATCTTTCGGAAAAGTACGGGATTCCCTGCATGCTTCGCACGACGACGCGGGTGAATCACTGCCGCGGCCCCGTCAGCCTGGGAGATCTTCCCGGCGAGCCTCCCAAGGCGAGCTTCACGAAAGATCCTTTCAACATGGTGGTCGTTCCCATGGTGGGGCGGAAGCTGAGACTGGCGCTCCTCGAAAAGCTGGCGAAGCTCCAGGTGGAAGCCGAGCAAAGCCCGTTCAACTTCACCGAAGGGACCGGCAAGTGGGGAGTCGTGACCGGCGCGGTTTCTTACCTGTATGTGCGGGACGCCGTGCGGGAGTTGGGGCTTGAGGGGAAGGTAAAGGTCCTGAAGCTGGGCTTTACCTATCCGTACCCCAAGGCGTTGATTCGAGAGTTCCTGCAAGGGGTCGAAAAAGTCCTGGTGGTGGAGGAACTCGAACCCTTCCTGGAAGAAGCCGTCAAGGTGGTTGCCCAGGAATCCGGGCTCACCGTGCGCATTGCCGGTAAAGGAAAGGACCTCGTGCCGCAGGCCTTCGAACTGGATGCTTCCAAGGTGAAGGCCGCCATGGCCGCCTATTTCGGAGTATCGTACACTCCTCCCGAAGTCTTCGGCATTCCGGACCTGCCACAGCGGCCGCCCAATCTCTGTCCGGGATGTCCCCACCGGGCCACCTACTATACCATTAAGAAGGTGTTCGGCCGGGAAGCGGTCTATCCCACGGACATCGGGTGCTACACGCTCGGGCTTCTTCCTCCCCTGGGGATGGCGGACCTGCTCATCTGCATGGGATCGAGCGTTTCCACGGCGGGAGAACTCAGCAGACTGCTCGATCAACCGGTGGTCGCCTTTATCGGCGATTCCACGTTTTTCCACAGCGGGGTTGCCGGACTCATCAATGCCGTAACCCACGACCATCGGCTGCTGCTGGTGATCGTCGACAACGGCACCACGGCCATGACGGGTCATCAGCCCCACCCCGGCGTGGAACTCACCCCCGACGGGAAGGTGGAACCGAAGCTCGGCATTGAGAACGTGGTGCGGGGATGCGGGGTTCAACGGGTCTTCACCGTCAATCCCCTCCAGGTCAACAAAACCAGGGAAACGGTGGAGAAGATTCGGGAAGAAATGGGCGGTCCCGGTGTGACGGTGCTCATTTCCAAGAGTCCCTGCCCGCTTTTCGAACGCGGCATGACCAGGAGCAAGCAGAAGGTGGCTTTCGAAGTGGACGACACCTGCGACCATTGCTGCCGCTGCCTGGACGAATTGGGTTGTCCCGCCTTTGTAGCCAGGGAGGGAGAGGACGGGGTTGTACAGATATCGATCGATTCGATGCTCTGCAACGGGTGCAGCGTGTGCGCCCAGACCTGTAAATCGATCAAGCCGAAACGCAGGACGGATGCGGCGAGTTGAGCCGGGGAGTTGACGACATATGAGTACGGATCAGAAGGCGGCATTCAGGGCCGTGCGGATATTTTTCACGGGTGTGGGAGGGCAGGGGACCCTCCTGGCGACGCGGCTTGTGGGAGAAGCTGCGTTGGAAATGGATCTCCCGGTGACCATGAGCGAGATTCACGGCATGGCCCAGAGGGGCGGGGTGGTGGAATCTTCGGTTGTGGTGGGCGATGCGTCCAGCCCGACCATCACGAACGCGGAGGCGGACATACTCCTTGCGTTCGAACCCCTGGAAGCAGCGCGGGCGTTGCCCAGGTGCCACGCCCGGAGCATCGTCATCACCAACACGGTCCCCATTGTTCCGTTCACCGTGGCCATCCGGCAGAGCACCTATCCGGACCTGGAAAGTCTTTATGCCCTCATCGAAGGCAAAGTGGCTCGACTGATCCGGGTGGACGCCGTGCGGATGGCCCGCGAGGCCGGGACCGAGCGCGCCGCCAACATCGCGATGGTGGGTGTGCTGGCGGGCACGGGAATATTGCCCGTTCCCAGGGAGAGCTGGCATGCGGGGCTCGAACTCGTCCTCCCGCCCCGGTTGCTGGAGGTGAACCGGCGGGCGTTCGATTTGGGCTTCACAGCCGGAACGGAGGTTGCCGCGTTGGATGCGGCGTCCAACCTGTAGCTTCGTTGTTCGATTTGGCCGGCCCAGTCGGGCGGGCGCGGTATTGGGCCGCGCCCGCCCGGCGCCTGCCGCCATCCGTTTCCTTTCTCTTGCTTTCTTGGCGTATTGGCATTAATATAGATGAAAGACTGGCGCTTCCAGTTTGTTGACACACAGGAGTGGAAACCGTAGGTTCTTTCCGAACCGATGGTTTTGCTCCGAAAACCGCTTTTTGTAATAACCAAACTATAATGCCCCAAAGTGGCTGACTCCCCGGTGAGTTCTCTATTTCTCATCAAATCGAGCATTCCGATCGGGCCTGGCTAACCGGCATTCATTTTCCAGAAAAGGGAAGGTACGTATGAACATTTATGTAGGAAACCTGTCATTCAAGACGACCGAAGAGGAATTACAGCGAGAATTCGAAGCTTTTGGCGATGTGGATTCCGCCAAGATCATTATGGACCAGTACACCCTCAAGTCACGCGGGTTTGCCTTTGTCGAAATGCCGAATCGGGAAGAAGCCCTCGCGGCTATTGCTGCTTTGAACGGCAAGGAACTGAGCGGCCAGACTCTGAAAGTGAACGAAGCGAAGCCACGTGAAGCGCGCGGCGGCAATCGCGGAAGCGGCGGTGGCGGCGGTTACGGCAACAGGGGCCGCAGCGGAGGCGGAGGCGGTTACGGCGGTGGCGGTTACGGCGGCGGTGGCGGCTACGGAGGAGGAGGAGGTCGTGGCGGCGGTGGCGGCGGTGGCGGCGGCAGGCGCTATTAGGATCGACTCCGGCGCCGGTTGCACGGCTGTCGTTCCACGCCATGCATAGAATCAAACCAGATCTGAGAAGGTCCTGACCGAGGAGGCAAACGCATCTCCGTTCCCGTAGGACAACGCTTATGAGATTGATGTGTACTGATGATGTACTCTGGAGATATCGTGGCGGGTTTTTGGGTGTTAAGCGGGATGTGTTTGTCCTCCTGAAAAAATACCTTGCAATTCCATATTTTTTGTGTATAATGCTTAGATAGACTTTATGAGATTCCGGCAGTGAGGGAGTTACCTACCTTTCCCGAGCCGACCGTAAACTCCATCGATCACTGACCTGTATATTGAATTTTTCGATATTCTCCACTGGTACGGCGCATTGGGTTGGCGACGATGTTCGAGTCAGTCGTCCATGTTGTGCTGTAGTCCCTGGCGCCTGTACGGCGCCGATGCATATCTGCAGCTTTTTATTCTCACTTTTTGACCGGGTTTCCGTAACGAGCCGCCTTGTGCGGTGAAGTGGACTGGTCCATGCGTGCCGTCCGGAATGTCTCGCGCCTTCGGCGATTTCCGTGAATTCCGGGACCGTTCGGCTCATGTTCGGAAACAACCTCGAGGATGTTATCATTTATGTCTTTTGAAGAACTGCAATTGGCTTCGCCCATTCTCAAAGCTCTTGTCCAGTGTGGTCACAACAACCCAACTCCGGTGCAGGCTCAGGCTATTCCCAAAGTATTCACAGGACGGGACCTGATCGTCTCCGCTCAGACCGGCACCGGGAAAACGGCGGCTTTCGTTCTGCCGGCGCTCCAACGCCTCTCCGCGGGCGCTTCCTCCGGCAGGAAGCGCGGCGTGCGCGTCCTGGTGCTTACTCCCACGAGGGAGTTGGCCGTCCAGATAAACCAGGTTGCGCGCACCTACGGAAAATATCTTAATGTGCATAGTACGGCCATCTTCGGCGGCATGCCTTTCGGCGACCAGATCCGGGCGCTTGCCCAGTTGCCCGACATGATCATCGCAACTCCGGGCAGACTCATCGATCATATTTGGCGAGGACGCATCGATTTGTCGCAGGTCGAGTTGTTCGTCGTCGACGAAGCCGACCGCATGCTCGACATGGGGTTCATCGAAGATGTGGAATTTGTCTCCGATGCAATGCCGGAAGGCTGTCAGACCCTTCTGTTCGCGGCGACGATGGGGGATGCCTCGGCGAGGCTTGCCGGCAAGTTTATGAAGGATCCGGAGCGCATCGAAGTGGCCCGTGGCAAGGTCACCCACGATACTATCGAGCAACGGCTTCACATGGCGGACAACCTCCAGCATAAGACCGAACTGCTGAAGCATCTCTGCGCCGACGAGGCCGTGACGAGAGCGATTATCTTCTCCGCCACGAAGCGCGATGCCGAGGGCCTTGCCCGGGACCTCAATGCACAGGGCCACGCTGCCGCCTCGCTGCACGCGGATATGACCCAGGCAGCCCGCAATCGTACCGTTGCGGATATGCGCAAGAACAGGATCAGGCTCCTGGTCGCGACCGATGTGGCTGCGCGCGGACTTGACATTACCGGCATCAGCCACGTAATAAACTTCGATCTTCCACGTTCCGCCGAGGATTATGTGAACCGCATCGGGAGGACCGGGCGAGCGGGAGAGTCGGGGATCGCCATTTCCCTTGCTTCCCGCAACGACCTTCGCTATTTGGACCGCATCGAGCACTACATCGGGCAGAATCTACCGATGCACTTGATTCCCGGCCTGGAACCGGTTCCGGCCCGGCGTCGGCCGGCTCATTCGGATGGGCAGCGAAGAGGCAAATTCGGAGTGCGCGGAACGGGAAGGAACAGGAGCAGGGCGGCAAAGCCGGCAGGCGAGAATGGGGCGGGCGCGCAGGCGGACCGGTCTACTCACGCCAAACCGGCAAAAAAGAAGATTTTCATGTAAGCGGCGGATGTCCGGATTCGAACCGAACGGAATCCGTGGTCAGTCTCATGCGTGGACGCAATCTCCCATAGCGGGCGGGATGTCGGCGGAATGTGGTTCCGGCTCCCGATCTCGATGTTCGGGTTTGCGTCTTCGCCTCGAAGGTTGCACAATGGAGGTGGGTGCATGGAAATCGTGATTCGCAGGGCCGAACCTTTCGACTACGAGGCCGCATACAGGCTGTTTTCCGGCCCCAAAGTGATTCGGGGCACCATGCAGATGCCTTTTCCATCTATCGATCTCTGGCGCAGGCGCTATGAGAATCCGGCCGAGGGGGTTATCTTGCTGGTCGCCTGCATTGAGGGAGAGGTTGTGGGGCAATTGGGATTGCATACGTATCCGGACCTCCCTTCCCGCATGCATGTCGCCCAGATTCTCATGGCGGTGCGAGACGACTGGCAGGGCAGGGGAATCGGCACCGCGCTTCTGATGAACGCCATCGAATATGCCGACAGGTGGCTCAACGTCATGCGTCTGGAATTGGAGGTCTTCTCGGATAACGATGCCGCCGTCAGGCTTTACCGTAAATTCGGGTTCGAGATCGAAGGCACGATGAAGCAGTATGCATTCAGGGATGGCCGGTATGTGGATGCTCACCTGATGGCGCGATTGAGGACATAAACGGGGCGGAGCGTATTTTCCCGACGGGCGCGAAAGCCTCTGCAGCGTGGACATATCTCGATCCCGTTCTGATGTATATGCCGGTCAGTTCCTGTCCGGCAGCACCACGATCCTGAACCAGTATTCGGTTATCGATTTCACGATGTCGAGGAGGGCGTCGAATGCCGTAGGCTTGAAGATGAACGAACTCGCGCCGGCCTCATAGCTGCGCGCAATGTTGTGCCTGTCGGCCGAACCGGTGAATATCACCACCGGTATCCTCTGGAGATCGGGGGTTGCCTTTATTTCCCGCAATACTTCAAGGCCGCTTTTCTTGGGCATCTTCAAGTCGAGCAAAATCAGCGCCGGTCGCGGAGCAGAAACGGAACCTCCGTAATCCCCGCCGTGGAGGAGATAGTCCATCAGTTCCTCGCCGTCCTGCACGAATCGCAGCTGGATAGGGCTGCCTCCCTCCGAAAACGCATCCTCGATGAGGAGCCAGTCGTCCCTGTCGTCATCCGCCACAAGTATGGTGAAGGGCTTGCTGTGTTCAGACGGAACATTCATCGTCATCTCTTTGCGGCAGTGATGCGGTCTCGAACCAGTACTTCCCCAGCGCCTCCATGGCTTCCACGAGCCCCTTGAACGAGACGGGCTTCGTAATGAACGAACTGGCGCCGAAAGCGTAGCAACGGGCAATATCCTTTTGCTCGTGTGATGTCGTCAGTACGATGACGGGTATGCATTTGAGCCTGGGGTCGGCTTTGATTTCCTGCAACGCCTCGCGCCCGTCCTTTCGCGGCATATTGAGATCCAGCAGTATCAGGTCCGGACGTCTCTCCAGATGGGAGTCCACGCTCTCTCCACAGTGGCGCAGGTAATCGACCAGTTCCTCGCCGTCCTTGACGGAACGCAGATCGACCGGGAAGTCGGCCTCATCGAACGCTTCTTTGATCAGGATCAGATCATCCTCGTCATCGTCGGCCAGAAGAACCAGTACACGATTCGTTTTTTTATCCATTTATTCTATCGTCCTTTGCGCGAGATGGTTTCAATCTCAACTCCCTGGCTTTATATAATAGCTTTTGCAGCAGGAAAGTAAAGGTTTTGATGCCGGTGGCCCGGAATTCCGGTGACTTTGAAACCCTGGGCGCTGGTTCTCAAATCGTGAACCGGGTTCTCGGACCCGACCGCATGGACGGGTTTGCCTTTATGCCCGACACACGATTTTGCTTTGATGTTTTTTCTACCTATGGTTTAATAAGCAACTTCGTGCGAGTCTGAATCGGGTCCTGGTTCATGGTGGCTTTGCAGGCAGGGCGAGGTCTTTCAAACACGGGACGCGTCTTATCTCGATAGAGTTGGATTTGTTGTGGCATACCGGCGAAGTTGGATTTCGGATGTCGAAGTGCGATTCCGATGCGGGTGATCTATTTTTTGCTTTGCCGTGCCGGCGTCTGCGTATCTTCCAGACGGATGGGGATGATTTTGTGATGATGCAAAGGCAGACCGTTCTCATCGTCGATGATGAGGCCGTTAATTTGAAGATGCTCAAGGCGTATCTGGTCGCCGCCGGTTATGATGTCCTGGAGGCGCTGGATGGGCTGCAGGCGATTGAAATGGCGAAGGAGCAGCCGGACCTGGTTCTCCTGGACGTAATGATGCCGGATATGGACGGTTTCGAGACGTGCTGCAAACTGAAGGAGAATCAGGCTACGAGGGATATTCCCGTTGTCTTTCTTTCGGCTCTTCACGATGTCCGAACGAAGGTTTATGGGTTTGAACTGGGGGGCGTCGACTATGTCAGCAAGCCGTTCGAGGCGAAGGAGTTGCTGGCCCGCGTCAGGACGCACCTGACGCTCCGCCGGCAGGAAATCGAAATCAGGGAATATGCGAGGAAGCTGGAGCAAATGGTCGAGGAAAGGACCCGCCAGTTGATTCATGCGGACCGGCTGGCGACGCTGGGCACGTTTTCCAGCGCGATCATCCACGAGATAAGCAATCCGAGCACTTACATCGGAGGCAACGCCGAGCTTCTCAAGTTTTTCTGGTCGAATGCGAAACCTATTGTCGAGCGTCACATCGAGGAAGATACAACGGGAATGGTCGCCAAACTGACTCCCAATATCAACGCCATCATTGACGCCATCCAGGAAGGCAACCAGCGCATATCCACCATTGTAAGCCGTCTTAGGACTTATGGAAGGCGGGAGTCCGCCCAAATGAGGACGTGCTCCCTGGAAGAGCCGGTCTACGATGCGATCAACCTGCTGCAACATCGATTGAAGCGGGGGAACTCCGTTGAAGTGCTCGTTTCGCCCGGATTGGAATTGTACTGCGATCCGCAAAAACTCTCGCAGGGTTTCGTGAACCTCATCAACAACGCGATCGATGCGGTCGAGAGCGTCGGGCAGCAGGCAAAGATCACGATAGAGGCGACGAATTCGAAAGATGGAATTCTGATCCGGACCGGAGACAACGGTCCAGGGATTGCCGTCGATGCCGAAGAGCAGATATTCGAGCCCTTCTTCACCACCAAGAGTAAGGAAACGGGGACCGGTCTGGGGCTTTTTATCGTGAAGAGCATTGTCGAGGAGCATGGGGGCGAAGTGTGCATTGCACGATCGCACGACGGGGGCGGGGCCGAGTTCGATATTTTTCTTCCGTCTGCTGCACCCATGGAGAATAAGGGTGCGGATTTCCGGGAATGAGCGTTCCATGCGGGAATGAGTGATGGATAGTAGAATGGTTATACTGATAATCGATGATGAAAAGGAAATCCGGACGATAATCGGTCGTTGCTTTGCCATGTTCACGGATGTGGATGTGGAGTATGCTTCCTCGTTCGACGAGGGGAGCCGCAAGATCGCCTCCCTGCGTCCGCAGATCGCATTCATCGATATCGTGCTTCAGGATGGGATTGGACTGGATCTCATAAGGATGGTAAAAGAGATCTCGCCGAGCAACCAGGTGGTCATCGTCACGGGGGAGAGCGACATCGGCAGGATACTGGAAGCGCTCGAGTTGGGTGCGGCCGATTATCTCACCAAGCCCTTCGATATGAAGCTCCTGAGGACCGTCATTTCCGAGACCGTCGAGCGGAGCAGAAGGTGGTACGGGTTGATACGAAAGGAACTGGATCCGGCGAAGGAGTAGGCGCAGGTGAGGAATCGAAGAGTTCCTCGTGCATCCGGACGCCGGCCGCGCCTGTTCAAAGAGTGGATGGGGGATCGATCGCATGGAAGGTGAAAACGCGGGCGCCAGGAGAATTCTGGTCGTGGAAGATGACGAGATGAATATGAAACTGGTTCGGGCTCTGCTCACTTTGGGCAATTACGAGGTGCTGGAAGCCCGCGATGCGGAAAAGGGAATCGCCATGGCCCGAGCTCATATGCCCGATCTCATCCTCATGGACATTCAGCTTCCGGGCATGGACGGATTGGGAGCGACCCGAATCATCAAATCCGATCAGTCCCTCAAATGTATTCCGGTCATAGCCTTGACGGCGTTCGCCATGCAAGGCGACGACAGGAAGGCGATAGAAGTGGGCTGTGACGGGTACATCACCAAGCCTATCGATACCCGCGGTTTCCTGGAAGTACTGGCCGGGTACTTCAAGCATGGGAAGGCCGATTCCTGCTGAGAGCATCGGTGGTTTCCCGATCCCGGCCCGCAACGGTATATCAAATGTAGGGCGTTTTACTACCTCATCGTCTCGAACGAAATCAGCAGTACTCCCGATTTAAGGATGCCGACCCGCCTGACGTTCCTCGTATCGTCCAATCCATAGTAGGTATATTTCGATCTGAAATACACCTTACTCCCCATTTAGGATTTGCCTTCCAGTGTAGATATAATGGATATGGAAAATGGACCTCCATGAAAACGAAAGGGGATAAGGAAAATGCTTCGTATACTATTGATAGAGGACAGTGTCAGGTTCCGGCAGACGGTGAAGATGGTCCTCTCCACTTTCTTTCCCTCCATAGAGATCGATGAGGCTGGTGACGGGAGGGACGCCATGGAGAAGATCCAGACCGCTTCGCCCGATTTGATCATCACGGATGTGAGTCTGCCCGGCGAGAACGGCATTCAAATTGCCAGGAGAATACGGAAAGCCTATCCGGATTTACCCATCGCAATGCTGACCGGTTCAGACCTGCCCGAATACGAGACCGCATCGTTCAGGGCGGGCGCCAACTACTTTCTGAGCAAGAGAACGTCAACGGGAGAACAACTGGCCCACCTGGTCGAATCGGTAATGGCGAACCGGGGGAAAGCCGTTCAGGACACGGAACCGGATGTTCTCTATTCTTTCGGCAATGAAGTAGCCCTCACCGCCTAGCGTCCCACCATTCAATTAGACAGGAGGGGAAGTGGATCGAGAATATTCGCCTGCCTCATCAGTAGTCTTCATCCAGGGGTGATACGGCGGACTTCGCACCGTTCTCCGTCAGGATGTCCTGGTATTCCACGCTGTAGATGTAGAGCACGACCATTGCGAATCCCAGGATCAACGGTCCATAGAGAATTCCTATCAGGCCGAAGTATTTGACGCCGCCGATGATGGCGAGGAAGATGTAGAACGGTGATAGCGCTCCCTCACCCTTCATGAAAAAGGGCCTTGCAAAGTTATCGATGCACCCCACCACCAGGACGCACCAGATTGTCAGAAAAAGGGCCGAACCGGCTTTTCCGACGATCAGGAGGTAGATGACCGCGGGGATCCAGACGAGTCCCGTACCAATTATCGGGATCAGGGAAGAAAACCCCATAACGGCCCCCCAGAACAGGGGAGGGATACCGACCATGGCGAGTCCGATGCCTCCCGCAAGCCCCTGGCAAACGGCGGTCATCAGCGTGCCCACGAGCACGGACCTGATGACCAGCCGTATTTTGTCCAGTATCCTGTCCTCCTGGTCTTCCCGCAGGGGGGAGAGATACTTGATCTGTTCCACCATCTTCCGTCCGTCTCTGATCATGTAGAAGGAAATGAAGACCATAACGAAGAAGTGGAACAGCACATCCAGCACTCCGCCCAACAGACCTGCGCCGCGGCTCAACAGGAATTGCCCGATGTCCTTGCTGGCCTGCATCAGGTTGTTCTGTATCTCCATTCTGTTGATCTGGATGAAGTTCAGTCGCTCGATCAGCCATTGGGTGTATCCGGTCACCTTGGGGTCTTCCAGCACCTTCTGGAGATTTCCCTCCACAAGCCAGTTGGTCACCGTTCCAATACTCTGCGCCCCCTGGGTGACCAGCGAGGAGGTGAGTAGAACCGACGGGATCACAATCACGAATGTTATGATCAACACCACCGATAAGGCGGCCAGGCTGCTCCGCCCCTTGTAGAGCTTCATAAGCTTGACTTGCAGAGGAAAGAACAGGGATGCCAGAACCGAGGCCAGGATAATTGTCTGAAGGAACGGTCCCAGGATCAGAAAAGTGAGATAAAGCGCAAGTACCATCAGGAGCAGGATAAATGCGCGATGCCCGTTCCTGGATGCCGTATTCCAATTGGCGCGAATGATATTCGACATTGTGCGTTCACTCCGGATATTACTGGCAGCTACAGTTTATCGGCCCTGCTGCGGAAAGCGGAAGCTTTCTCGCTGTTCCCCATTTCTTTGGCCACTTCCGCCTCGAACTGGAGCACCTTTTTCAGTTTCGGGCGATCGTGTTGAAAAATGACTTCAGCCTTACGCGCAAATTCGAGCGCCTTCTCGGGTGACCCCTTCATACGCCATGCCCTGGCCAGTTCGTGAAATGCGTCCCCGTTGTAGACATCCACCTGTATCGCCTGCTCGAGGAGAGATACGGCATGATCGGAGTTTCCCTGCGCCATGGCGGTCCTTGCCGTATTCACCAGGTGCATGGAGGCTTCGAATTGCGGCCTTGACGGTTTCTTCGCTACTTTGGACTCTGCTTTGGACTCTTTTGTTTTGGAGGAGGAGCCGGTTCCGGCAGTACCTGAGCCGGCGGCGCCTGTCCCGGGGCCCGCTCCCGAACTCTCGCGTTGAGCGGGTGGAGTTGCCTGGCTGCCGTGCGCGGGCGCGGTCGGCTGTGTCCGCGGCGCCGCAGGGGGAGGCGCGGGAGGAGCAGGAGCCTGCACGGATGCGGTTTGCTGCGCGGGCGGTTGGGATGGGGAAGATGTCCGGGCAGATTGCGAGGTCGCCGATTCCGAACTTGACGACACATCCTTGCTTGATGATATGTCCTTTTCCTCGAACTTGGGTTTAGGCTTTATAATCGGGCTTTGGCTGGCGGAGGAAGAAGATGGGGATGGATCCGCGCCGCCGGATGGGGCAGTACGGGACGAGGGGCCAGACGCCGCTTCGGATACGGCGGAAGAAGACGAAGAAACGGACGAAGACTTCGATTTCTTATTGTATCCGGGCCTGGACTTCGCCGAGCGGGCGGGGACCTCCGAAGGGGTATTCGCCCGCGGTGGATTCGTCCGCCATTCGGGAGGGATGGATACTCTCTTTCTCTCACACGCACACAGAAAAATTGCAAGGGTTACGGCCAGCAGTCCGGCAACCGCATGCCTCATCGTGGACCTGCCGGCAACCGCAAAACTATCTATACCGGCTCTGTTCGGTGGAAGAGCATCAACTTCGATTTTCGATACTGGCATGGTCATATCGCATCCCTCTAAAACGAGACTCTCTCTCGGAATCGTCGTTCCTGCCGCACCAGCTTTCGTCGGCCGGACCGGTGCAAAACGCTATTCCATCCTATTTGAAAGGATTCTGAACGTTGATTATAGCAAAAATGAGAAGGTCGTGAGAGAAAAATGTAGGGAGGAATATCGTGGGAGAAAAAGATGGAAAGTTGAGAGGCGGCCCGAGAGCCGCCTCATATTGATTTTCATCGTGATTTTTCTATATGCCGCTTTCCGGTCTCATGCCTGGGCCATCGCAAAGCGCTTCACCGTTTCCACCTCTCTCTTGCAATCAACGCAGAGAATGGCTGTGGGCTGCGCGTTCAGGCGCGCGACACTGATATCGTCGCCACATTCCTGGCAGATGCCGAAATCACCGGTCTTGATCCTGTCGAGCGCTTCATGGATCTGTCGGATCAACAGCCTGTTGCGATCCTGGATCTTCATCATGAATTCCATCTCGTTTTGCGAGTAGGCGAAGTCCACAGGGTCCATCGGACCACGATCGTCACCGACATTTTTGAACCACGATGCAAACTTCCGCATCTCTTCTGCTATCTCGTGCGAGCGGCTCTTCAAGAGACTCTGAAAATAACTCAACATATCATCATTCATGGAAGCAAACTCCTTTACTTGTCTTACCGGCGTTCCGCCGGCAGGCGCGTGTCAGCCCATGAAAGCTGGTATCATCCAATCATGGCCCGGTTTTGCTCCCTCGGATATCCTGTGAAGGACGGAAATCATAGCAACGTAAGCATCCGTCAGGAACACGGTTCCATGCAGTATTTCTCCAGTGCATCCGTTATATGGCCGGGCCGTTTCAAATAGAGAGCGCCGAACTTGAATATGGAATAAACGAGTGCTAGGCATCTCAGATTGTCCTCAAGCCAACGCTCCTTATTCCACTGAACGGGCTGGAAGTCGCCGCATCGCTCACAGGTAAAGCCCTCCCAACCGCCTTCGATGGCGGTGTCCAGACAACGTTCGTAGTCTCCGCAAAAAAACCTGCGCTGTACGTTCGTTGATTTAATTGCTCTCGGTACAGGTGTGGGCATCATAATTAAGCCTCCTTCGGTTTCAATACAGGTTTCTTGCTTCGCGGGCAATGTTTGGCTTCCCGCGCCGATAACGCGTGTCTGTTCGGGGGGCAAGAGTTTCAGCCGGCAAATCCAGACCGTGGAATACGCTGAACGCCAGACTTTCGTTCAGCTATAGTCTAGTAAGATGAGCATTCATGTTGTGTAAGGGAATAAGGATTTTAACGTATCTTCAAGGGAAAATCGATGTATATCCCTACCTCGGCGAGTTGTCCGCCTGCTTTTTGCGATCCAGGGCGCCCCGCACGATCTCGGCCAGCCTGCGCCTGGTCAAAGGCTTGAAAGCGAATTTGTCCACGCCCGCATTCATGGCCTGTTCTTCTGAAATGCTCTCGTTGAAACCCGTACAGAGGATAATCGGAATATCCGCTCTGATATCTTTGATCTTCCGCACGATCTCGAGACCTGAAATGCCGGGCATCGTACAATCGGTGATCACCATGTCGAAATGCTCCGGTCGGGATTGCAAAGCCTCCATGGCTGTACCGCCATTATAGCATCCGACGACCCGGTATCCAAGACGGGTGAGTATGGCTCTCGTCGTATCCACCACGGCGACCTCGTCGTCGATGAGCAAAATGCTTTCGGTCCCCCTCGGGATGTCGGGGTTGGTCCGGCTTCTCGCAGGTTCTCCCACGACCCTCGGCAGAAAGATCCTGAAAGTAGCGCCTCTCCCCGGTTCGCTCCGGATGTCGATCTCGCCCCCGCACCTTTTGACGATTCCGTGAACGACGGCAAGGCCCAGGCCACTTCCTTCTCCCGGGGGTTTCGTCGTATAGTAGGGTTCGAGGGAGCGTTCCAAGACCGCCGGTTCCATCCCCTCACCAGTATCCCTCACGGTGAGCGTGATGTAGGACCCGGGCTTCACGTGCGGATATTCTTTCGATCCCGGGGGACCGATTTCCATGTTGGCGAGGCAGATCTCCAGAAGTCCCCCGCGTTCGCGCATGGCATAGGATGCATTGGCGCACAGGTTGAAAACTATCTGGTGGATCTGTGTCGGATGGGCCAGCGCCATGCCCGTATCGGCGGCGACATTGTGACGGATGTTGATGGTCGCCGGCAGAGAAGCCCTCATGAACCTGACGGCCTCCTTGATGATCGGACTTACCAGTACGGGCATCGGGTCCTGGTCGTCTTTCATGCGGCTGAAAGTCAAAATCTGTTTTACGAGGTCTCTGGCCCGGTTGCTTGCATTGATCACTTCTCGCAAGTTACGGTGGACGTTGCTCTGTTGTTCGACATCCTCGACGGCCAGTTCGGCACACCCCAGAATCACCGCCAGGATATTGTTGAAGTCATGGGCTATCCCTCCGGCCAGGGTTCCGATCGCTTCCATCTTCTGAGCCTGATGCAGTTGGCGCTCGATTCCGTTCTTTTCTTCTTCCATCCTTCTGTGCTCGAGTTCGGAAGACGCTTTCGCCGCGATGATGTGCATCACCTCTTCCGTTCTTCGGGGCAGATCGAGCCTATGGCGGGACAAAGCACACAACAGTCCGATGGCTTCGCCGTTCCGGTCTTTGAGAGGGACCCCCACGTACCCTTCGGCTCCATACTGCCTGAGTACTTCATCGTCCGGAAAGAAGCGGCAAACCGATTCCGTGTATGCCGTGTATCCCTGTTCCACCACCTGGGCGCAGGGAGTTTCCTCGAGCTTGTAGCAGTGGCCGTGGGTGATAGCGCCGTCGAGTTGCCTGGAAAGTGTTCTTACCTTCGTCTTTCCGTCGACGATTTCTCCGGTGAGGGCGCATTCGCAGCCGAGCCATTCGCAGAGGCTGGCGACAACGCGGTCGAAGAAATCCTGGCCGATGCCCCCCACCGTACTTTCCATGAGGGCCTGAATCGCATCTTCCGCCTGCTTCGTGTCGGACACATCGGAAATCATGTTCAACGCGCCGATGAACTCGCCGCTGTCGTTCAAAATGGGGGTTGCCGAAACCGTGGCCCAGAGGTCCTGGCCATTCTTGCGCCGGAATATGAGATCGTACTGCTCCTTGACTCCGAGGCGCTGCTGTTGGAAGTGGTGCAGGGCGAGCGACTGCGATGATATGACCATGAATTCATCGGGAGACCGCCCCAGCACTTCATCGGGACTGAAGCCGAGCAGTTCCGCCATGCGCCTGTTGACGTAATTGATTTTTCTGTCGGCGTCGATTACCCAGATGCCTTCATGGGCGGTCTCGACGATCCGGCGGTACCGTTCTTCGCTCGCCCGCAAGGCGCTCTCGGTCTTTCTGTGCTGTTCTATCTCGAGAACCAGTTGCTCGTTGAGGTGTCTCAGTTCGGCAGTCCGTTCCCTGACTCTGGCGTCCAGTTCATCATAGGCTTCTCGCAGTTCTTCCTGGACTCTCTTGTGCCGGATGGCGTACCTGATGGAACGCTCCAGGAGTTGGGCGTCGATCTGGCCCTTGATGAGATAATCGGCTGCGCCGGCTTTCATCGCCTTCAGATCGACTTCGTAATCTCCCCGGCCCGTCAGAAAGACTATCGGAATGTTGAACCCTTTAGGGGCCGATTTCAGAATTTCCAGTCCATCGTGTTCTCCCAGGCGGTAGTCGAGCAGGCAAACGTCGTAGCTGCTCTTCGCCATCGCCTCCAGGGCGCTTTCATAATCGGAAACCCATTCCACCCGGCGCCTGGGCGTCGTATCGCGCAGCAAGCTGCTGATAAGGATGAAATCATCCTCGTCATCCTCGATGAGAAGCACTTTAAGCACATCATCTACCATGGTGATTCACTCGCCTTCCTCATGGTCTTTGTGTTGCGGCAGTCGAGGTCTGCATCCCCGGTCCGGCATTGTGT
>CAYOVG010000123.1:0-17690 GCA_964407285.1 uncultured Syntrophobacteraceae bacterium
GCATGCGCCCGGTGATCGTCGAGATGGGGGCAGGGGAGGCCGTGCCGACCGTTCGCCGGCTTTCGGAGTCGGTTGCGGCGCAATTCGGCGCCACCCTGGTTCGTATCAATCCTCGCGACTATGCGGTCCCACGCGAAGGAGACGTTTCCTTGCCCGTGGGCGCGGCGGAAGGGATAGGCGCGGTCGTGGGGCAATTGGGTTGAATCGATGATACCATGAGCGCCGAACCGTCTCGGTTCGGAGGGAGGGTGTTTTGTTATGACAAATGCAAGGCGGCTGTGGATTGTCCTTCTTATGGCTCACCTGGTGATCATGGCCCATCCGGTGCTTTCGGTCCTGCCGTTCCCGGCGGTTCCTCTTCACGCCCGGGAGAACCTGCAGACGGTGGTGGTCGCACCGGAGGATGCGCTCGATCACCACGGCCGGATCGTAACCGTGTGCGGAAAAGTCGCCGGTACGCAGTATGCCGAGAAGATCAAGGGGCAACCGGCCCTCCTGCACCTGGAGAAGCCCTATCCGAAGCATGTCTTCACGATCGTGATCTGGGGGGCGGACAGGGGCAAGTTCGAAAAACCGCCCGAGGAATTTTACCGGGGCAAGGATGTTTGCGTCACCGGGTTGGTCGTCGAACACAACGGAAAGCCCCAGATCGTCGTCAGAAATCCTTCCCGGTTGAACGTCAGGTAGCCGGGGGTGCCGCCATGTCCCCCGGCAGCCCTATATCTCCAACTACGAACAATGACGGGCCGATCGGCGCCACATCCTCCAAATGCGGCGGCCGGCAGCGGAAAGCGATGTAAGCGTAGAATGAATCGATCAAAATGACTACAATGGAGATGAGCGGGTGATACCGAAATTCAATATGTCCGGCGTCCTACCTCCTTTTGTGGGAAATAGCCCTACCGACAGGGTCAAGATGTCGCCCTACGACGCATCGATGTCCGAATTGACAGATCGGTTCGGCATTTCACGGGAACGATTCGAAATCCTGCAAGGCTTTCCGCAATACCGTGAAAAACTTGTCGCGGCCGGCTTTCAAGACGGATTTGAACTGGTAATATCGGATTCTGACGGTAGGAAAGCATCTATTAAGGGAAATATAGACAAGAAATGCTTCAAGGAAATACGTGAAGGCGTATTTGGGAATCTGAATGATGTTCCCGGCAAAAAATGGGCTGTGAGTCTAAAACCAAGAGAAGTAAGAAACAGGAATAAACCTCAAGAGATTAAGACAACATAGACCCTTATAGAGCTTCTGAAAAAACTTGATCAAACAGAGCATTCGGATCGGCGATTCGATTGAGAGGGGAGAATACCGTCATGGCGCTGCCGGGTTCACATCGTGGAGGCGTCCCACGAAGCCCGTACGACTGTCCCCTCTCCGACGGCGGTTTCAATGGTTAGCGCGCCTTTGAGAGACTCCGCCCGCTCCCTCATGCTGGTGAGACCCAGGCCTCCCTTGCCATCCTTTCTCGTGTGCGTGGAATTCAAATCGAAGCCTTTGCCGTTGTCTTTGACGGTCAGATCTATCCGGCCGTCCTGCTTGACGAGCGATACCTCGATCCGGTCCGCCCCGCTGTACTTGGCGATGTTGTTCATCGCTTCCTGGATAATCCTGAAAATGATGATCTTGAGGCCTTCCGGCACATCCTCTTCCTCTACCCTTATCCGCGTATCCACATGGATGGCCGAATAGACCGCCTGGAACTGCCTTGCGAACCAGCCGATGGTGACGACGATCCCCAGGTCGTCGAGAATGGATGGACGAAGGTCCATGTAGATTCTTCTGGCTTCGTCCATGGTCTGGTTGGTCATCGAAACAAGGACTTCCAGGGCGTCGGGCGCGGCCTTCCCCTCCCTCATGCGGTGCAGGGTGTTCTCAAGGCTGAATTTAATGGCGCCGAGCGCCGCTCCGATGCTGTCGTGAAGTTCCCCGGCGAGCCTTTTCCTCTCCTCCTCCTGCGCCGAGATGAGCCGGGAAGAAAGTGAGCGCAGCCGGCTTTCCGATTCCTGAAGCGCCTCTTCCGCCTGCTTGCGCTTCGTGATGTCGAAGATCACCCCGTCGATGCAAAGCGGTTCGCCGTCAGCCCCATGGATGGGTCTTCCCCTTTCCTGGACGTGCACGATGGAACCGCTCTTCGTCAGAATGCGGTACTCCACCTCGAAGGGGCGGTTTTCCTCCACGGCCCGCCTCATGGTCTCCAACACACGGGTCCTGTCTTCGGGGACGATCAGGGGGGCGATGGCGCAAATATCTCCCCGGGGCAGGTCCTCGGGGTTGAATCCAGTAAGCTCTTCGACCGTGTCGTTGAAGAAATCCGTCTTTCCCTTTTCTCGAAGAGAGACCCTGTAGACCATCGCCGGCAGATTTTCCGCGAGAGTCCGGTAGGAAGCCTCACTCTTCCTTACGGCATCCTCCGCACTTATGCGCTCCGAGACGTCGATTCCGACCGTAAGCACCAGGGGCGAGCCGTCGATATCGTGGAAAAGGCATTTGTGCATTCTATGAGTACAACCGTTGGGATTGGTGACTTCCCATTCCCGTGGCCGGTTGCTTTCGATTACATCCAACATGCTGCACTCTTCGCACGGCTCTTCGCGGTTGTGGAGAATCTCGTAGCACGTCTTCCCTTCCGGGTCGCCGAAGAATTTACGAAAAGGTTCATTGGCGTAACGGATGGAATAATCCGGCGCCTCCAGGAAGATGAACGCGGGCATGGCCTCCAGGACCGAAAAGAGCCGCAGTCGCGCGGCTTCGAGGGTCTCCTCGCGTTTCCTGACTTTCCCCGCCATGGAATTGAATGCGAATGTCAAATCTTTGAGTTCCGAAGGGCCGGTCGTTTCCATCGAACTTGAAAAGTCTCCTCCCGCCAGCGCAAGAGCATGTTCCCGCAGTTTTCGGACCGGCTGCTCTATCCCCCGGGAGATGGCGAGGGCGACGGCGAAGACCCCGAGCGTCAGGAGGAAGAGGAGAACCGCTTCCAGGGCGAGTTGCCGTTTTAGAGGGGCGAGTACTTCGTCCAGCGGACGCCCCGCCGCAACGGCCCACCCAATGGCGCGAACGGGAGCGAGACCTACGATACGCTCCGTCCCATCCCGAAAACAAACATAAACTCCGGCATGCTCCTTGCCCGCCAGGATTTCCGCCGGTTCGGGCCGGTCTTTCGGGATGGACCGCTCTTCCCAACTCCAGGCCGCTATCGGGTACCTGAGAACGGCCCTGCTGTTCCGGTCGATCACGGTGATACCGCCTCCTCCGGCCCGCTCAACTGACAGTTCTTCGGCAAGCTTGTCCGGAAGCACCACGGCGACCACGATCCCGAGCAGGTCGCCCGCATCGTCGCGGATACCCCTCGCAATGGAGAAAACCGGCTCCCCCGTTATCTTGGAAGCATGCAAGTCCATCACATGCCATTGCGCTCCGGAAAGGATCTTCCCGAAGTAGTCCCGGTCACTCACATCGAGGCCGATCGCGCTTTCAAGACTGGAGGCCGTGATGCGCCCCTGCGGGCCGACCCAGGCAATGTTTCGCAGGGTTGCGTACTCGGCGCAATTCTTCGCAAGGACTTGGTTCATTACCTTCACCGAATGCAGTCGCGGCGTCGTGAGATTGATGCCTATGGCCTGTTCCTGGTGGAGAATGTCCCGGAGAAACTGATCGAACGCCGCTGCCGTCGCCCGCGCCACTTCCAGGTTGGTCCGGTACTCCTGCAAGCGTTGCGCGCGGAATCGATTGAAATGGTAGATCGCCTGGAGAACGAGAATCAGGGAGAAGACAACGATGAGGAGGAGAACCAGCCTTCCGCGAATACTGCCGAAAGAACGGCGAAAACCCACCATTCCATCCTTTCCTTCATTAGGCCGTGAACAGCAAGAAGATCAGAGCATCCGTGATGCGCGTACGGCGCGGCGGGCAGGCGCCCGCGCGTACGTCGTTCACTCCCTCGCTCAGTCCTGATGGAAAGGAAAGATAGCAGAAACCGGCCATCGCTGAAAGTGAAAAAAAGAACCGGCGGCGCAACGTTTGTAATGCATTGAAATTCAACGCTTGACAGAAGCCTGCGGCTCTATTAAAAAAATCATTCGCAATGCTGCCATGGACCCGGAGTTGCAAGTATTTTGTCGGCGCGCTCGAAGGTTGGATGCCGGCACGGAATATGAGTTCCGGACCGTGGGTCTTCCATCCCGGCCCCGAGTCTTACGCGCGCCGACGGTCTTTTCAGTTTGCGCCGGGAGGAAAGAGGTGTTCCCGCAAGGCAACAGGGGAATCCGGCGATTTCGGGCCGGCGCCCCCGGGAGACGGCTGCAGCTATCAACAAACACTGTAAAGGAGGACGTTTAGAACGTGAAGAACCGGGGCTTCAGGATCGCGTATGTGTTGGTCGTTTTCTTTGCTTTCGCAGTTTTGATGTCGTCTTGTTCCACACCACAGACCGTTCCGCCACCAAAGGTCGAGGTCCCGGCGGCAAAACCGCCGGCGGAGGAAAGGCCGTACGAGTTTGTGGACTACCAGTATCCGCTTGCGGCAGTCTGCAATCCCAAGCTTTATGTCTACAAAGGCGCCAGAAAGCTCCTGCTCGTAAACGACAAGATCCTTGTCAGGGACTACAAGATCGGGCTGGGATTCAGCCCCGACGGCGACAAGTTCGTGCAGGGCGACGGGCGCACCCCGGAAGGAGAGTACTCTATCTGCCTCAAGAACCCGGCGGGCAAATACTACAAATCTCTGGGCGTGAGCTATCCCAGTGCCCGGCATGCCCAATCGGCCCTCGAAATGGGAGTTATCACGCATGACCAGTACGCCAGGATCGTCGAAGCGAACAACAGCCTGAGGATGCCGCCGCACAATACGTGGCTGGGCGGAGCCATACTCATCCACGGCGGCGGGTCGGACAGGGACTGGACGCTGGGGTGCATAGCGCTCAACAATTCCGATATGGACGAGCTGTTTCAGGCGGTGGGAGTCGGCACGACAGTCGTGATCAAGCCGTAGGACCGCAAGTCCACGGGTAATACCGGCGGAGACCGAGGGGCACGGACATCCGACGCCCTCCGGGCTTCGCCGGGAAGAACTTACAAATCCGCCGCTTTCGCGGTGTGCGAGTCGGAAGCAGCCACACCCGCCTCGACACGGTTCCTGCCGCCCGCCTTCGCCCTGTAGAGCGCCTCATCCGCCCGGTTGATCAGGCTCTCGATCGTATCGTCCGCCCCACGTTCCGCCACGCCGAAGCTCGCCGTCTTGGACCCCACGACGGGAAAGGGATGATTCTCGATGCTTGAGCGAAGTTCTTCAGCCAGGGTCCGGGCGCCGTCGATTCCGGTTTCGGCGCATATGATCATAAACTCCTCACCCCCCCAGCGACCGAGGAGGTCCGACTTCCTGGTGCGGGTCTGCAGGAGGTTGGCCACCTCGCACAGCGCCTTATCACCCGCCGGGTGGCCGTATGTATCGTTTACCGCCTTGAAGTGATCGATATCGAGCAAAATGACAGACAGAGGGTGGCCGTAGCGCTGAGACCTCGCGAATTCGGACTTCAGGAACTCGTCGAGCTTGAGGCGGTTGTACACTCGGGTCAGGCGGTCCGTGGCGGAGAGTATTTCGAGTTCCCGGGTCTTCTCCTCGAGTTGCTCGTTAGCGGCCAGAAGCGCTTTGTAGGCCTCGTTTCGCTGAATGAGGTTGATGTAGCCCTTCGAATGGTACCGGATACGCGCGACAACCTCCAGGCGGTCCGGAAACTTCACCATGTAATCGTTCGCTCCCAGGGCGAAGGCTTCCGCTTTCGCCTCCGGTTCCTCCCTGGCGGAGAGGACGACCAGAGGGACGTCCTCCAGGGCTTTGGTGGCCCGAAAGTAACGAACCAGGGTCATGCCGTTGACCTGGGGCATCACCAGGTCCAGGAGAATTACCGTCGGCGAAACGCGTACGGCCGTCCTGACGGCCTCTGTCGGGTCCGGACAGAAATGGAAATCGATATCTTCCTCGGAAGCAAGCATGCGGCCCACGGCTTTTCCCATGATAGGCTGATCGTCGATCAGCAACACGCATATTCGACGTTCGGTGAGGCTGAAGCGGGACATTTAGCTCCTTGTCATGCCTGAGAAAATGATGCGCTACGGGTGAGCCGGACCGGGTGTCCGATCCCGTCACATTTCCATGCGTTCCTTAAGCGCTCCGACCGCGGCGCCGTAATCGTTTCCGTTGAAAACGGCGGAACCCGCGACGAAGACATCCACGCCCGCGTCGACCAGTTCGTCTATGGTGTTCCGGTTCACGCCCCCATCCACCTGGATCAGCACGGGATGGTCCTGTGCGTCGATCATCTCGCGGAGCCGCCGGATCTTGGGAAGGGTGCTCCGGATGAACTTCTGGCCTCCGAAGCCGGGGTTCACCGTCATGATCTCTATCATGTCCACGTCCCCGATCACGCATTCCACGGCGGAGAGGGGAGTGGCCGGATTCAAGGCCACCGCGGGCCGGACGTGAAGGTCCTCTCTCATGTGCTGGATGGTGCGGTGGAGATGCCGGCACGCTTCCGCGTGCACGCAAAGCCAGTCGGCCCCGGCTTTGGCGAAAGCGTCCAGGTACCGGTCGGGATTTTCGATCATAAGGTGGACGTCCAGGGGCAGGCCGGTCACCCTGTCGAGCGCCGCCACTACGTCCGGTCCTATGGTGATATTGGGTACGAAAAGGCCGTCCATGACGTCTATGTGTATCCAGTCCGTCCCGGCCTTCTCCACGGCCCGAACCTCCTCCGCAAGCCTGCCGAAGTCCGCGGACAGAATGGACGCCGAAAGAAGTCTCTTTTTCAATGCTCTCTCCTCATTGTTTATTCGTAGCTCTCCTCCGATTCTTTCATTCCGGCTCCCCCTCGTCGCCCCTAACCCACCGGGCGGCGAAGAATCCGTCGGTCCCGTGGCGATGAGGCCACGACCGGAAATACGGCCCCTGCGCCATTTCGCGGCAGCCGTGAGGCAGAAAGTCCGTTGCGTCCCAAGGGGTCCAGCCGGGATGGGACGCGTTGAACCGCTCCGCGACATCCTCGTCCTCCTCCCTGAACACCGTGCAGGTGGCGTAAACCAGCGTACCGCCCTTTCTAACAAACCGCGCCGCATGTTGCAACAACGTATCCTGGATGCCTGAAAACCGGTACGGATCCTTGGGGTGACGGCGCCACTTGATGTCGGGGTTTCGCCTGATCGTCCCGAACCCCGTGCAGGGGGCGTCGAGAAGAACCCGGTCGAAGCGGCCGAGTTGCTCGGGGAGGAGTTCCAGGACATCGGCGGTTACCGTGCGTATGATCCCGATGCCCTGGCGGAGAGCGTTCTTCCGCAGTTCTTCGAGCTTCCATGCGGCCTGATCCACGGACAGCACTTCCCCGCGGTCCTCCATGATGCTTGCCAGGTGCGTGGACTTTCCTCCGAAACCGGCGCAAAGGTCCAGCACCCGTTCTCCGGGTTCGGGCGAAAGGATTAGGGAAACCATCTGGGAAGCTTCGTCCTGTATCTGGACGGCCCCGTTTTCGTAGTACGGAGTGCGCGTCACGTCCTCACGAAGCCCGGTAACCAGGACCGCGTCCGGCAGGTAGGATGACGGGACGGCGTCGGTCCCCCTTTCCCGCAGCCTCGCGAGCACTTCCTCCGTCTTCGCCCGCGCCGGGTTCACCCGCAGAGCCATCGGAGCAACATTATTGCAGGCCCGACAGAACGCTTCCGCATCCTCGAAACCCATCTCCCGAATGCAGCGGTCCGCCAGCCAGCGGGGATACGATGCGGTCACGGCCAGGTATTCGCCGGGACTTTTCCCGGGGTCCGGCCACTCCCAGTTGTCTGCCCGCCGGATAGCCTCCCGCAGCACGGCGTTTACGAACCCCGCCACGTAGGGCGGCTGGGTGGCCCTGGCGATCTTTACGGATTCGTTTACCGCCGCGTGTTCCGGTATCCGTTCCAGGAGGAGGATCTGGTAGAGGGCCAGTCGCAGGAGAATCCGGACCGCGGGCGTGATCTTCTTGGGCCTCACGCTGCTCACCCGGTCGATGTGCCAGTCCAGCCGTCCCTGCCAGCGTAGCGTACCGTAAACCAGTTCCGTGAGCAGCGCCCGGTCGCGGGCTTCCATGCGCGAGTGGCGATCGAGCATCGAACGGACCAGCCGGTCGGGAGGGGAAGGATTGTTTTCCATGTGAAGCAGGATCTGGTATGCAAGCATTCTGGGGGTGATCATGGGGCATCGCTCCTGGGGCCGTTCGGCAAATTTGACTTCCGCGCTGATTTCCGACAGGATTGACGGGAATGTCGGGATGGGGAATCGACCGGATGTAGCGAATATCCCGTCATTCCTGCAAATCCTGTTGATCCCGTCAGAGAAAAGAGGGCTCCGGGCGGCCGCTCAACCCTCGCTTCGGCCGGGCCTGAGCGCCGTGACCTCCCGCAGCACGGATTCCACGTGCTCCAGGGAAACCCTGGTGTTGAAACACGGGCCGAAGGGGCGGATGTTGAAGATGCCGTACACGGGTAGCGGTGAGGTGTCCTGGATGCCGCTGGTGAGGTCGCGTTCGCACGCCACGGCTATGATGAGGTCCGGGTGCGTTTCCACCACGATGCGCCGGGCGATGGTGCCCCCCGTGGCGATGGCGAGTTCCACCCCGTACTTCTCGGTCAGCTCCAGGAGGTCCTTGATGGAGCACTTGCCGCACCGTTTGCAGTTCCGGACATGCCCGGTCACTTTAACCGTGCAGTCATTGTCCTGGAGACAGTGGGGCATGAGCAGCAAAATGCGCTTGGGGGGACGGCCGTTCTTGCACTGGGCCATCACCAGTTCGTTGTTGACCGCGACGAAAGCGTGCTGCACCTTCTCCCGGCTGAGGCCCACGAGCTTTCCGAGAAACACGAGCACGGGAAGCAGCCCCTTGATGGCGATGCTCCGCAGCTTGAGGGAGTAGGGAACGTCCCGCCCGAGGAGAGTGGCCGCCACCAGGAGCGCAAGGATGAAGACGACCGCCCCGCCCAAGGCCCCCATGACGATGGCCATGATGACGGGCAGCCGGGGATGGATGTGGCTGAACCCGTAGTAGGGCACGAGGTACATCACGAGAAGCGCTATGACGATGAGTATTGCCGTAAGGACGAGAAGAGAGACAAGGGTGACTTTTTCCGGTTTGCCGGGGGAAGTATCCATACTGGTTGGATTACACCTTTTTGAAGTCAAAGTCATGGTCCTGTAAAGTCAAGGTCCTGTAGGTCGGATATACATCATTGCATATAGGCGCCCGGAGGCATCGGACGGCCCCGGAGGAACTGCGAGGCGGGAAGCCGCCGGTGTCCTTCAAGCTGAACTTCTCCAATGGAAAGAGCCTGCCCGTCTCCCGCCAGCACAACAAGCCCCTTTTCCGTATGGCCGACTATCTCGCCCGGTCCTCCTTCCCCTCTCCAGGGCAGCAATGAAGCCGAAAAAAGCTTCATTCTCTTGCCGTCGTAGCCGGCGAAGGCCCCCGGCACGGGATCGAAGGCGCGTATCCGGTTGACGATGCTCCGCGCCGGCCGGTCCCATTCGATCCGAAGCTCATCCTTCCCGATGGGGGGCGCGTTGTTTGCGAGGGAGTCGTCCTGAGCCTTCGGGACGATCCGCCCCGAGCCCCACGCCGCCAGCGTTTCACAGAGCAGTTCCGCGCCCAGCAGGCTCATCCTGTCGTGCACGGTCCCGAAGTTGTCTTCCTCCGTTACGATCATCTCCCGCTGGGACAGCACCGGTCCGGTATCCATCCCGGCGTCGAGGAGCATGATGCTGATCCCCGTGACGGTGTCGCCCGCCGCGATGGCCCGTTGAATCGGAGCGGCCCCCCTGTACTTCGGAAGCAAGGACCCGTGCACGTTGAGCGCTCCCAGCCGGTGGCGCTCCATGAGCGCTGTGGGGAGTATCTGCCCGAAAGCGACGACCACGAGGCATTCGGCCCCCAGCGAGCAGATATGCTCGATCGCCTCCGCATCCCTGGTACGCGGAGGTTGGTAGACCGGCAGACCGCGTTGTTCGGCGAATACCTTGACGGGCGAGGGAACGAACTTCTTCCCCCTCCCCTTGGGCCGGTCCGGCTGAGTGACCACCTCGAGCACCGGCGCTCCGGCTTCCAGGAGTCTTTTCAGGGACGGCGTCGCGAAATCCGGCGTTCCCATGAAAACTACAGAGGGCAGCCTCGACTCTGATTTCAACTCTGCTCCGCTTCCTCTCTCATCTTCTTCTTCCATCTTCTCTTGAAGAGGTCCCTGGCGATGGGACCGAGCCTGTCGATGAAAAGCCGCCCTTCCAGGTGGTCGATCTCATGCTGGAGCACAACCGCCAGCAGACCGGATGCGGTTATCTCCAGGGGCTTGCCGTCCTTGTCCAGGGCCTGAACGGTAACCTCGTTGGCCCTCTTGACCTTGGAAAAGTATTCCGGGAGGCTCAGACACCCCTCCTCCCAGGTGATCGACCCGGCAGCCGACACTATCCTGGGATTGACCAGCACAATCAGCCCGCCCTGATTCTCCTCGCCGCGTTGCTGCAGATCTATCGTGACGACCCGGATCGGCTTTCCCACCTGGTTGGCGGCAAGTCCTATTCCGGGAGCATCGTACATGGTTTCGATCATATCGTCGATCAGTTTCCTGCACCGGCGGTCGACCTCATCCACCGGGGCCGCCTCCTGGCGCAACACCGGGTCGGGATATGTACAAACTTCGAGTAAAGCCATAATCGTTCCTTCGATAAAGTCCCGGTATCCTTCGGGTACTCCATGATAAGCGGTTTTCATTCCCCGAACGTCCAGCGCGCCGGAATACCGGAAACGGTACTGCAATCAGGTCTGTAACTATAAATTGTGAAGGCCATATTTTCAACCGGAAAACGGGTCGGCTTCGCGTTGTGGGTTGCGCGTTGCGGGTTGCGAGTTGGGGGTGTGGGTTCTCGTAAGTCAGGCTTGTGATTCATCACGTGTGGGGGACCGCTGGTGGTGTTCGCGTTGGGGGTTGGGGTGGAATATTCCCCTGGCGTTCATGGATGCCGTACCGGAGCGTAATCCGGCATGGGGCGCGCAGCAGCCGAAAAATACCGTGGAATAAGTATTTCTATATTAAATCGAAGCATTACTTTGTATTGCAGAAACGCTCCCCCAGAAAACCTCTCGCAAATCTCAATAACACCTTCCAAGCAGCCGGGTGAGGAAGCCAGCGCCTCACCCGGTCCCGCCTCTTTCAGCGAATGGGGTTCGGCGATCTCGGGAAATGAAATGCTCCGGGTCCGGATTCCGTCGTTTCCTACAGTCGCTGTCTCCATGCCGGTTCGCGCCGCGGCTTTGAGGCTTCGATGATGCGGCTGCGCCATAAACGCCTGTAATATCAAGCATTCGCACGCAGCCCCTACTTGACAATCCGCCCGGCTAACTCTTAACTTTCATATATTATTAGTATCATTACGCTTATAGAGATGCATCCGGTTTCGTCACTACCTCAGACTATGCAGGAAAGGATAATCGTGATGAATACGCGAGATCCCAATGTCAGAGTTTATAATGAAACTACCAACAAGTCGGAAGAAAGAGGCAAAACTCATGAGAGTTCCGCATCCGGCTCTTCCGGTTACGGCGACAGGACGGGTTCGGAAAGGACGAGTTTCCACGAGCGCAGCTATGGCGGTGGTTCCGGAGAGAAAATGGAGCATGCCCGCGAAAAAGCCTACGAATCGGGACGGGAAATGATAGGCGGGGCAAAGGAGACAGGAAAGAAGATGCTGGATCAAGCCCAGGACCGCGCCAGGTCCGCATTCACTTCTCAGCGGGACCGCGCCGTGGGCGGTTTGAACGATATCGCCGATACATTCCGGCAGGTTGGAAACCAACTGCGTGAGAATGAACGCGACTCGGCGGCTCGGTATGCAGACAGGTTCGCGGACCGCGTCGAGCATTTCGCCGACATGGTGCGCGACAGGGATATGGACGAACTGCTTCACAATGCCCGGGATATGGCCAGACGCCGTCCGGGAATGTTCATGGGCGGGGCGTTCATCCTGGGCTTTATGGCCGCCCGGTTTCTCAAGAGTTCTCGTGGTGATTCGGGTGCGACGAGGCGGCGCTCATTTCATGGAGACCGGACAACACATTTTTCCGAGGGAGGCTACAGCGCCGGATACGCGGGTGGCGGAAGGTACGCTCCGACCGAATCCGGCAGGTACGCCGAGACCCACGCATCCCCGGAAAAGGAAAGGGTTGGGAAGGTCAGGGAGGAACGGTGATGCACATGAGAAGCAATAAGGAAGACCTCTCTCTTGGCGAACTCTTCTCCGAACTTTCGGACGGGACCAGGACCCTGATACGTCAGGAGATCGAACTGGCCAAAATCGAGACGTCGCGAAAAGTATCTCTCGTCGGTAAAGATGTAGCCTACATTGCCGCAGGCGGCGTCATTGCATTCGCCGGTTTTCTCGCGCTCATTGCGACGTTGATCATAGCTTTGGCCTACATCATACCCCTATGGTTGTCCGCGCTGCTGGTCGGTTCGCTGACCGCCGGCGCAGGATACTTCCTGATAGAGAAAGGCCGCGGCAGTCTGAAGCGGGAGAAACTGATTCCGGAACGAACCACTGAAACGCTAAAGGAGACTAAGGAATGGGCGAGAAGTCAGATGACATGAGAATAAGACATGAGCAGACGTACACTGGCCATAGTCATACTGCTGAGCCCGGCCACGTCAAGGTGACGGATCAGGAATATTCACCGGGCTCCGAAAGGGACCGGGAACTCGATGCGCTTCGAGCGGAAATCGAACGGACCCGTTTCGAGATGAGCGAAACCTTCAGCGCCATTCAGGCAAGGCTTTCACCGGAGCACCTCAAGGCGCAGGCCCGGGAGAAGGTGCGCGAGGCGACCATCGGAAGGGCGAAGGGCATGGCAGGCCAGGCGGGACGCAAGGCCAGGGGGATGAGACACACCATCCTGGAGAAGGTAAAGGATAATCCGCTGCCCGCGGCTCTCATCGGTCTGGGAGTGAGTTGGCTGCTCGCCGGAGCCAGGAGCAGCCAGTGGGAGGAAGACGGCCGTTACGTGGACCATTCCCACGGGAAGCGCTCCCGGCGATACGGGTACGGCGAGTACGGAACCACGGATCGGGAAAGCTACACGATCGGCCGCGGCGAGGTTCTCCCGGAAGGCTACTACGGCACGTATGAAGGCTCTTACGGCCGAGGGCCGGAGTACCGCAGCGAAAGCGAGAGCGCTCGGCATGACTACGGCCGGGATGTGGAAGGGGCCCGCGACTACGGCCGGGAGAAAACCCACGAGGCGATGGACAGGATACGGGATACGGCCGGGTCCGTCCAGGAGAGAGCAAGCCATATGACCGGCCAGGCTCGCGAGACCGCCGGGCACTATGCCGACATGGCCGGAGAGAAGGCCACGCAATTCACCTCACAGACCCGGGAGAAGGCCGAACATCTCACTTCGCAAGCGAGGGAAAAAGCCGAACACCTCACCTCCCAGGCAAGAGAGAAGGCCGGACATCTCACTTCGCAGGCCAGGGAAAAGGCTGAACATTATACTCACCAGGCGAGGGAGAGGGCCGAACACTTCGGCTCCCAGGCCAGGGAAAGCGTCGACCGGTTCAGCCACCGGGCGAGCGAAATGGGCGTGATGGCCAGGGAACGGGCCGTTCAAGCCAGGAGCGAGTTCGTTGAAGTCATGCACGACAATCCCATGATAGTGGTCCTCGGAATGTTCGCGTTAGGGGCCGCCGTGGGGCTGAGCATACCGGAAACGCGCCGTGAGGACGAAATGATGGGCGACATTCGCGACGACCTCCTGGAAAGAGCGCAGGAAGCAGGACGTCAGACCATCGACCGTGTCCAGCATGCGGCTTCGGAAGTCGGACGGGCGGCAAAAGAAGAGGCTGAACGCCAACACCTGACCGGAGATGAACTCATGGGTAAGGCCGAGCAGGTCGCTTCCAAGGCCGGCGAAACCGCGAAGAAGGAAGCGGGTCAGACTGCCCGGGAGGCCGGTCAGGCTGTCAAGGAGACAGCCCGTTCGGAACAGGGCCGCCAGGAGAACAGGCAGCAGACGGGTGAAACTGCCCAGAAGGAAACCCGGAAACCGGGCGCTTCCGGAACTCCGGGACAACGGGAAGCCAAGAACCAGGGATTGGTTGAATAAGGCTCCCGTTATCGATTAATTGACCGGCTCCGGGTTGGATCTCGCCGTGCTTGAACCTCTCCCAACCCGGAGCCGGCTCAACGATGAGCTTCTTCTATCCGCCCGCCTCCGACTGCGTATTGCCTCTTCATCCCGTATAACCTCTCCCTCCAGGGTATCCGGCGTGATTGACAGCCGGCGCCGTTCCCGGCGTCCGAAATGATTAGAGCGTATATCGGGAGCTATCCGGCTTGTACGTCCGCACCCCCGTACATCCACGGGCCGTTCTCGGGCTTTCTGTATCTTCGGCCATCCTCAGCCGCCCTCCTGCGAAACTGCATGCCTCCGAAGCCACGCGGCCGGATATTCTTGCCGGATCTCACCCTTGCCCGGACCTTCAAAAGTGAAACCTATGATTTATGATTCATGGTCCATGAACCACACCCGGCTTTGTTTCCACGAGTCGTCAGGAGGCGCGCCGCCACTCCCGGCAGCCGGTTTTTAACAAGAATGTTCGTTCAAGATCTCCTTTTTGTGATATTGTAAATATGACGCCATGACGTTTTCGGCGTTCTCTTCATGGTGCGGAGCCGGAATGGAATGAACGCGATTGGAGGACTGCAGACTGGAGGACCTGTTTGATATGGTGGTTAAAGCTTCTATTATTGTTGCCGGAAACTCGTACGGAACACAACCGCTCTTCGGCATACCCGCGGTTCGAAGGCTCGTTCTCATTGCCAGGCAGCTCGGCATCGAGAATATCCACATACTGGGTAAGGTCGATCATTTGAAGGCGGTGCTGGGCGACCTGGTTCCTCCGGAATCGTTCCACCCCTTGAGGGAGCGGGAAGCATTGAGCGGTGTCCTCAAGGGCCTGTCGGACAGCCTCGACGCAGGCGGGAGCGAGGAGGACGACGCGCGGGTCCTCGTGATGAAGGCCAACCATGTCGTCAGCCGTTTCACGCTTTCCCATCTCGTGGAAAGCGCTCGGAACCACAAGACCGTGTGCGCGATGTGGAGCAGGGAAGCGACCGTCGCGGATGCAGTCTTTATCGCCGGGAAATCCTCGCTGCCGGATGTCGTCAGGACGGTTTTGCCTCCGGTAGGGGGAGAGGACCGGGAGGTCCCGGTGAACGTCGTTCGCATACGGAGCCTCGATGGGCTTCCGCATGCCATGGGCGGCAGCGCTGAGGATATTCGGGGGGCGGAAGAGCGGCTCGTATCCGCGCTCCCATTTCAGACCAGGGAGGAGGACGGGTTCCTCGCCCGCAATTTCGACCGTTCGATCTCCAGGCTTGTGAGTTCCCGTCTTGCCCGCACCGGCGTCACCCCCAACCGGATCACCTTACTGGCTATGAGCATCGGGCTCGCGGGCGCGTTTCTCCTTTCCCTTCCGGGCTACTGGAGCCACCTGGCGGGAGCGCTGATCTTCGTCTTTTGCGTGATCATGGACGGGGTCGACGGCGAAGTCGCCAGACTCAAGCTCATGGAAACCAGCTTCGGGCACTACCTCGACATCACCACGGACAACATCGTCCATGCGGCGATCTTCGCAGGCATGGGATTCGGCCTGTACCACGATACCGGAAACCCTCTGTACATCAACGCCTTGTGGGTGCTGCTCGGCGGATTCGCCCTGTGCCTGGTGGCGGTGTACCAGTGCATCCTGCGGCTGAGTCCGGAGGAACTCGACAACTCCCCCAGGCTGGTCAGGATCATGGCGCTCATGAGCAACCGGGACTTCGCCTACCTGGTGGCCGCCCTGGCCGTAATCGGCAGACTCGAGTGGTTTCTCCTGGGAGCGGCGGCGGGTTCCTATGTATTTGCCGCCACGCTGTGGTGGATCAGCTTTCGCGAGAAGAACACGAGGCGCAAACCGTCCGTTCGGGAGGGCGAGTAGAACAATGGAGGCAGGACCGGGCAAGAAGAAGATCCTGATCGTAAACGGTGACGACATGGGGGCGTCGTCCTCGATCAATGAAGCCATCATCGAGGCCCACCGGCGGGGGATACTCACGAGCGCGAGCATCATGGTCAACGGACCCGCGTTCGAGGAGGCCGTGAGTCTGGCGAAGAGCCATCCGACACTGAGTGTGGGAATTCACTTGGCCGTAGTGAGGTCCGGGGCCGCTCTCCCGGTTTGGGAGATTCCCGTTCTGGCCGACTCGGCCGGCAACCTTCCCGGGAACCCGGTGGCCGCGGGGTTCAATTTCTACTTCAATAAGGAGCTTAGAAAGCAGTTGGAGAGGGAAGCGGAGGCCCAGATCCGCAATTTCCTTGCGGCCGGGCTCACCCCGACGCATATCGACGGGCACCTCCACTTCCAGGTCCATCCCGCCGTCGCGCCCATCGCGGTAAGGCTCGCCGGGGAATTCGGAATACGCTGCTTCAGGCTGCCGCGCGAACCCCTACTGATGAACCTGAGGCTCAATTCAAAGCACATCGCAATGAAGGCATTCCACAGTTTTGTCTACAGCCGCCTTTGCGCGAACGCCGAAAAGCTCCTTCGGGAGCGGGGACTCTTCTTCCCCGACCGGTTTTTCGGACTCCTGGCGAGCGGATTCATGGATGAGGAGTACCTGCTGGGCGTGATCGCCGGCCTTCCGGATGGGGTCACCGAGATCGGCATGCATCCAGCCATGAGTCTGCCTTCCGAGATGAGGGAGTGGGCCCCGGAGTACCAGTACGAGAAGGAGTTTCAAGCTCTTACCAGCCCGCGGGTCAAAGACCTGGTCCGAGAGAAGGGTATTGTGCTCGCCGGCTACGGCTATTTCGCGAACCCCGATTTATCGGACCCTCCACGGTGATTATATACTCATAGACAAGCATTGATTGATAATGCCGGATGTTCGGGAAGAAGACGCCGGGATGCCTGCCGGATGGAACCGTCTCTTCCCTGGGCGGTTTCCGTTCGCCTCCGGTCTCGTCCGGCATCGTGCATCCGGCAGCCGGTATGCAACCCTTTCTCGAGGTTCGGGCATGACGAAGACCGAGCGCCGCACGTTTCAGGTCCTTTTTCTGCTTCTGTGTTTTGCCCTGCTCTACGGAATTCCCAGCCTCCCTTTACGGGACTTTCAGGAAACCCGCTATGCCGAGATCGGAAAGGAGATGATCGAGAGCGGCAACTGGCTGGTTCCGCAACTCAACGGCGCCCCGTATCTCAATAAACCTCCCCTGCTGCCATGGATGGTGGCGGTTTCGTACAAAATCTTCGGAGTGTGCGAGGGCGCGGCCCGGTTCCCTTCCGTTCCGGCCGCGGTGGGAACGGCCCTGGCGGCGGGATGGTTGACGCGGTTGATATTCGGAGAGGGAAAGGGAATCATCGGAGCATTGTCGGCCCTGGGGATGCCGGGCATTCACTTCCACGGGCGCATGCTCATGGTCGATACCGTGGCGCTCGCCATGACCGCCCTTGCAGTGGCCTTCTTCTTCAAAGCATACCTGCACCGGGAGGGGGGATGGTACTACTTCGGGTTCCTGGCGTGCGGCCTGGCGGTGCTGTCGAAGAGTCTCACCGGTGTGATCTATCCCGTGGCGGCTCTC
>CAYOVG010000124.1:0-17671 GCA_964407285.1 uncultured Syntrophobacteraceae bacterium
TCTCCGCCTTCTTCCGTTCGGTGACGTCACGGGCGACGCCGACGATGTAGGACCTGTCGGCGAATCCGACGTACTGCATGCTGATTTCGACCGGGACGCGCCTTCCATGACAGGTCCGAAACACCGTGATTACGGGATTGCGTATGTGCACCCGGTTGTCGCGCCTTGAATACGATTTCAGCACGTCTTCAGCCACATGGCTTTCCATGATGTCCCGGATCGACAAGGACAGCAATTCCTGCCTGCCGTATCCGAGCAGTTCACAGGTAGTTCTATTGACGTCCGCCAGTTGCCCGGAAATCGCTTCAACCAGGAAGATGGCGTCGTGACTCTGATCCAACAGCGACTTGAAACGCTCCAGTTCTTCCATCCGCCGTTGCAGTTCGGAGTTGAAATCGTCGATAAGATTGTTGACTCCCGTGACCAGGTCGCGCCATCCCCCCTCGAAAGCCTCCGCGCTCGCCCTGACGTCCAGCCTGCCTTCTCCGACAGCCCGAATCATGCCGTCCGTCTCCCGCATCAGCCTCTTCAGGCGGCGGATCATGGCGTTCAATGCCTGCATCATCCGGTCCCTTGCCGACCGTTCCCTGACTTCGACCGCCAGATTTCCGCCGGCGATCGCTCCGGCGACATCGGCGGCCGTGTTCGTGGCGTCGATGAGCATGTTCAGATTGGCGATAATGGTATTGAAATCGCCTTTATAGGGTTCCGTGATCTTTTCCGGAACATCTCCCTTGGAAATCAGGTCTATGTACGCGGACGTCTTGTTGAAAGGCTCGATAAACGCATCCAATACACTGTTCATTCCGGCCACAAGCTCCCGCCACGCGCCGGAGAAAGCCTGTTCATCGCCCCTTACGCTCAACCGGCCGGCTTCCACGGAAACTATCAACCGGTCCATCTCCGTCAAAACATCGCGAATCCTGTTCGTCATCCTCACCATGTCGTTTACCATGATACCGATCTCGTCTCCCCTTCGGATATTCGACGCGGCAATATCCACGGATCCGGACAAATCACCCTCGGCGACTTTCCTTACCAGGTGAACGAGCCGGTTGATCGGTATGACAATCCCCCTGTTGACGACAAATGCCCCCAAAATGCCCAGAATCGAGGCGATAATTCCGATAATGAACAATGCTCTTACAGTCACGATCAGTTTTGCATGCGTCGCCGACCGGGGTATGCTGAACGAGGCGTATCCCACGGTGGACGCCTTGTATACAACAGGCGTCAAGATGGAATCGTAAAGTTGCCCCTTACTGTCGGTAAGGGTTATTACATCGCTTTTTAAGTCGAGGTCTTTTCCCAGGTCCGGCATTTCAATCCGGCCGCCGGCCATTTTTCCGTGCCGATCGTAAATGTTGATATTGACGCCCATTTCGTGATCGAGCGTCTCCAGGTCTTCCGCCAGCGCCCTCTCCATGATGAAGTGTCCGATGCGGCCGCCCCTCGGAAATACCGAACCGTAATCGGAAGCATCCACCCGGTTCGAGTATTCGGGATAGGCGACGAGGAACACGGTTTTGCCCTTGCATCGCATCTCATAGCGGACTTCCGGCTGAAACTCCTCGGGAAATATTCCCGGATCGTTGATTTGCGCTTCCTCGATCTCCCCGCCTTTACGGACATGCAGCACATGCGATCCACCCCTCACCCGGACCAGGCCTCCGAGCTTCCTGTCGAAATAGATCTGCAGGACATCCCGCCCCTTGAACCGGGAGGGAAAGTAAAACGCATACCGGTCCAGTCCCATTTCCGGCACCACCTCGAAGAAGTCGGGCAGCGAGGGAAAGTGAAAGAAATCCTGTTGAATACAATTGAGTAGAATCTTGGTGGTTTCAGATTTATTGGAGAAGGTCTCGAATTTGTCGTCCAGCTCCTTCATGCCCTGGTGAATCATTCTGTCGAAACGAAACACCGCGCTCTCGAATCTGGACTGATTCTGCCCTCTTATCTGGTCGCGGCTCAAATAGACGGACGCCGCGGTGGACATGGCCACCGTTATGAAGACAATGATGCACGAATGCCCAATCAATTTCCGCTTGATGGTAAGATTCATACTACTCCATCCCGGGTACTGAGTGAATGGCGTCGCATAAATACAGCAGCACTCGAATGGATCGGATAATCTGCAAGCCGGTATGAGGAATTATCGGATGATTGGCCGTATCACTTCAGTGGAAATAGTCCTGTCCGAGGCAGCCGCCCAACAACGGCCACCTGAATGCTCGCGATCCGGGGGCAAGATCGAGCCCTGCCGAAACGACGCCGTTCCGTCGAAAACCGGCATCCAGCAAAGCCTCGCGAAATCGGAATCGGGCCCTGGCCGAAACCGCGCCGACGTTCGGGTCGAAGAAATCGGGAACAGACTTCAGACATCTGTATGGGTGAAAGACTTTTGAGCCCCCCGGCGGAATCGACAACATCCCAACGCCTTCGGATCGCCCGAGGCGGGCATCGCTCATGCAATTCCCGCCCCCTATTCACCCCGTCCGTTCAACAATAACCCTTCCAATCGGCCCGTGTCAATCACGAGTAAACGGCAGCCCATGGCCATGTACCGCAAATCCCCTGAAATACCGGACCGATAGTCTGGAAAGGAATATTATTGCAGGCGGGGCGCCGTGGTTGTTCGCCCAAGATGGTCATACCTTATGGAAGCGGCTCTGCCGAGTCTTTCCACAGCTCCCTTTGCCCATTTACTCAACTGACTGATAGCGGTTGAGTTGACATCCGGCCTTGCATCGACGGCATTGAACCAGATTTTGCCTTCAGTCGGTATGCCCGCGGCGCAAATATGCGGATGCGGACTTCCGTCTTTCGCGATGACATGCAAGTCCTCCGTAACGTCCAGCCCTCCGGGTTCGAATTGAAAATCGCCGTCATCATTGACGTACGTTCTAATCATTCCTTTCTCAAGCAGGTTCCGGATCAGCAAGGAAGTGTCGTCCCTGACGCTCACGCGATGAATCCGTCCGTTCAACACATGCCGCACATTTCTCCGGGAACCTCCAACGCTTTCGCTTTCGACGACAAAGCAGCCTCGCTCTTCATCTATCGACAGCTTCGGGTCGGGGCCTGAAAACACGACATACCCGGCTTCCGCCAAAACCAGCAGTTGCCCGGTGCTTTCGATCGGAGGCCCTACCGCGATGCGATTGTTGATGCGGTCGAAGGCAGATACCAGGTATTTATGCGATTTCGCTGTCAATCCCCCAAAATTGACCGCATTTCTGAGAACATCACGGCAGTCCCTGAACACCGAATCAATGGCGCACTTCAGAGGGCTGGTCATGTTTCCTTTCTCCGCCTCTCTCAAGTCCTCCCTGATGAGATCCAGAACAAACGTCATGTAGCCATCAAAGGAATCGAACAGCAAGTCTCCCTTCCGACGGCGCTGAATTTGCGCCATGGGATTTTCGAGGGCTTCCCAATCGAGCCGTCCTTCTTCCGGAGCCGACCGTTCAATCAGCGCTCTGCGCTCCGCATCCGTCCGGCAACCCAGATACCCGGAACCGAAGTGCTCTCCGAGCATTGTCGAATAGTAAACATATTCCACCTCCCGCCAGAAGAGCGGAAACACGTCGCTTTGAAAATCGAGCTTTTTCTTATGCGCTTTGAGCTTATCGATTGCATCGTGAGTGAAAATCGCGGGTTGATACTGGGTGTCTTTCTGATTGAAGGCTCTGGCGCAGTATGGAATACCGAGCCTCGATCCCAGGGTGATCAACGGCTCTCGCCCCGTCTCGAAGTACTTCCCTTCTTGAAATCGGCCGCCTCTGCCCATGCTGAACGAGCGTACGATGTCGATCGCCGTGAGCCCCATGCCGATGACGTATACGCTTTCACCCCCCCGAATGTGCGCGGTCTTCTCGGGAATCGGGTAGACATCGTGAATATAGCTGACATTTTCCCCTTTCCGACGACACTCATCGGCAAACTGCATCCACCGGGCTTCTTTCGATCCCGGTTGCACCCGAAGCCTGGAATGTCCCGTCAACAGCAAAATCTCATCGGCCTCGATAACCCGGCCGTCGTCAAGGACGACTCTTTGACCGCCGGCCGAATCGATATCGACCGCTGCAACCGGATACCGCTTCAAAGTGACGGAATCCGGAAGGTTCTTCGCCGTCCACTCAAAGATGGACGCCAGGTACCGGCCATGCCGGCTCCTCGCCGGATAGTCGTTCTCACCGATCGGAATCCCCTCTTCGGCCAGGAAACCATGGAGCGACTTCCTGGACGTGGACGCTCTTCCGGTTTCGTCGTCGTCGCCGAGAGCCGTTATTTGAGATGCAACGGTATTGAGCAGCAGGTATTCCGGCTGGTTGACGTCATGGACGCCTCCACCGCCGAAATTGCCTGATTGCTCGACCACATGAATCACAACGGGACGATCCAGTGGAGTTCGAGCCAACTGCAAGGAGAGCCTCCTCAACGCGTATGTGCCCCTTGGTCCCGCCCCGATAATCACGATGTTACGAACCATGTTTTCCCTCCTGCTTGTCACCGTTCCTACAGTCTGCATCGGTCGAGCAACACATATTGATAGATATGCCGAAGAAAGAATAGTAAAATTCTTCCATCAAAACAGCAAGCAGAATGGTTTCCGCCACCAGGGGAGTAAAGAGAGACCCATCTCGTAATTTTTGATCTTTTCGGCGGCGCCGCCGAGCCGGACGCTTCCGGGGGTATCCATGGTCCTCCCGGTTTTATTGCTTTTATTGCTTGTATGTCTTTTTGCCCCCATGTTAGAACTCACCCAAAGGCAGGTACGGATGTGAGGGTTCGGAATTCTTTGGACGGCGTTTCAGCAAACGGGGAGAATCGAGGCAAACATGGGCGAGACCGCACGCGACGTTATGGATACGCACTTCTATTCCCTGCAACCTCAAACACCCGTGGCCGAAGCCGCGAGGCTCTTGAGAAAGGCCGGCGAGGAGTTGAAACGGCCTGTTTTCGGCATGACCGTGGTCGACGACAACGGGAAGCTTGTCGGAATGGTCTCGATGTACGATATCCTGCTCCTCACCCGCCCCAAGCACATTCACATTTGGGGAGAAATGGCGGACATCGATGCAACGGGCATTATCCGGGAGGCGTGCGTCCGCGCCAGGCCGATCCTCGTCGGCGACATCATGACGGCCAACGTTGTGACCGTTACTCCGGACACCCACCTGTTGCTCATAGTCGATATCATGCTGAAGAGGCACATTCGCCGCATTCCCGTGCTGGAAGATGGAAAGGTCGTCGGCATTGTCCACCTTTCCAGAGTTTTCGAATACTTCGTGGACCAACTGGCGATTTGATCCGAACCGCCCGGGACGGACGCGCCGGCAAATCGGCTCCACTCGACGTTCCACGGGAGAAGTGGGCGTGGCGCGAGCGAGCGCTGAGCGCCGTCGCGAGGTCCGGTTCGACCGCTTCATTTTCGTCGATTATTTCCGAATTCTACGGGTAAACGCCATGTCGATGATCGATTCCAAGAGCATCTTACGGGAACTGACGGTCCAGGAAGCCATGCGCAGACTGGTAATCCGCGTACCATACCGGGCCTCGCTGGAACAGGCCACGAGGTTGATGATCAAGTACAAGGTCAATGCCGTTCTCGTAGCAGATGAAGAGGAAACCGGCATAGGGGTCCTGTCCAAGACGGACCTCATGGGCGCCTACTACGCGGAAATGCCCATAGAGACTCCGGCGCAGGCCATCATGGCCGGTCCCCCTCTGTTCTGCAACCCCGAGGATTCACTGGATGCGGCGCTCGAGAAGATGCGGGCCGGGACCGTCCACAGGCTCTACGTTTCGGGAGATATGCCCGGAAAAGCCATTGGAGTTCTCGCCTACCCCGATATTGTGGGAATACTCTACCGGTACTGCTACAGGTGCGACAGGAGCCTCACCAGGCGCAGAGGCGCCGGGCCGGACGTCCCTCCGGAGGAAAGACTGCGGGTTCATGAAATCATGACTCCCTCCGTACACGCCCGGGATGGGGATGCGCAGCTCTTTCAGGTAATGGAAGGGCTGTCGACCAACCGCCTGGGAGCGGCCCTCATCACGGAAAAGGACGGTCGGGCGCTGGGAGTCATCTCAAAAACCGATCTCATCGTCGCCTACAGGCATGGGGTCCATCCTGCCGCCCGTGCGCGGACCGTCATGAGTTCTCCCGTAGTCGCGTGCTCCCATTCCGATTTCCTCTGTACGGCAATCCAGACGATGATCTTCTCCGACGTCCACCGGCTGTTCGTTTATGGAGACGGCGCCGGAGGCGGTCCCGACCGGATCGCCGGAGTCCTTTCCCTTACAGACGCCGCACGGGTGCGCTCCGGCACGTGCCGCGCCTGTACGGCTACACGCGTGAACGTTGGGGGAAGCGCGTCCTGACGGTCTCAAATACCGGTCCCCATTTCAGGGGAGAACCGCTGCTTCCGGAAACGAGTCCCGACGATTTCAAGTACCCGGTCCGCCCCAAACCGGACCGGCCCGCCCGCCCGGTGAGGGTCCCGGCTTTTCGGTTCGACCCTGCCGGACTTCCGTCGCCGTCCCACGATATGCGCGTCAAGCCGCCTGCTCGTGACGGCGCCCTGCATTGACTCCTTTTCCGGTCCTGTCCCATCCATGGCGGCTATAACACAACCGGATGCAAGTCCATCAGAGTCCGGATTGCCTCTGGCAACCTCCCGCTATCTTTCTTCAGTGCATGTCGGCGGCGCATACGCGACTTGGCGGCAATTTTCGTCCGAAGCAAAGCATGGAGAAAAGCCCGCGATTGTCTCCCGGCCAAATGGTATTAGCTTTCACATACAGCCCGGCAAGAGTCGTTCTCCCTGCCGGCCGCGTGGTGACAGTCATCAGTACCTGGGAGTTCCGGGCCGCAAGCTCGGAGGAAGGAGGAACCTCGTGCCGCCTGTTGTCGATGTTGTAGGGGCCGAGGGGGCGCTGAAAGTTCTGGGGATCAGACTCATCGGCCTAACGGCGGAAAACGGCAAAAAGCTGCTGCTCACCGTGATGCTTCTGGCCCTTCTCTGGCTGCTCTTTCGAGGACTCAAGGCCGCCGCGGATTTTCTGCTGCGCCACGGAGACCTGTATACCCGGTTCTGGCTTCAGCAAGCCATCAATCTTGTCCATGCATTTTGGGTGCTCCTTGGACTGCTGTCGATCTGGTTCGACGATCCGGCGCGGCTGGCTACCGGATTCGGGTTGGTTTCGGCAGGTCTGGCCTTTGCCCTCCGGCGGGTGGTAACGGCGGTGGCCGGTTACTTCATCATCCTGCGGGGCCGGATTTTCAACCTGGGGGACCGCATCTCCATGGGAGGCGTGCGCGGGGACGTTATCGCCCTCGGGTACACCAGGACTACCGTCATGGAGATCGGGCAACCCCCGGCGGTCGAGATCCCCGACCCGGCCATGTGGGTGAGGTCGCGCCAGTACACCGGACGGGTTGTTACCATCACCAACGACAAGGTGTTCGACGAGCCGGTCTACAACTACACGCGTGAGTTCCCTTACCTGTGGGAGGAGTTGCTTTTGCCGGTCCGCTATTCCGCGGACCGGCATCAAGTGGAGAAAATCCTCCTCGAGGTCGCCGGTCGCCACACGGTAAAGATCAGCGAGATGGGAGAGGCGGCCATCGAGGAGATGGCGCGCCGTTATTCGGTCAGCATCGTGGATTTGCACCCCAGGGTTTACTACCGCATCACCGATAACTGGCTCGAGCTGACCGTTCGCTTCATTGCACGCGACCGGGGCGTACGGGAGCTCAAGGATACGATGAGCCGCGAGATTCTCACGGCGCTCGACGAGGCCGGCATCGATGTGGCTTCGGCAACCCTGGAAATAGTGGGAGTACCTCCACTTCGAATGAAAGACGGCTCCTGCCGGGTCAAAGAACCGGGATAGCAGGATGACGGTGGTCCCGGAGTTGCCGCCCTATACTCCGGTATCGTCGCCGGCCGGGAATGTACGCCGTGTATTGGAGATTTCCCGGATTTCACTGTCGGCAGGTTACGTTGAGCCATCAATCTGTTAATGTAAAGCAGAGTGCCTATGGCCAGATGCTGTACGTCCGGGTGAGTATCGGCGAATTCCGTTGGTGCATAAGCGAGACGAATGTGATAATCCACAAAATAGTGTCAGCTCGGCTCTCTTGTTCGAGTTCGACGGAATCCCGGACGGCTTTCAATTACGTTTCACGATGCATGGAAACAGCGATAAGCGCCTTTGATATGGATTTTGAAACATCTAACCAGGTTGTTTTAGCCGATGAACTCTGAACGCCGGACACGCCGGGAAAGGATCGACATTCAACTGGGTCGTGCCGGGTGGGACGTGAACAGCAGGCGATTGGTCGAGGAGTACATTATCGAGTCCGATTGCGTGCTGTGAGAACCGAAAGGGGTCTACCGCACCAGGAACCAGTTCGTGGACTATGCGCTGTTGGACCGCCTCGGTCGGCCGATCGCCATTGTCGAAGCCAAACGTTCCAGCCGTGACCCGCTTGAAGGCGAACGCCAGGCTGCCGACTATGCCGATACGCTACGCGGCAAGTACGGCGTGGACCCCCTCGTGTTTCTGGCCAACGGCGACGAGATCTGGTTCCGGCATCGAAACCTCTACCCGCCCCGGAGAGTCAGCGGATTTTTCACCGAGGAAGAACTGCCGCGGCTCGCGCTCCTCGACAAGTTCGGGAAACCGCTCACGGGCGAGATGCCGGACGAGCGCATTATCGACCGCGCATATCAAATCGAGGCGGTAAAGACCATCGCCGAGCGTCTCGAAGCCGCCAAACGGCGGTTTCTGATGGTGCTCGCCACCGGCACCGGCAAGACCCGCGTCGCCGTCGCCCTGGCCGAGTTGCTCCAGCGCCGGGAGGCCGTGGCCCTTGTGGAACTGCTCCAGCGCCGGGAGCGCATCCGGCGGGTACTCTTCCTGGCGGACCGCCGTGAACTTGTGAAGCAGGCGCTCGGCGCTTTCAAGGAACACCTGCCCGGCTCGCCCCGCTCGTGGATCGAGGGCGGAACCATCGACAAGGACGCCCAGATTCACTTTGCCGCCTATCCGGGCATGATGTCGTTCTATCAGCGGCTCTCTTTTCGGAACGAGGTCATGCCCCGGCGACATATCTGAAAATCGCCGCCGAAATATTGTTGTATCCTATATGAACTTTCTTCTTTACAACCTGTTTTATCTCAGCTAACAAAAGCCGTACCTGATACGGAATCAACATTGTCTTTCAAATCATAAGATACAACTGCATTGAAACGCCGGAAATCGGGCGAATTTCACTGCTGCCGGCCTTCGGATTTTCAGGGAATCTCTTCCGTCGATGCTTTGCGCGTACCAGGAACAGAGGTAATTTAGTCTCCTGGAGGAAACCATTCCAGCCAATCGACATGCCAAAAACAACACGAGGAACAAGATGACCGATGAATGAAGAACTGAAGAATCTATGGGCGAAGGTAGACAAGAACGATGACACAAGGTGGCATCCCCTGATGTTGCACCTGATCGACGTGGCTGCCGTTGCAGAGGCTGTCCTGATGCGCGAGCCCGAATCCACCCGCATGATGATGGCGGCTTGCCTGGGGATGCGCTGGGAAGCGGCGCTTCCATGGCTTTTGCTCCTTATCGCCTGCCATGACCTGGGAAAGGCCTGTCCGGGTTTCCAGTGCAAATGGCCGAAGGCTCCTCCGACGGGTTTTCGAACGCGCCGAAGTCCAAACACCGGGATCAACCATGCCTTTGTGAGTCAGATTGCCCTCATGGCGATATTGGAAGAAGAGGGGTGGCCGGGTGATCTGGCGGCATTGGCGGCCGACGCTGTGGGGTGTCACCATGGGCGCCGGGCTTCCCCGGTCGAAATCAAGAGGCTCCGAAACGACACCGGAGCCGTCGGCGGAAGCGACTGGTCGCAGGCGCGCCGCGAACTCTTTCAAGCTCTGCTGAGTCTTCTGAAGCCTTCGCGAGTTCCCGACAAGCAGTATCTTTCCGGACCCGACTTCATGCTGCTGTCGGGGCTTACGAGCTTTTCCGACTGGATCGGCTCGAACGAGGACTGGTTCCCTTTCGGAAGTCCCGGAGATTGCGAGGACCTGGATGCGTGGTTCCAAGACCGCGGAGTCCGTGCCCGGCAGGCTCTGGACTCAATAGGATGGGAGCCTCGAACGCCGCTGTCCGCCGAGCCCAGGTCTTTCGAACGGGTTTTCGGTTTTGCTCCCCGCCCCTTGCAGCAGGCCGTTTCGGAAGAAGTGGCCGCTTTGCGGGGGCCTGCGATATTGCTGCTGGAAGGGCCGATGGGCGAGGGTAAAACGGAAGCGGCCTATTACGCTCACCTGGAACTCCAACGGCGCTTCGGGCATCGGGGCATGTACGTGGCTCTGCCCACCAAAGCCACCGGGAACGCCATGTTTGTCCGTACTCTCGACTTCTTGAGGAAGCCGCGGACGGACCGGGCCGACCGGGCGCTCGACCTTCAGCTATTGCACGGTGCGGCCCTCCTCAACGATACCTTCCAGAATTTGCGGTTTTCGGGAATCCACGATCCCGACGCCGATACGGAAACCAGGGGAGAAATCCGCGCCGGAGAATGGTTCACGAACAAGAAGCGGGCGCTCCTCTCCGAATACGGCGTCGGAACGGCGGATCAGGCCATTTTGCCGATTCTGCCGGTGCGGCACAACTTCGTGCGGCTGTGGGGTCTTGCGAATCGGGTCGTGGTCTTCGACGAGATCCACGCGTACGATGTCTACACGGGCACTCTCCTGGTTCACCTGCTGCGTTGGCTGTCGGCGCTGGGTTCCTCGGTGGTGCTTCTCTCGGCAACCCTGCCGCCGTCCGTCCGCCGCAGACTGGCGGGAGTGGTCGGAGCGACCCTGCCGGAACGGGAAGCGCGGTACCCTCGGCTGACCGTCTTTTGTCCGGGCGAGGTGAGGCAGTCTCATTTCGAGGCCGATCCGAAACGCGCCCTGACGCTCAGGGTGCGCCCCATCCCGCCGGATCTTTCCGCCATGCGCGCCGCCCTGGAGGAGAGCCTTGCCGGAGGCGGAATGGGATTGGCGCTGGTGAACACGGTGCAAAGAGCACAGGACCTGTATCGGCTCTTTCCCGAAGGGGAGCCTCTCGATCACGGCAACCGGCGTGTCGGCAAGCGGCTTGCCGACGGGACGGAAGTCTTCCTCTTTCATGCGCGTTTGCCCGCCGACCGGCGGCAGGCGCGCGAAGACGCGGTCCTGCAAACCTTTGGCCGGGACGGACGCAGAAACGGCAGGAAGATCCTTATAGCCACCCAGGTGGCGGAACAGAGCCTGGATCTCGATTTCGACGTGATTGCAACGGATCTGGCCCCTATCGACCTGGTTCTCCAGCGAGCCGGCCGTCAATGGAGGCATGCCGGAAGGTCGAGGCACACGCCCGAGCCCGTCATCCTCATAGCGGGTCTCGCCGGTGATGAGCCGCCGTCGTTCGGAAAACCTCTGTACTGGGGGAGTGTGTACCGCGAAGACATTTTGCTTCTCACATGGAGTCTCTTGCATGAGAGGCGGCAACTGGCGCTTCCGATGGAAATCGATGCCCTGGTGCAGGCGGTCTATGAGGAGCGGGTAGACGTTCCGGAAGGCTTGCGGCAGAGGTGCGATGAAGCTCGAATGGTTGGAGAAGGAGACGCCTTTGCCGGATGCGGACTGGCGAACCAGGCCATCATCGGCATGCCCGACGATGGTTCATGGAAGAATTCGGCCGGACCCGTGCTTTACGACGAAGATGAACCCGGCGCGCATCGCACTCTCATGGCCCAGACCCGGCTTGGGGAGGACTCCGTTACCGTTGTTCCGTTGTGGCGGGAGGACGGGTTCGATCCCGGAGCAACACCGGAATTCGCCGGGGCCAAAGAGTGGTTCCTGCGCGCCGTGAGTCTTTCCCGGAAGAGTGTGGTCAAAAAGTGTCAGGCTTTGGGAGTGCCGGAAGGATGGAAAAAATCGCCGCTCCTGCGCAACTTCTTTCCGCTGGAACTGGATGAGCGGGGCCGTTGGACAATGGATGCGAGCGTGCGGCTGGATGACGACCTGGGAGTGGTGTACGAATCGAAGGAGAACGAATGAGCCGTTTCAACCTGATTGACGAAAAGTGGATACCCGTGCGATTCCCGGATGGGACGCGCGACGAACTCGGTATCCGTGACACGCTGCTGCGATCCGGGGCCGTCGAGGCTATCGAGGACCCGTCCCCGCTGGTTACGGCCGGCCTGCACCGGTTCCTGCTCGCGGTGCTCTACCGCGCCATGGAAGGTCCGACCGACATCGATCAAGCCGGAGCGCTCTTCAAATCCGGACTTCCCGGCGAAAGGATCACCGCCTACCTGGAGAAGTGGCGCGACCGGTTCTGGCTGTTCCACGAGCGGTATCCGTTCGGACAGGTTCCGGCATTCACCCCGAGGGTCTGGCGAGCCTGGACCGTCCTCGCCGCGGAACACAATGCCGACAATGCCAAAGTGCTGTTCGACCATGTGGATGTGGGGAACCCGGGCGACATTTCCGAGGGGGCGGCGGCCCGCTGGATAACGGCGACTCAGACATTCTCCGTTAGCTGCGGCAAGAGCGAACTCTCCCATACCGGTACGGCTCCATCCGCCACGGCCGCCCTGGTTTTACCTCTCGGATGGAACCTTCAAGACACGCTCTTATTTTGTCTCGTTCCCCAGAATCGCGAAGTCTCTTCGGCCGACCTTCCCGTATGGGAGAGGACTCCCGAATCGCTGGATGTGTTGAGGTCCGGCTTCAAGCGCCTACCGGGCGGCATTGCCGACAGGTACACCTGGCGAGCCCGTTCCATTTGCCTGGAAGCCAACGGTTCCGGCAGGGTCGAGAGGTTGGCGTTCGCATCGGGGGTCGGCGACGCTTCCGAAAGTCAGACCGATCCGATGGTCGGCTACAGAATCGAAAAGGACAGGGGAAGGCTGCCGGTCCAGTTCCGCGAGCGGGGATTCTGGCGGGACTTCGACTCGCTGCTTCCCGACGGTTCGAATCTCGCGCCCGGAGTGATCCAACATGCCGTGGAATTGACCCGGTCGGACCGGGAGCGCTTCCCAAGGGCGGTGATGGTTCTCGGACAGGCCAACAATAAAGCGAAAATCGAATATTGGCGCATGGAGCGCTTCGCTCTTCCCGAAGCCCTGGCGGGGGATGGTTCGATCCGTGAGGAGGTTCGGCAGCTTCTTTCCAGGGCGGAAGAAACTCAGAAATCGTTATGGACTGCCTGCAGTTCGTTCGCACGCGACCTGTTGAGCCGTGGAGGCAGAAAGCCCGCGGCAGAGGACATCAAGAGCTTCGTCAAACAGATGGCGGTGAACGACTGGTACTGGTCCACGCTGGAATCCCGCTTTCACGAGGTGCTGCGCGACTACACCATCGACCGTGAACCCGACGATGTACTTTACTGCTGGTTGAAATCCGTCAGGGACACACTGCGCAAGGCATGGGAACAACATAGCGCTTCCGTTTCGATCGGGGACGCCTGGGCGATTCGCGCCCTTGTGAAGGCTGATGGGCCGGTAAGACGCAAATTAAAGGAACTGGAGGAACAGATCGTGAAGCTCGAACCGCTGAACCGGGAAAAGGAGGATGCATGAGCGGATTCATTGGGTGGCTTGAAAGCATGAATGCAAAGGATACGAGGACGAGAGCGGTTCTTAGGCGAAGTCTCGCCTTCAACCCCGGGGAGTACCCGCCCGCCTATCCCTACGTGGAACCCTTCGTAAGCGATGAGGCAAACACGTGGAGAAGAGAGATGCTTTACCTGGTGGCCGGGCTTTGGGCGTCACACTGGCGGGAAGGTCGAACAGGAGTTCCGGTGACCATTGCGAAGGCGTGTGCGCACTATCAGTCGGCAAGCGGTTCCACAAGCACGGAACGCCGTTTCATCGCTTTGCTCGATGCGGATGGTGAGCAACTGCCGCACCGCCTGCGCCGGATGGTTGCCCTGCTCGGGGAGCATCCCATCGATTTCGAAGCTCTTCTGAAAGGAATCCTGTATTGGAACGACGACCGGAAGCGCACCCAGAACGACTGGGCTCGCGACTTCTACCGCAATATGGAGAGGGACACGGAGAAAAGCACGGAGCAGCCTTCCACGAACAAGGAGAACAGCAAATGAAAACGATCATAGAGATTCATGCCCTGCAAAATTTCGCCCCGTCCAATTTGAACCGCGACGACACCGGCGCTCCCAAGGATGCGCTTTTCGGCGGCGCGCGCCGGGCGCGAGTGTCGAGTCAATGCATCAAGCGGGCGGTGAGACAATACTTCGCCGAATTGGCGGGGAAAAACGTTCCTGCTTTGGATGAGGAGAAGGCACTGACTCCCGAGGATCTGGCGTGTCGAACGAAACGAATCCTGGATGCGCTGACCAGGTCGCTGGTCGAAAAAGAACGGCCTGAAGCCGAAGCGGCGGAGAAGGCGCGTCTCGCGCTGGCGGCTATGGAACTTGCTGTAAAGGAGGATGGAAAGAGCCAGTATCTCCTGTTCCTGGGACAGCGGGAAATATCGAACATTGCCGACATCATAGACAAAAAATGGGATTCCATCGTCCCGGCGGAAGCACCCCCTGCCGAAGGGAAAAAACCCGGCAAGGCCAAGAAACAGGCCGCTCAGAGCGCAGACCCGGAATTGAGGAAAGCCCTCGAAAAGGCATTCGACGGCGGGAAGGCGCTGGATGTGGCGCTCTTCGGCCGCATGCTGGCCGACATGCCCGAGAAGAACCAGTATGCCGCCTGCCAGGTTGCCCACGCCATCTCGACCCATTCCGTCGAACGGGAGTTCGACTTCTACACCGCGGTCGATGACCTGAAACCCGAAGACACCTCCGGCGCGGATATGATGGGCACGGTAGAGTTCAATTCCGCCTGCTTCTACCGCTATGCCGTGGTGGACTGGGAAAAACTGGTGGAAAACCTCCAGGAAGATACGGAGCTGGCAGGAAAAGGCCTGAGGGCCTTTCTGGAAGGTTTTGTCGTCGCCGAACCGACCGGCAAACAGAACACCTTCGCCGCACACAACCCTCCGGACTTCGTCGCGGTGTCGGTACGGCGCAATACCGCGCCACGGAACCTTGCCAATGCCTTCGAGACGGCCGTTCGTGTGAGAAGGGATGAATCCCTCACGCGAAAGTCGGCGGAAATGCTCGTCAGGAAAGCCGCGGACCTGCAAGCGGCCTACGGCGGTGAAGAGGACACCTTCGTGCTCAATCTCGTTGGGGCCGAGGTGGCCGGATTTGGAGCGGAATCCACGACCCTGGAAGAACTGCTCAACCGGGCCGTTTCGGCCGTGCGGGGGTGAACCATGCCCACCTTGCTGCTTCGCCTGGTGGGACCCATGCAGTCCTGGGGGACCACCAGCCGTTTCGATCATCGGGATACCGGAAAGGAGCCGAGTAAGTCCGGAGTCGTCGGACTGGTTGCCGCGGCCTTGGGGATCGACCGCGGGAACTGGACGGACCTTGAACCGGTCGCGCGCCTGTCCATGGGGGTGCGTCACGACCGGCCGGGTGTGCCCAAACGGGATTACCAGACCGCGCAACGGGTTATTTCGGCGGATGGCTTGAAAAGGGACAAGACAGCCGTAACGCTACGGGATTACATCGCGGACGCCGCCTTCCTGGTCGGCCTGGAGGGACAGGACCGTGCTCTGCTGGAAAAGATTCACGACGCGCTGCGCGACCCCGTCCGGCCCCTGGCTTTGGGCCGCAAGTCCTATGTACCTTCCGAGCCGATCCGGATGGAAGACGGTTTGAAGGATGCGCCGCTGGAGGAGGCCCTGAAGCACTGCCCATGGATCGCGTCGCTACGAAAATGGGAGGATTATCCCGAGGAACTTCTGATTTCCGTCGAGTCGGGTGACGGGTCCGGAACCCTCAGAATGGATCAGCCGCTCTCGTCGTTTTCCGAACGGCGTTTCGGGGCAAGATTCGTTCGCTCCGGTTTGATTCCCTTTCCTCGACGGGAGCAAGAGGTGAACCATGTTTCTGAGTAGAATTCATCTTAATCCGCGGTGTCGCGAGGTCCGGCGTGATCTGGCCGATCCTTATCAACTGCATTCGACTTTGTGTCGCGCCTTCTCTCCACCGGACAGGAGATGTCCGGAGGGCGCATTCTTGTGGAGGCTTGAATCGGAAACCGGCCCGTTGGGACCGCGTATTCTCGTACAGAGCTGGGCGAAACCGGATTGGGCGGGAATAGGGGTGGAAGGCTGGTTGGCCGGGTTCGACCCCTCCATTGATCTTGCGAGGCGGCTCGAACTCGATTCGCTCGAACCCGGACGGCGCTTTCGTTTCAGACTGCGCGCCAATCCTTGTGTGAAGCGAAACGGCAAGCGCCTCGGGCTATTGCGCCTGGAGGAGCAGGAGGCATGGATCGAGCGCAAGGGGAATCAGCACGGCTACGAGTTGCCGCAACCGGAATCGTTCGACTGTCGGAATCTGATGCCCGAGCGCCGTATCGACGTGCGGGTGTCGCAGGAACAGATGCTCAGAGGGAAGCAACGCACCGGCAACGAGATCCGGGTGTATTCGGTGCTCTACGATGGATTTCTCTCCGTGACCGAGCCGGAAAAATTCCGGGATGCTCTGCGAACGGGCATCGGTCACGGAAAGTCGATGGGCCTCGGACTTCTGTCGATTGCGCCGGGGCGATGAGGAGTTTCCGATAGAGCTTTATTTCATATGGGAGAAGACCGATGCAGCAACCAATACTGCCACCATTGAAGCCGATTCCCGTCAAGGACCGGCTTTCGGTTCTTTTCGTCGAAAAGGGCCGGCTCGACGTTCTCGATGGAGCGTTCGTGCTGGTAGACAAAAATGGCGTCCGCGTTCATATTCCGGTTGGAGGGGTGGCCTGTCTCATGTTGGAACCCGGTACCCGTGTGTCCCACGCGGCGGTGGCCCTTGCTTCGCGGGTGGGATGCCTGCTGGTCTGGGTGGGAGAAGGCGGCGTGCGTCTTTACGCATCCGGACAGCCGGGCGGAGCGCGGGCCGACCGGCTCCTGTACCAGGCCAAACTGGCGTTGGATGATACTGCGCGTCTCCGGGTCGTGAGGAAGATGTATGCCCTCCGGTTCAAGGAAGAGCCGCCGGAACGGCGTAGCGTAGAGCAATTGCGCGGTATCGAGGGTGTACGGGTGCGCAAGATGTATGAGGCGCTCGCCAGGCAGTACGGAGTCGAGTGGAAGGGCCGCAATTACGATCACACCGACTGGAAGAGCGGCGACATCCCCAATCGATGCCTGTCGTCGGCTACCGCCTGTCTCTATGGGATCTGCGAGGCGGCGATTCTCGCGGCCGGCTATGCGCCGGCCATCGGGTTTATCCATACCGGCAAACCTCAGTCCTTTGTTTACGACATTGCCGATATTTTCAAGTTTGAAACCGTCGTTCCGGTAGCGTTCCGGGTCGCTTCCAGAAAGCCCCATGAACCCGACCGCGAAGTACGACTCGGATGCCGGGATGCATTTCGGCAGGGACGTATTCTTCACCGGATCATACCGACTATCGAGGAAGTGCTTGCAGCGGGCGGGCTTTCCGTGCCGAAGCCCTCGCCCGAGTCCGTGGAGCCGGCGATTCCGAACAAGGAGAATATCGGCGATGTTGGTCATCGTGGTTGAGAACGCGCCTCCGCGTCTGCGCG
>CAYOVG010000125.1:0-17372 GCA_964407285.1 uncultured Syntrophobacteraceae bacterium
AGAGGGAAAGCGGCGACGCAAATGCGGCCGGATAAAAATAAGATGGAAAAAAGGATAGCAAAATTCGATGAATAGTTCGCAGCTTTTGAGTATCGTCACCTTTACCTATTTATTGTGTACGCTGATATACTTCGGCGGCGTCGTTTTCAGGTGGAAGCGGGTGCTGGTGTTCGGCACCGCGGCCGGGGCGGTTGCGCTCCTGGTCCAGACCGCGGCCCTGCTGTTGCGCTGGAGGGAATCGTACCAGATCGGATACGGCCACGCACCCCTTTCCAATCTATATGAATCCCTGGTTTTCGCCGCGTGGGCCATAATGCTGGTTTACCTCTTGCTGGAAGCGCGCTCCGGGCACCGCAGCCTCGGGGCGGTCCCGGCGCTGTGCTCTTTCCTGGCCATGGCCTATGCGTCCTTTTCCCCGGATATCGACAGCAAGATCCAGCCCCTCGTGCCGGCCCTCAAGAGCAACTGGCTCATCGCCCACGTGATCACCTGCTTCATAGGGTACGCGGCCTTCGCGGTCTCTTTCGGCATCAGCATCATGTACCTGCTCCGCGAAAGCAGGACCGGCAGCGGCAACCCCGGTCCCGATGCCGGAGGCGTCCTCGCCATGCTGCCGGAACCCCGCCAACTGGACGAACTCAACCACCAGATGATCCTGTTCGGATTTCTGTGGCTCTCCATCGGGATCATCACGGGGTCCGTGTGGGCCAATTCCGCCTGGGGGACCTATTGGAGCTGGGACCCGAAAGAGACATGGTCGCTCATCACCTGGCTCGTCTACGCGGCCCTGCTGCACGCACGCACCTTGCGCGGGTGGAGGGGAAGCCGGGTGGCGAAACTGTCGATTCTCGGTTTCGCCTGTGTGCTTTTCACGTACTTTGGAGTTAATTTTCTACTGAGCGGATTGCACAGCTACGCCTCCCAGTAAGGCGGGCGCCGGCCCGACGCGCGGGGTATTCGCAAAGGAGAAAGACATGTTTGATATCGGGTTCCCCGAACTTTGTTTGATTATCGTTATAGCCCTCGTGGTTTTCGGTCCGCAGAGGCTGCCGGACGTCGCACGGGCGTTGGGCAGGGGCGTGGCGGAATTCAAACGAACGATGAACGAACTCAAGGAAACGATCGATCAGGATGAGACGGTGCGGGAGATAAAGCAGGAATTCCAGTCGGCCCAGCGGCAGTACATGCTGGACGGCAGTTTGTCGAAGCCCGTGGATGTTCAGTCTTATATCCATCCCGATCCGAAGCCCGCCGTCCCCGGTCCGGAGACGGCGAACGCCGGTCCCGATCCGGCGGAACCGAAGGTTTCCGGCTCCGAAGACGGTTCGCCGGACAAACCGGACGCCGTGGGCGGGGAAGAGAAGCAAAAGGAGAAAGAGGAAGTATCGGGCCGGCATTGAGAACCGGGCAAATCCAACACAAACAGCTTTCGAGTGCAAGAACATGCCAGATATCGACAACACAAACGCGACGATGCCCTTTCTGAAACACCTGGAAGAGTTGCGGCAAAGAATCGTGAAGTGCTTCATCGCCATAGGGGTGGGATTCGGCATCAGCTACTTCTTCAAGGAGAGGATACTGGAGTGGCTGATGATCCCCCTGCTCCGCAGCCTGCCCGAGGGGCAGATGCAGAAGCTCATCTACACCGCCCCCCACGAGGCTTTCTTCACCTATCTCAAGGTGTCCTTCCTCGCCGGGGTGGGTCTCGCCGTGCCGGTCATCCTCTACCAGTTATGGTGCTTCATCGCGCCGGGACTCTATGCCGAGGAGAAGCGCTACATCCTTCCGATAGTCCTCTTCTCGACCCTGTTCTTCGTCGGAGGGGCGCTGTTCGGCTATTTTTTCGTTTTTCCGACGGGGTTCGAGTTTTTCACCTCTTTTGCCAACGAGTACATAGCGCCGCTCATCACGACGAAGGAATACCTCTCCTTCATCATCCGGCTTTTGCTGGGATTCGGACTGGTGTTCGAACTGCCCATTTTTGCGTACTTTCTCGCGAAGATGGGGCTGATCAGCTCGTCGTTTCTCAAGAAGCAGCGAAGATATGCGGTCGTGTTGGTTTTTATTGTAGCGGCGGCGCTGACGCCCGGCCCGGACGTATTTTCCCAGATCATGATGGCGGCTCCCATGCTGGTCCTTTATGAACTGAGCGTCTGGATCACCCACTTCGTCGGCAAGAGGAGGGAGGCGAAGGTTTCCGCCCCGCGGGAAGGCTCCGGAGAGGAACCCGGTTCGGCAGGTTGAGAGAGGGCCGGACGGCCGCATGAACAGGCATGGTTCGAAACGGGGCGGCGCTTAAGCCGTCGCCCCCGCGAAGCTTGTCTCCGCGTAGGCGGGGAGGTGGGACCGGGAAGGCTTGAAATGCCCGGGTTGCCGTTTGCGCGGGAATGACGGTGAATCCTCTCAAGTGTTGCCTCAAACACACGGTCTTTGAACCGTGCCCATGAATAGACTCGACAGAAAGGAGAACTGATCGGATGGAGAAGATCACCCTTGTCCTCGCGACGCGAAATCAGGGGAAATCCAGGGAAATTCGCGATTTTTTAAATGGATTTCCGGTAGATATCAAGGATCTCAACGATTTTGGCCCCATTCCGGAAGTGACCGAGGATGGAGCGACGTTCGAGGACAATGCGTACAAGAAGGCGAGCTTCGTTGCGATGGTGCTCGGTTACCCGGCCCTGGCGGATGATTCCGGCCTGGAAGTGGACGCGCTCGACGGCGCTCCCGGCGTGTTTTCGGCGCGCTACGCCGGTGAGAAGGCGACGGATGAGGCTAACAATGCAAAACTGCTGGAAGCCCTGGCGGGAGTAACGAACCGGTCGGCGCGGTTCCAGTGCGTGCTGTCCCTGGCGGCTCCCAGCGGGCCTGCGCTGACGTACGAGGCGTCCTGCGAGGGATTCGTCACGGAGGCCCCGAAGGGTGACAAGGGCTTCGGATACGATCCGCTTTTCTACTGTCCCGAGATGGGGAAGACTTTCGGCGAGATGACGCTCGAGGAGAAGTCGCGGGTGAGCCACCGTGGGAAGGCGCTTGCGGAACTCAAAGGCGAATTCGACAAGGTCCTCAAATGGCTGGAGCAAAGACTCAAAGAGGAAAAACTCATGCGAACGGGTGGAGACATGTGCTGCTGAGCCAACCCGGCCCGTGCGGGCCGATGGAACAACGGCGGGGCGGGGCTCCATGCGGGTCCTTACGTCAATGAGCATGCGTGGGAGCCGGGCATGCCGCGGGAACGAGGTCCCCCCGGCATGCCCGGCTCCCGCGCCGGAGCGCGGCCCCCGCAACGGGCGTCCCCTTCGAGGGAAGGAAGCGTAGCCGCGTGGAATCCCCGGCCCGGCGCTCCCATGCGATTCCGCCGGCCTACTGGTTCTGATAGAACTTCTTCCAGGGGTTGCGCCGCACTTCAGCCAGATTGGCCAGGGCGCTGTAGAACGCCTTGAGGGCCAGTTCCGCACAGTGCGTCTTCGACGGGGGGAGCGTTTCCAGGTATTCCCTGACGGTGTCGGGAGTGATCTCCCAGGCGTTCTGGACGGTCTTTCCTTCCGCCAGGCACGCAACGGCGTTGGCGCACGCAACCGTATCGAGGCATGCGTCCGTCTCCATGGAGGCGGATTCGATGCGGCCGTTGCGAACCACCAGGAAGTACTCGACAGTGTCGCCGCAGTCGTCGCTCACGATCCTGCCGTAACCGTCGGGATTGCTGACGCGCCCTCGCTTGTCCATGCGAAACGCGGATTCCAGGAAGCGGATAGAGTGATCTTGCCAGAAGTTCATTGCCTTTTCGTCCATAGGTGCTGCCTTCCACAGTTTTTTCCTTTCATTCTAACGAGAGCCGGGCGATATGTGAAGATGCGGTTTATGGGTTTGCCATTGACATTTGGCGGAAAGAGACTTCTTTATGTTTCGAATATTGCTGTTGGCGGCGCTTCCCCAGGAATATGGGCGACTCCTGCGAAAGACCGGCGGATGGAAGAAGGTGAAGCGAGACGGCTTCACTACGTTCACCCGGTGCGCGGGCGAAAGCGAGGCGCTCCTGGTCGAGACGGGGATGGGGGCCGGGAGAATTGACGAGGCGACGGAACTTGCCGCATCACTGTGGAGCGCTCCCCCCGATCTTATCATCTCCATGGGATTCGCCGGAAGCCTCTGCGAAAGCTTCGGCGTCGGCGAGGTGCTTCTGGGAGACCGATTGACGTTCCGGCGAGGCGATGCCGCAAGAAACGGTGAAAACGAATGCGCCTTCCACTTTCGGCCTTCGCGGCTGTTATCCGATTTTTGCGCCCGGCGGAAGGTGAAGCGGGCCCGTGTGGTCACTCTCTCCGGCTGCTTCCCGAAGTCTTCCATCGCCGCGCTTTTCCGGGACGCCCCATCCATCGTGGATATGGAAAGCTTTGCGGTGGCCCGGATCGCCCACCGGGACGGAATTGCTTTTCTGTGCCTGCGAAGCATCAGCGACGCTCTCTCGGACGAAATCGACTTCGACCCGGCTGCGCTGTCCGACGACCGGGGACAGGTCGCGCCTGCGCGGGTCGCCGCGCAGGTGATCCGGAACCCGCGGCTGTTGCGGTCCTTTTTCCTTGCGTGGCGGCGGGCGACAGTGGCCGCGGAGCGGCTCGCACAGGTTCTGGCGTCGCTTCTCGCCCTTCCGGCGCAATCCTTGCGTGAGACGGCCGCCGGGAGCATGCCGGACGCGACTTTTCCCGACCATTCCGGCATGCAATAAGTGCTTGGAGGGAGTTGACGAAAATGCTAAGATACATAGAATTTGTGTTCCACCCATTATGCGGTTGGTTCGTTTTCCACGAAATATTTGATATTGATTTTGCAGTGCTGTTTCCATTTGGCATCTTATTCGAGAAAGAATACAATTAGCTCGACAGATAGGAATCCGGGGGACGGTTACGGGCGCCCCTTCCTATCTACATTTAAAGACAGTTAAGGAGGCACAAGTTTGAACCCGTTTTACAAGAATCTGGCCCTGTGGCTCGTGATCAGCCTGATGGTGATACTTCTGTTCAATATCTTCAACCAGACACCACAGTCCAGTCATGAAATCACATACAGCGAGTTTCTCACGTCGGTCGAAAATGGGGAGGTCGCTCAAGTCATCATCCAGGGGGACAACATCACCGGAACCACTCGAAACGGGAAGCCGTTCCGGACGCAGACCCCTCGGGACCCCGACCTCGTACCCACACTGAGGAAGCACGGCGTTGATATACAGGCGAAACCGGAGGAAGGGTCTCCCTGGTATATGACCGTACTGATAAGCTGGTTTCCGATGCTTCTGCTCATCGCCGTCTGGATCTTCTTCATGCGGCAGATGCAGGTGGGCGGCGGGAAGGCTATGAGCTTCGGGAAGAGCCGCGCACGACTGCTCAACGAGAACTCGAGGAAAATTACTTTTGAAGATGTCGCCGGAGTGGACGAAGCCAAGGAGGAACTCAACGAAATCATCGAATTCCTTAAGGAGCCCAAGAAGTTCACCCGGCTCGGCGGGCGCATCCCGAAGGGCGTTCTGCTGGTTGGAGGACCGGGCACGGGCAAGACCCTCCTGGCGCGGGCCATCGCGGGTGAAGCCGGAGTTCCGTTTTTCAGCATCAGCGGATCGGATTTTGTGGAAATGTTCGTGGGCGTCGGCGCATCCCGCGTGAGAGACCTTTTCATGCAGGGCAAGAAGCACGCCCCGTGCATCATCTTTATCGACGAAATCGACGCGGTGGGAAGACACCGCGGCGCCGGACTCGGCGGCGGCCATGACGAACGCGAGCAGACGCTCAACCAGATCCTGGTCGAGATGGACGGTTTCGAATCCAACGAGGGGGTAATCCTCATCGCGGCCACCAACCGTCCGGACGTTCTCGATCCCGCGCTTCTTCGGCCCGGGCGTTTCGACCGGCAGGTAGTCGTACCGGTCCCGGACATTCGGGGGCGGGAAGGCATTCTGAAAGTCCATTTGCGCAAGAAGCCGCTTGCGCCCGATGTGGACGTCAAGACGCTCGCCAAGGGAACTCCCGGCTTTTCGGGAGCCGACCTCGAGAACCTCGGCAACGAGGCCGCGCTGCTGGCCGCGCGCCAGAACAAGCAGTGGATCGAGATGAGCGACTTCGAGTCCGCCAAGGACAAGGTCATGATGGGGCTGGAGCGCAAGAGCATGATCCTGAGCGAGCTGGAAAAGCGTATCACGGCCTATCACGAGACCGGGCACGCCCTCATCGCCAAGCTCCTTCCCGGCACGGACCCGGTCCACAAGGTGACCATCATCCCCCGGGGAAGGGCGCTCGGACTCACGCAGCAGCTTCCCCAGGACGAACGGCACACGTATCCCAGGGAGTACCTGGAGGCCAGCATCTCGATCCTGATGGGCGGTCGCGTGGCCGAGGAAATCGTCTTCAACGAGAGGACCACGGGCGCGTCCAACGATATCGAGCGGGCGACGGAAATCGCGCGGCGCATGGTGTGCGAGTGGGGGATGAGCGAGAAGATGGGGCCGCTCAGCTTCGGAAAGCGCGAGGAGCAGATCTTTCTGGGACGTGAGATTTCACGGCATCGCGACTACAGCGAAGACACCGCGATCAGCATAGACCGGGAAGTCCGCAGGATAGTGGAGGATAATTACCGCAGATCCAAGGACCTGCTGGAGAAAAACGTGGAACTGCTCCACCTTGTGGCCAAAGCGCTCCTGGAGAAGGAGACGCTGGACAACAAGGATATCGAACGGCTGATCGCGAGCGGGCGGCCGGAACTCGCCACGGAAGGTCCCGAGACGAGCATAGGCACGGAAGAAGAGGAGCCCCACCGCGGGCTGGTCATCGCTCATGAGGAGTCCCGAGTATCGGACCCCGTGGGGAATGCGGACCGGACTATCGATAGCCTCGACAGCGCCGATAACTCCGCGGGCGATGTGGACGGCGGCGGCTCGTCGGCATCCGCCGGGAAAGGGACAGGGACCGGAGAGAGCGAAAAATGAGCGTACATCCTCGTAAGAGCTACACGCTTCGGCTCGGCTCCAGGGACCTCCCGCTGGGGGACAAGACGCTGGTGATGGGGGTGCTGAACGTTACCCCCGATTCCTTTTCCGATGCCGGGAAGTTCTTCAGGTTCGAAACGGCCCTGCGGAGGGGCAGGGAACTCATAGAGGCGGGAGCGGACATCCTGGACATCGGGGGCGAATCCACCCGGCCTTTTTCGGACCCCGTATCGCTGGAGGATGAACTCCGGAGGGTCCTGCCGATAATTGAAAAGATCAGGGAATTCACCGACATCCCTATTTCGATAGATACCAACAAGGCGGAGGTGGCCCGGCGGGCCATCTCCGCGGGAGCCGATATCATCAACGATATCAGCTCCCTGCGCTTTGACGCAGAGATGGCGGATGTAGCCGCCGAGACCGGCGCCCCGCTGATCCTCATGCACATGCAGGGGACGCCGGAAACCATGCAGCAAAATCCTTATTACTCCTCCCTTTTTTCCGAAATCATCACCTTCCTTGAAGAACGTATCCAGTATGCAGTCGAACGAGGCGTGGACCGAAACCAGGTCCTGGTCGATCCGGGAATCGGTTTCGGCAAGACGGTTACCCACAATCTGCGGATCATTCGCGACCTGGAACTGCTCCACTGCCTGAACCGACCCGTTGTGCTCGGAGCTTCCCGAAAGCGCTTCATCGGCTCCGTCCTCGACCGCCCGGTGGAAGAACGGGAATGGGGGACCGCCGTGGCGCACACCTTCGGGGTGGCGGCCGGCGCGCACGTGATCCGAGTCCATGACGTGGCGATCCACAAGCAGGCCGCGGCGATGGCGGACGCGCTCAGAGAGGCTTGCTGGAATCCACGCTGATACTTCTTATATTTTATGTATGCTATTTGTAAGCAATCGACCGGAAACCGGGGCTTCTCCACGGGCGATTCTCCTTCGGCGGTGTTCATGCAACGCTCCGCGGCCGATTGCGCGTTTTCATCAGTTCAGTGGTTGATCATCTCCTGGGCGGCCCTGTCCTAAGGGAATTTGAGCGCAGGAAAAGGAGTTCAGTACTATGGGTAAGCTGTTCGGCACCGATGGCATTCGCGGCGTGGCGAATGAATTCCCGATGACCACGGACCTCGCCATGAAAGTGGGATGCAGCACGGCGCATGTCTTCAAGGTCAACGACCACCACCATCCAAAGATCATCATCGGCAAGGACACCCGGCTTTCCGGGTATATGATCGAAAACGCCATCACCGCGGGCATCTGTTCCATGGGTGTGGATGTCCTGCTCGTCGGCCCCCTTCCCACTCCCGGAATCGCATACATTACCCAGAGCATGCGAGCGGACGCCGGAATCGTGATATCGGCTTCGCACAACCCATATGAGTACAACGGAATCAAGATCTTCGGAGGCGACGGCTTCAAGCTGCCCGACGAAATCGAGGAACACATGGAGCAGTTGATCCTGACGGGAGAGATCGACCGCGTTCCGTACCCGTCCGCGGCCAACATCGGGCGGGCCAGGCGCATAGACGACGCGCAGGGCAGGTACATCGTCTTTCTGAAAGCGGCCTTCCCCAGGGAACTCTCGATGGAGGGGCTGAAGATCGTGATGGACTGCGCGCATGGAGCGGCTTACCGCGTCGCGCCCGCGGTTTTCGAGGAACTAGGGGCCAACGTCGTCCTCATCGGCGACCGCCCCAACGGAAAGAACATCAACTCTCAGTGCGGTTCGCTGCATCCGGAGCATATGGCGGCCCTGGTGCGCGAGCACGGGGCCCAACTGGGCATGGCTTTCGACGGAGATGCCGACCGGGTGCTTTTTGCCGACGAGAACGGGGAGGTGCTGGACGGCGACGAGTTGATGGCGATTTGCGCCGCGCACTACCTGAAGTTCGACTCCCTGAAGCATAAGACGGTTGTCGCCACCATCATGAGCAACCTCGGACTGGAGGTGGCGTTGCGGCGGCGCGGCGCAAGACTGCTGCGGACCGCGGTCGGCGACCGCAACGTGATGGAGGTGATGCGGAAGGGCAACTACAACCTAGGCGGCGAGCAGTCGGGGCACCTGATTTTCCTCGACCACAGCACGACCGGCGACGGAATACTGAGCGCCCTCCAGGTGATTGCCGTCATGATGTGCGAGGGGCGTCCGCTGTCGGAGTTGAAAAGGGTGATGGACAAGTACCCTCAGACGCTGCTCAACGTTCGCGTGTCTCAGCGAAAGCACATCGAGGAGATACCGGAACTCGTGGTTATCAAGGAATCGCTGGAATCGCGGTTGGGAGACGAGGGACGGATGGTGATACGGGCATCAGGGACCGAACCGGTGATTCGCGTGATGGTCGAGGGGGCGGACAAGGTCCTGATCGATTCCATCGCGGAGGAAATGGCTTCCCACATCGGCCGCTGTTTTGACTGAAGCCGGAGATGATCGTCTTTTCGGCGATTATGGAGATTATACCGGCTCTTGCCGGATAGGATTTGTTCCTATCCGGCAAGAGCCGGTATCCGCCCCCCCCCGCCGTGGACAGCGCAACGGCGGCGCAATGAACGATCGAGCCCATTGAAGCCGATTTCGCCAGCGTAAACAGGAGCAAAGTTATCGGCAAGAATCCATCACCGTAAATCACCGTTCGCCGGGACGCCGCCGTCAAGCCGGCAGTATCAGTGATGAAAGCCGCATTCGAAATCCCTCTCCCCCGCTTCATCGAAACGTCATGCCAATTGCTTTCAGATAGTCACATCACATTGAGCAGGAAGAGCACGATAGACCTCCAGCAAACACATGGTTATACATTCGGGTCCATCTTCGTCCACTCCGGTGGGATTCGGAATTCATTTGATCCTAACGCCAAAGCGATATAGAATTACTTTTCCGTAAGTGAAAGTAACACAGAAATGAGATGCACTTTCTGTTGCCTCCTAAGAATAAGGATGGCTTATGCTTAAGAAATGGTTCCAGGGGATTTCGGATCTCCTCGGACTTCGCCCATATCGTATCTACCTTGAAAGACGTTCAAATCACGTCCGGCTCAGAATCCTCAAAGGAAAAGATCCAGTACCGGTCTCTCAGCTCGTGGGCAAATACGAGCAACTCGGAATTCTGGAAGATCTCCAGATCTATAAGGGCTTCACCATCGTTCCGGTTTCGAAACTGGATGAAGTGAAACAGGTTTTGAGCATTTTGGACCGAAAGAGATTCGAGGTTCACCTCACCGAAAAAGTTGAACGGCTTCAGGCGATCTCAATCCCCAACGGTTTTGAAGTGAGATATGCATGGGCAGATGAGCAGAAGTGCTGCAGGAAGATGATGACGCCCGATGGGGTCGTACACCTGGGTGCTGGCTGGTTCATTTACCAGGATTGGTACTGGCGGATCGAGAAAACAAACAGAGAAGACGATGAATGGTTGCACAAAGAAGAAATTACCGGACAGGGAATCATCGATCTGCTCACGCGAAAAGTTCCGGAGTGGAAAGAGCGTGCACTCCCGTACACATGCACAATAAAATACACGGAAGAACCGCTCTTCCGCATCCAGATCAAAGACGTATCCGACCATACCGTAGAACTGGCCGTTCGTTTTAGCGCCGAAGCCGAATCCGCGAAGGAAATCCCGTCACTCGGCAATTTCGTAATTGTTGACGACACTATCATGCCTGGCCTGGCGCCGGCTAGAGCGTTCAGGACAGTGCTCAATAAAACCGGCTACTACCGGCTTAAAAACGAAGACATTCCCTTGTTTATGATGAGCGTTTGGCCGAAGGTCCGCAAATGGACGGATGGGGAGAAAAATGAGCTTCGAACCAGACACAAGGTAATTCCGGGATGCGAACTGCTGTTGTCCCTTGTGCGAGAGGAAGTGAATGGGGTTGGAGTGGTTTTCGCCATTCCCGAACTGATTTGTGGAGACTTCCGCGCGAGAGCCGAAGAGATTTCCAAAGAAATCTCGAATCACAAGAGATTCGTGAGAATTGATCCGGGGTGGATTCCAATACAGAAGCTCCGGCAGCTTGGCATCGGTCCTCTCGGAAGAACTGTTGACGGAAGCTCTCTCAGTCGGATCCTACTTACACCTGCCGAGGTGCTCAACCGGGGCTCCAATCGGTTGCGAGGGCCCTGGACCAGGATAGAATCATCGGAACTGAGATTCCCGGAAGGTGAGGATGTTGAAGATACCGCCCGGCTCCATTTGGAATTTCTCAGAACCTGGGGGCTTCCGGGTGGAATTATCGGCAGGCCTGAACGGGACGAGACCGTTTTTTGGAATATGTTCGCTTCTCTCCTTCAGCGTTCTCCAGAGACGAGAATCCTTCTCGTCGCGACCAAGAAAGACCTCGACGGGTTCGGCCGATTATGGGAAACCATTTCTGCGACGCGTTTCGACGGAAACAGGAAAGACCCTGAATTCAGAGCTTCTGTAAAGGGCGTTGTGCTCGCTACACCGAAAGCCCTGGAGGCGACACCGGCGCTCACAAGCCTCAAATGGGATATCGTTTGCCTCTTCCAGGCTGATCTACTGGTCAAATCGGGATCATCCAGGCTCTTCAAAAGCCTTGTGAAATGCCGGAAGGCCCTCACTCTCGGCCTATTCGCCGGTAAAGACTTCCTCGAACGCACATCAACAAGGGAGGCGCTTTCCCAGGTCTTCGGAATTTCAATACATGAGGACAGGTTGCTCTGGAAATACGGCCTCCGTAACCCTGCGCAACAGGCGCCTCCGGCGCCAGTTGCTTTCCGGTTTTCTCGAGAGCTGCAATCCGGAACCGAAGTAACCAGAACCGAGTCCGAAAGCATGGCGGAGTTCACCCTCGGGGACGCTGCCTCCGATTCCAAGTCGATTCCAATACCTTCCCGCCCCTTGTATGAAGATAGACCTACCATAAGCGGAGAATTGAAATCATCCTTTGAACCGGTCGGTCTCGGAATCGAGATCAGTCAATCAAGCGGTCACTCCTTCAGTACCGATAAGTTTGTCGAAACAGCGAAGAAAACGGTAAATCACCGCAGCCCTGCCGCGCCCCATGTCCCCTTCATGTCCTACTGGCCCACCTACGACTCGATGACGGGTCCCCAGTTGAAATGGTATTTTTACTGGCGTAGCCTCGTCCGCGACGGGAGTTATCCGGACACGGATCTTTCCTACATCTTTGTCCTCGTTTATGAACTCATCAATAACATCGGAGTGAATGATGCCAGGGACGGGTACGAACAACTCACACGCATCTGGCTCTCGTACCGTGACCGGCACCCGAAACTTGATAATTATCTTGTTGACTGGATCTTTGACTATGCCCTGATCAACAAATATCCTGCAGATCCCCTGGAGATTTTTCGGGAAGCACTGAAACTGAAAATTTTACCTCGCCGTAATGACATCGATCTACTCCTGCCGAGCTACATCAAGGAGCCACTCGTTCATTTGCCTCTCGAAATAATCACGACGCTTTCAAATTACAGCATCTTTCGAAGCAAGTTTTTCAATGACGGTTACCGGAGCGTGTTGGAAGAGTGCGTGCCGCAAAGCCTGCATGAGGTAAACAAGCACTTGACTTCGAAATTCGGAGCCGGGATTTTCGATCTTTTCAAACCGAAGAGTTACTCGCCCATCCAGCGTTACCCCTTTCAAAGCGCCCTATACAACGGAGGGGTCCACGTGATCAGATTGAACGACGTTGTTCCCTACTCACAGCATGATCCTTTTCGGGACTTTATCACGGCTACGGTCAAACACACTGAAAACCGGCTTCGTGAAGCAAATGGCTATAAAGGAAGGTTACGCGGATACAACATAGAACCGGAAATCCAGGCAGTAATCGACAATCTCATATCTTCCGCTCCTCCCGAGACAATACCGGTGAGTTCCCCCGGCCCTGAAATCGTCATCGACTTCACGCGGGTTCAGACCTTGATCAAGCAGTCGGACCAGGTGCTCCAAATGCTCCAGACGGGCGAAGGCGAGGAGGAACAATCAAGAGAACTCGATACAAACCGGCACATGGCTGAAAACGAGACTCTTATCGATTCACGGCGTGAAGGACGGATCATCGTGCGCCCCGATGGAACTCCCGATCATCTCCTGACCGATCTGGATAGCGTCAATGCGGTCCTCACACGGCTTGACAAGGATGAGATGCATCTCATCGAAACACTCATGCAGCACGACTGGGAGGTGGAGACGAGCACACTCGGGGACGCTCTGCCGGGTTCGTTTATCGAACTTATGGTGGACCGCATTAATGACTTATCTCAGGAAATTCTCGGTGATCTTCTCATTGTGACCGAAAGAAAGATGAAGGTGGTGACAGACGACTTCAGAGATGAGATCGAGTTCATTTTCTCGGCGGATACCTGCACGCCTCCGGGTGCGCCCGTTGCCGGCGGACAAGAAGGAGACCGGAACGCTTATGACGAACTTCCGGAGGAATGGGTCCAGTTTCGAACTGCTTTGAATGCGTATCAATTCGAAGCCCTCGAAGCTATCCTCACCGCGGAGGACCCGATCGAGAGACTATCCGGAATCGCTGAGGAGAACGCCGTAATGCCGGAGTTCCTGATTGATTCAATAAACGAGATTGCCCTCGATACGGTGGGTGATATGATTGTTGAACCCGGGTCTTCTCCACCGGCTGTTGAGGAAGAGATTCTCGAGTTTGCACGTCGTCTTGTACAAATGAATGCAAAATAATGCGCGAATAAGGTTGAAGGCTATGACAACTCTGAAGATTCCCAAGAGAATATCGACGGCCCTGATGAATTCGCTTAGCGCCGGTGTGGTCCCAAGGATTGGATTGGAATACGTGGCAGTGGATCGTAAGGAGGAGATTGCGGCCCTTCTTCAAGACCTCGAGAATACAGCGGAGGCGGGAGCGGCTTTTCGATTTGTCGTCGGACGCTACGGTTCGGGGAAGAGTTTCCTGCTGCAGCTCATTCGTAACTATGCGATGGAGAGGGATTTCGTGGTTGGGGACTGCGATCTTTCCCCCGAGCGACGTCTTACCGGAACGAATGGACAGGCCCTCGGAACCTACCGGGAGATCATGCGAAATATTTCGACAAAAACGCGGCCGGAGGGAGGAGCGCTTGCGGCCATCCTGGAACGCTGGTTCTCTGCTGTTCAGGCGCAAGTCGTAAAGGAAACCGGAATGCGCCCGAACGACCAGGGGTTCAGTGAGGTGTTGGAAGACAAGATCCTCGAAGTTGTAAACAACATGGAAGGGATGGTCCACGGGTTCGATTTCGCCACAGTGCTCAAAACCTACTGGCAAGGCTACCGTTCGAATGACGATACGATGAAGGATGCGGCGCTTCGATGGCTTCGCGGCGAATACTCGACTAAGACGGAAGCGCGAAACGCCCTTGGAGTTCGGGTGATTGTCGATGATGAAAGCTGGTATGATTACATCAAACTCTTTGCGAAGCTCGTCTCTGATATAGGTTACAAGGGACTGCTGGTACTCCTCGACGAAGTAGTGAATCTCTACAAAATCACCCATAGAGTTTCCCGTGAAAGCAACTACGAAAAGCTCCTTTCCGTATTCAACGACATCATGCAGGGAAAGGCGGAGCATCTGGGTTTTTTCCTGGGAGGAACACCTCAACTCGTGGAGGACCAGCGGAGAGGTCTCTACAGCTACGAAGCCCTGCGCTCTCGTCTGACGGAAAGCCGGTACATAAAGGAGGGATTCAGAGACACATCGGGACCGATTATCCGTTTGCAGACTCTGAGCCATGAAGAGATCTTCGTACTGCTGACCCGGCTCATGGATGTCTACTCGGCTCACCACAAATTCAAGAGCAACCTGACGCCTCAGGATCTCCAGGCATTTATGCAGGAGACCGCCAAACGACTGGGGGCCGACGAACTCCTGACGCCACGGGAAATCGTACGCGATTTCATCAGCATTTTGAATATCCTTCGCCAGAATCCACAAGTAAGCTTCGGACAGTTGATCCATGGGGACGATTTCAAACCGACCGTTGCCGGCGCCGACCCCGATGCATCGGAGGCCGGAGAGTTTTCGGAGTTCACGCTTTGAGCACGCATCCGTTCCACAGGCTTGCTCCCTTCATACAGAACTATATCTACACGCACGGCTGGACGGAAATGCGGGCTGTCCAGGTTGAAGCCTGCAGGGTTATCTTCGAGTCGAGCGCCCATCTGCTGCTGGCATCGGGAACGGCGTCCGGAAAAACTGAAGCCGCTTTTCTTCCGGTTATTACTCTCCTCCACCAAGACCCGCCCGCAACGGTCGGAGTTCTTTACATCGGCCCGACCAAAGCGCTCATAAACGATCAATTCCTCAGACTGGACGACCTTCTCGGAGAGGCCGGTATTCCCGTCCGGCACTGGCACGGGGACGTATCGCAAAGTCACAAGGCAAAGCTTTTAAAAAAACCGGAAGGTATCCTTCAAATTACTCCGGAATCGCTCGAGAGCCTCCTCATCAACAAGGCAGGCGAACTGGTGCGGCTCTTTGGAGACCTGCGGTTCATTGTAATCGATGAGATTCACGCATTCATGAACTCGGACCGGGGCCGCCAGGTACTTTGTCAATTGGCGCGGCTTTCAAGATTCACGCGGACGGAACCTCGCAGGATCGGCCTCTCCGCCACGCTCGGCGACTATTCCCTTGCCGAGGAATGGTTGCAGTCGGGAACAAAGGCAGAGGTGGTCACGCCGCGGATCGAAGGCGGCAGACAAAGGATTCGCCTTGCGTTAGAGCACTTCTTCATCAACGATCCTCGGAATAGCCGGAATGGGGACGACAGCCCTGAGCCTGAGAGGAGTTCGCCTATACAGACTGAAGAATTTGGGGGCGAGGAAGACCGATCCGTCCCACCCACCGTTAGCCCATACTACCGATATATCTACGAGGTAAGCAGGGCTCGAAAGTGCCTGATTTTCGCCAGTAACCGTTCAGAGACCGAGTCGTTGGCGGCCGGCCTGCGGCAGATTGCAGAAGCGGAAGGACAACCCGATATCTATCATGTCCATCATGGGAGCATCTCGGCGCCGCTCAGAGAGGCCGCCGAGATCGCCATGCGCGACTCACCGGGCCCCGCCGTTACGGCTGCGACGATTACGCTGGAAATGGGAATAGACATCGGCCAACTCGAGCGTGTCGTCCAGATTGATGCGCCTCACTCCGTATCGAGTTTTCTGCAGAGGCTCGGGCGGTCGGGAAGACGGGGCGGTCCTTCGGAAATGTGGTTCGTCTGCCCGGAGCAGGCACAGACCGGTAAAGTACTGCTGCCGCATGAGATCCCGTGGCGCCTCCTGCAATGCATTGCGATCATTCAGCTATACATCGAGGAACGTTTCATCGAGCCCATCCAGCCGGCAAAGTATCCGCTCAGTCTCCTTTACCATCAGACGATGAGCACGCTGGCCTCGACAGGCGAACTCTCACCGGCAGCGCTTGCGCAAAGAGTCCTTACACTGCCGCCGTTCGCACACGTTTCACAGGCTGACTTCCGAGAGCTTCTACTTCACCTTCTTGAAATCGACCACATTCAGAGAACGGACGAAGGCGGGCTCATCATCGGACTGGCAGGCGAATCCGTGGTAAGGAGTTTCCGATTCTATGCCGTGTTCCCGGACACCGAAGAGTACGCAGTCAGAGAAGAATCCAGGGAGATAGGGAGCATCCTCATGCCTCCGCCTCCCGGAGAGCGATTCATCCTGGCAGGTAAGAGTTGGGAGGTCCTGGATATAGATCTCAAGAGAAAGACTGTTTTCGTAAAATCAGTGAAGGGGAAAGCTTCCATCCGCTGGCATGGAAGCGGAGGAACGATCTGCACTCGAATTCTTGACAGGATGAGACAGGTGCTCTTCGAAAACACCGAGTACAGCTATCTCCAGAAACAGGCGCGGGAGAGGCTCGCTTCGGCTCGCAAGCTTGCGAGAAACGCCGGGTTGGACCGGGGCAACGTCGTGCCGTTGGGAAAGAACACCATCGCTGTTTTCCCTTGGATGGGAACAATCGCTTGCCGCACTCTGGAACGGTGGATTCGCTTGACTCGACCCGCCGACGACGCGGAGCCGGAACAAACTTCGTCATCAGGCCTCCTTGACCTTACAATATAGAAAAAGTCGGTCCTATCAGAATAATCCATCCAGCTCCTTTTTGACTTGGACCGCCTCTTCTACGATGGATTTGACGATCTCGGCCGCGCTGGGCTCATCTTTGATCCGGCCGACCACTTGGCCGCAGTAGAACAATCCTTGGTCGAAAGTGCCCTCCAGCCAGCCTTTTAAAGTAATTTTGCCGCTGATGACCGGGGCCAACTGTTCCAGGGTGCTCCCGGCCTTCTCCATTTCCAGGACTTTTTCCGCCCAAGGGTTGCGCATCACCCGTCCGGGATTTCTAATGGACTCCATGACGAACAAAGTG
>CAYOVG010000125.1:17382-17604 GCA_964407285.1 uncultured Syntrophobacteraceae bacterium
CGCTCCATGCCCAATTCGACCGTACGACTGATCTCACGGGCTTCGATCATTCGGCGTTTGATGTCCGGGTGAACAATACATTCCTTGGCCGTCATGAACCGGGTGCCCATGAGCACGCCGTCCGCGCCCAGGGCCAGGGCGGCGACCAGGGAGCGGCCGTCGCAGAAACCGCCGCCGGCGATCAAGGGCACGGCGACCTGGTCCACGGCCTGGGGGATGAGA
>CAYOVG010000126.1:0-17475 GCA_964407285.1 uncultured Syntrophobacteraceae bacterium
GCCCAGTACAATCAGCCCGAGCTCACCACCAAAATCGATGGTCAAAACAAACCTCATGTAGGCGATCAAAAGAAGGATTGAGAGATAGTGCAGGGTCAGGGCCGCCATCAAGGAGGACAAAAACAGATTTCTTTTCTGCACCGGGGCCAGGCTCACCCGGGCTGCTTCAGCGGACTGGTTCGCCTGGATCTGCTTCACTTCCTTGATGCCCCAGAATGCGCCGTAGAGACAGGTCATCGCGATCAGCGCATAAAAATAGGGGGACCTTGAGCGCCGAACTGGAACAGCGCGAGAACAACCTCCGATTCCGGATTCACGGCGACGGTCCGCCTGACGGCGGTTCGGCCCAACTGGCCGGCGCGCTGGAAGGCATCTGGAGTTTTCCGCGTGTTGTCACGCTCGCGAAGAGCGCAATCGAATGGAAGGGAACGAAGTACGCCCTGGATGGAAAGCTCCGTTTGGACGAGAACGACTTCTTCGTGGACAACCTGGCGCTTGGCCGTGGAAAACAGCGAATCAGAGCATCGGGCTCCGTTTCCTATACCGGCAAGGCCGCGATTGAAGCCGAGATCGAGAACCTCCAGGTGGAAGAATGGCTCGACGCCTTCGGCGGGAAAGATTTGCTTTCGGGCTCCATGAACGGCAAAGTGCGCATCACCGGAATCCCCGAGCGGCTCGAAGCGTCATGGGAGGCCTATCTTTCGAACGCCGTGGCGTACGGCAAGGAACCCTTGAACCGGGTGCAACTGCAGGGAAATTACGCCGGAGGAACGATGCGGGTGGAAGGGACCCTGGCCGCGCGGGCCATCGAAACCCCGGCTCGCATTTCCGCCAGGATACCGCTTCACCTGAGTCTGAAACCTCTCAGGTGCGAAGTGCGAAAGAATGAGGCGATGGTATCCGCTTTCAAGGCATCCGGGTTCCACCTGGAACACCTGCTTCCTTACGCTCCGTCCTTGAGCAAGCTCGAAGGCCGCATGGACATCGACGCCGAGGTGACGGGCTCCCTGTCGCAACCGAAGGTGCGGGCGTCGGGGGCACTCCACTGCGGCTCCGTCCAGCTCAAGTCGTGGCCCCATCCGATGCGCAACGTGGAGCTTTCGCTGGAAGCCGATTCCGGACGGGTCTACATCAGGGACGGCAAGGCGGACCTCCTGGGAGGAAGGATCGACCTGACGGGTGAGACGGATTACAGGTTCGAGCAGGTTCGCCTCGAAGCATCGGGCCGGGATATCCAGTTTCCTGAACTGTACGGGATTGTGGGGAACGGATCGGGCAAGGCGCGGCTCACGTGCAACGACCGGCAGAACCCCTTGCTTTCGGGCAGCGTGGACTTCTCGAATGCCCGGATGAGCCTGGCGGCGCTCCGGACGGACCTGGCGCGGGACATCGTGGTGATTGACGGCGAAGAAGAGGAGGAATCCGGAATTGTCAGGATCAAGGGGGAACGCGACAGGGAGCACCCCTTCTACAGCAAGCTGCGAATGGACCTGGACCTCCGCCTGCCCCCTTCGGGAACGTGGGTGCGCGGAGAAGGCGTGGACGCGGAGATGACCGGCGCGATGCAGATCAAAAAGGAATCCTTCGGCCCGTTGAGACTGCTGGGGGAATTTCAAACGCTTCGCGGGACATACATGTTTCAGGATACCAGGTTGAACATTACGGAAGGCCACCTGGTCTTTACCGGATCACCTGATCCCGACCCGGAATTGCACGTCACCGGCCAAAAGGAAGTGGCCGACGTGACGATTATCGCCAACGTCTCCGGTCCGCTCAGCCGTCCCAAGCTCACCCTCGGCAGCGTTCCGGCCATGGACCAGGTGGATATTCTGTCTTACGCGTTTTTCGGGCGCTCGGCGAGCAAGCTTGATGCGTACGAGGGTTCGGCTCTCCAGGGCCGCGCCGCGCTGTGGCTCGGCTCCAAAGCCTCGGGCTTCATGAAATCGATGCTGGGGAAGGTCCCCCTGGCCCCCGACGTCGTCCACCTCCATCCGAATGAAACGGGGACCCACGGCGTTGTCGAGGTGGGGAAATACTTGACCCCCGACCTGTATGTAACGTATGAGAAGGGGATCGAACGGCAACTGGACGATCAGGTCCGGGTGGAATACCGGGTCAACAAAAATGTGTCCGTCCAGAGCCAGGTGGGGCCGGAAAAACATACGGGAGTGGATGTTTTCTGGCAATTCGATTTCGGCGATTGAACCCGGTTGAACCGGCGCGCCCCGCGCCGGAATGGCGGCCCGAGGTGAGAGAGGCGGCATTTCATCCGGCGCGCCGCCATTTACGGATGGCGATAACCTAATTATATTGCTTGTTGAGAGATACCGCTCCAACGACTTATCCACCTTCTTAATACTATTTCGGAAAGGGCAGAACTATGACCCGGGAAACTCAAGATATGAATCAGAAAGATGAAGTTGCTCTCTTGAAGATCCAGAACACCCGTAAACCCGACCAGTCCATGTTCCTGTACTGGGACAGGACGAACAGATTCTTCCATACCGAAGGCTTGAAGGATCTTTTCGGAGTCAAGGAAGTTCGGATCGACTCACTCAATGTGCTGGGTTCGCTCGAGGAGTACGCCGGCATTTTGACTTTTCTCCTGGAGAGCATGTCCACGGCGAAAGACCTGAGCCTCCCGTACGCCTACCAGAATGAGTTCGAATTCGAAGGCAAGAAATATACGCTGATGGCGGAAGGCGATTACCGGGTGCTGCGGCCGGTCCAGTAGCGAAGACCACCTTGTTCTGAGGAGGGGCTTTCCTGCCGCCGCCGATTTCATTGGGTGAGCCGCTCCATCAGGCATACCACTCCTCCCGTCACGGCATATCATGTCGGTCGAGAACACTCCGGTTGAGACAATTTCTTCAAGACGCTCCTGCTGATCGACACCGGCGGACGGGAGCGGGATTGCGCTCCGGGTCCGTCCCAAGAGCCGTGCGCGGAATGGATTCCCGTTTTAAAGTACTGGCCGCGGCGGGTCTCGAGTGATATATGTAATAGCAAGGGAATCTGTCGTTATCCGAGCGATCTTTTCTTGCCTCATTGGTCTCGCGAAAGGAGTTGGAATATCTCTATGTCACGGAAACTGAGCTTTTTTGAAATGGCTGTCGGCGGCTACAAGTTCCTGGATTACCTGGTTAACGGCGGGCTTTTCAATATCAACCTGGAAGTGACCAAGCGGTGTAACGCCCGTTGCGACTTCTGTGATTACTGGAAGGAAAAGCCCCCGGCGGAGTTGAACGACTATGTGCCGCTGGTGAAAAAGCTTGCCCCTCTTTCCGTGAGTCTTACCGGCGGAGAACCGCTTTTGCGTGAAGACCTCGAGGAGATAATCGGGTCCTTGCGCCGGAATTTCAGCTTTCTTTTCATCTCTCTCATAACCAACGGGGCGCTGCTGGACCTGGAAAGGGGAATGCGGCTCTGGGAGGCCGGGCTCGACGAATTCTCGATCTCCCTCGATTATATGGATGAAAGGCATGACCAGGGCCGAAAGATACCGGGCCTGACCCGTCATATCCTTTCCGTGGCGCCGCAACTCAGGGACAGGGGGGTCAATCTTTGCTTCAATCTTGTTATAAAGAAAGAAAACTTCAGGGAACTGCCTCAAATCATCAGGCAGGCTTCGGATATGGGGATCAAACTCTCTCTCAGCACCTATAACGGCCGGCGCAATGACAACGGGACCCACATGATCGATGAAAGCGAAGTGGCGGCCCTGGAGAACATACTGGGAGAAGTGCTTGACTTGAAGAAGTCCCTGGGAACAGTCACCACCGGCGAGTACTACTTGAGGGGCATCCCCGAGTTCTGCCGCACGGGAAGCGTGACCGGCTGCACCGCGGGGTTGAACTGGGTGCAGGTGACACCCGACGGAATGGTCAAGCGCTGCTCGGACCGCCCCGTTGCCTGTGAATTCACACAATGGGAGAAAGGGTTCTTCGGTCCCACCCGGTGTAGTTCATGCTGGTATTCGTGCAGGGGAGCCGCCCAGGAACCGATGACCTTCAAGCGCTTCGCCGAAATGGCGAAAGACGCTCTCAGTTGACGGGAAGCCGGCCAAAACCGGCGAAACCACCGGAAAGAGGAAATCATGACGCGCCGGCATGTCCGTCGCATACGAAGATGGACCCGGAGCGAGGTTGGAGGAACCGTGATCTGATGGCTCTCACCGCCGATGACATGCAGGATTTGATTCGGGCCCGCCGAATCCTGGAACGGCCCGGCTTTGTCGCGAAACTGATGAGCAGGTTCGGGTCCGTCATCGAGGAACCCTTTCGGATGCTCCCCGAAAAGTGGTCCGGCCACATCACCAGGTACACGGAGATCGCCCTGGAACACGCGATGAAGACCGCCATTTTGAGCCTGGACGATCGTTTCAAAGGCAAGTCCCGCGATGCGGCCCATATGGCGCTTTCAGTGGCGACCGGCGCCGTCGGCGGTTTTTTCGGTTTGAAAGCATTGGCCCTGGAGCTTCCTCTCTCCACCGCCGTCATGTTGCGCTCAATCGCCGATATCGCGCGAAGCGAAGGCGAGCGGTTGGATTCGTTCGAAACGAGACTCGCCTGCCTGGAAGTTTTCGCGCTCGGGGGAGGCAAATCCTCCGATGACGCATCCGAGACCGGCTATTACGTGATCAGGAGCGCACTGGGGAAAGCCGTCTCCGATGCGGCCCGGTACATGGCCGAAGTCGGATTGATCGACGAAGGCGCCCCGGTCCTGGTCAGGTTCATAAGCCAGGTCGCATCGCGGTTCAGCGTCGCGGTATCGGAGAAGCTGACCGCTCAATTGGTCCCGATCATAGGCGCCGTGGGCGGAGCTTCAATAAACCTTCTCTTCACGGATCACTTCCAGTCCATGGCGAGAGGCCATTTCACGGTGCGCCGCCTGGAGAGGAAGTATGGACAGGACGTGATCAGGGCCGAGTACGAAAGGATCAAACCGTGGCAGTAGGAACATGCTTCCATTGGAGCCCGGCAACGCCACCCGCCGACTCCGCCGCCATTCAATCCCGAAGGCTACGGCCTGCAGAGCATCGGTGCGGAAGATCCGGCTGAAAGTCATCTGCGCTCAGGCGGTTGCCGTATGCGGCGCCGGTGTCGATTCCGATCTTCCGGCGGCTGATAAAATGCGCTTCGAAAGGCAGGCATCAGGCGAGGGTTACATGCCATGCGTCTTCTTCAAGTAGCTACGATTCACGAAACGATCCGCGCTTTTCTCCTTCCCATAGCGCGCCATTTCCGGGGCTCCGGATGGCGGGTGGACGCCATGGCGCGGGGAGTTACCGGGTGCGCCGAATGCCGTGAAGCCTTCGACAGGGTTTTCGACGCGGACTGGTCTCGAAATCCCCTGGCCCCGCGCAATCTTTTCCGTCGAGCCGGTGAAGTCCGGAAAGTGGTGGAAGACGGCGCGTACGATATCGTGCACGTCCATACCCCGGTGGGAGCGTATGTGACCCGCATGGCGCTGAGGAACAATCACGGAAAACCGGGCAGTCCCAAGGTCGTTTACACGGTCCACGGATTCCACTTCCACCGGGGAGGGCACCCGCTCCGGAATGCGGTTTTTCTGCTGCTGGAAAAGCTCGCGGGCAGATGGACGGATTACCTGGTGGTCATCAATCATCAGGATGAAGCCGCCGCAAAGCGTTATCGCATCGTAGCTCCGGAGAGGGTCCGGTACATGCCGGGGATCGGTGTGGACACCGCACGATGGAGTCCCGAGGCGGTCCCCCCGGAGGAGGTGGCGCGCGTCCGCGCGGAGCTGAATCTGCAGCCTGGCGACCGGCTGCTTCTGATGGTGGCGGAATTCATTCCCCGCAAACGGCACCGGGATGCGCTCCATGCTTTTGCACGGCTGGAAAGGAACGACGTTCACCTGGCTTTCGCCGGGACCGGTCCCCTGCTGGAGGAGTCGAAACGGCTGGCGGCGGAGTCGGGATTGGACGGAAGGGTCCACTTCCTCGGATTCCGTCGCGACGTGGCGGCCCTCATGAGGTCTTCGGCCGCTGTGCTGCTGCCCTCCGAGCGGGAGGGGCTGCCGCGAAGCCTCCTCGAAGCCCTCTCCCTGGAGGCGCCCGCGATAGGCTCTCAGATCCGCGGAACGCGAGGTCTCATGTCCGACGGGAGCGGAGTGCTGGTTCCCGTAGGGGACGTGGCCGCGCTAAGCGAAGCCATGCGCCGCCTGCTGGACCATCCGGAGGAGGCCGAAGCGATGGCGAAGCAGGGGCGCAGGCGGATTCTGGAATCCTACAGCCGCAAGCACATACTGGAACTGCACGACGCCCTCTACCGGGAGGCGCTGTCGCCTTGAATCGGCCGCCGGCCGGCGCGCCTCGGAAGTCCCGTCCCCTGCCGGGAATCATTTCGTCTCCCAGCCGTGCGACAGCTTCGATATGGCGTCACCGGCTTCGGCAATCTCGCCGCGAGCGGCAGAGTACCATTTGATGGCCTCTTCGTAGCTCTGGTACACCCCTTTTCCGTGCTCATACATGTACCCGAGATTGTACATCGCCTGACCGTGCCCGTGGCCGGCCGCCTTCCGGTACCACTTCCGGGCCGCGGTCAGGTCCCTGTCCACGCCCGCCCCGCCGTGCTCGTAGATATGCCCCAACCGGTATTGGGCCTCGGCATTCCCCTGCTCCGCGGCCCGGCCATACCACTGCACGGCCTTTGCACAATCCTCTTCCACTCGCAGTCCGGTTTCGTATATGTGCCCGAGAAAGAGTTGAGACCTGACATCGCCGTTCCCGGCGAGAGACGTCAGGATATTCAACCCCCTGTCCTTGTCGCCACGGTCGAACCAGGCCCTTCCCTCATCGTAGTTCGCCGCCGCAGGCGACGGCGCGGCCGTAAAAACGCCCCAAAGGCATGCACACAGCAGGACAACGGCGATTTTTTTCATTACATCTCCTTGCACGATAGTTTTGATGGTCATGACAGGTCGATTTTGCTCGCGGATTCCGCGAAGGAATGGAACCTCGCACGGTGACGGAAGAGGAGCGCCGCCCCGCAATGAACGTCGTCTTCAGTTAAGTTAATGAACGTTTTCAGGAAAGGGAATCGGGGAAGGCCTTTTTTGATCGAGACGTGGAAGGATATCCGGGGTAAGGGAGGGTGAGATCCCGTCCAACGCACTCGCGCGCAACGAACGGGACCACACTTGAAGAGCACGGCATGGCGCGATACTTCAGAACAAACCGGCACACGCCACGCGTCAGAACAACTGGTCCAGCTTTTCCCTGAGTCTCATTTCCCTGTTTTTTCCCTGCCGCACGTAGAGACCGTGCTTATCATAGAGCATCTCCACGGCTGCCTGAACCTGGTCCACCCCCACATGGCCCTCCAGCCCGAGCGACTTGAGCGCCTCCAGGAGGTAGAGCCCGCACTTTTCCTTTGTTTCCTCGTGGAGCGAGAGGCTCACGGGACATTTGCACAGGTCGTAAAACGCGCTGACGCTGAAAGGCATGGTCCAACGCTTGTCTTCGGGAAGGTGGTAAAAGCCCCTGTCTTTCCCGGCAGGAATGTTGCCGTAGGGCATGGGCATGAAAACATCGAAAGCCGCCATGTCTTCCTCCCGCGCCTCGATTTCCATCCCGTGAGCATTCAGCAGGTAATCCTTCAGGTACTGAATCTCATCTTCCGTGAAAAGCTCCCTCATATGCTCCATGAGATAGGGGGCGATAGTCTCGTTAGCGCTGCAGCGGCCCGCGATCATCTTATCGTGAATGGTATCGGACCCGTTGCGGCCCGTGCAAATCCAATTGAGCCGCACATTGTCGCGCCCCTGAAAATTGTTCACGATGGAAACGGCGCTGAAGAGTTTGACTTCCGTCCGACACTCATCATTTCTCGTTTTTCCGCCATTAATGACTTTCAAATACACCATCACCAGCTCCTGTCGGGTCTGCATCCCGCCACGGTAATTCATCCGTCACAACAACAAACGGCATTGAATCGTACAATTCTCACCTGCTATTCAGGGCACTTCCCGCAATTATCCCGCCAACGGAGAGTCGTCGGTATTTCCGGCCTCCGGACCCCGTCCGGATATGGAAGCGTCGCTCCCTCGCGTACGCCGAAAGCTCTCTCCCAGCCGGCAAGCGCCGCGCATCTCAACTCAACTCGAACTCCTCGGACTCGAGTTCCAGAAGAAACGCCATTATCCGGTAGTCGACTTCGACAAATTCCACGCCAAACCCCGGAGGAAAGCTTTCCATCTGACCCTTGTTCACCCATACGACCTTGCCCCGGCACCGAACGGCGTAACCATTGTGGAATGTAAACTCCATCTCGATCTCGCTATCGGGCGCGGGGACACGGCTGGTGCTGATAAACGCTCCGTCGGCGCTAAGATCGTGGGTAGTGCTCTCGCAAAGCCTGCTTTGCCCGCTCCCCCAAACGACCTTGATCTGACGCTCGATTCTCCTGTTTTGACGTCTCTCCATCCGGAAGCCCTCACCCGCCGTTCGGCCAAATCGCAACTGGTGGAACAAGGCCGGACGCATCGCGACACACCCGCGTGCTCATGCCCCGGCGTGTTCATACGCTCGCATGCCGGCCGCTCATGCATCCGCATGCTTACGCCCCCGCATATTCACGCCCGCGCGCTCCGGCAGCTTCATCGGGAATTGATTCAGTTAAAGCTGGAAGTGCAGAAGGAAATATTATAATAGTAACTGCGCCGAATTTGGAATAAAAAAATGAACCAAAGGCTCGAAACTTAAGAAACATATGCGAAACGGGAAAGCTGCGAGGTGTAGATGTCAAATAAACCGGTGGATTCCATGAAGACTCATCCCGGCAACCCGATCGGAGTGTTCGACTCGGGAATTGGCGGACTCACGGTGGTTCGAGCGCTGATGGAGCGGCTGCCGTTCGAACAGATCGTCTATTTCGGGGATACGGCCCGTGTCCCCTACGGGATCAAATCCGTTGAAACCATCGCCCGGTACGCGACGCAGATAACGGAATTCCTGCTACAGCAGCAGGTCAAGCTCCTGATCATCGCCTGCAACACGATGGCGGCCGTGGCGTGCCGGGTGGTGGAGGACCTTTCACCCGTTCCCGTCCTGGAGGTCATCGACGCGGGCGCCCGGAACGCCCTGGAGCACACCCGGACCAGGAGCGTGGGGGTGATCGGCACGCCTGCAACCGTAAACAGCAATGCCTATGCCGGAGCCATTCACCGCTATGACCCGGCGACGCGGGTATTCTCTCAAGCCTGCCCTCTCTTCGTGCCGCTCGTGGAGGAAGGGTGGCTGGACCACCCGGTCACCCGTCTGACCGCCCGCGAGTATCTGAAACCCGTCCTTGTCGAGGAAATCGACACCCTCGTCCTCGGCTGCACCCATTATCCTCTCCTCAAACCCGTGCTTAGGAAAGTCATCGGAGAACATATCCACCTGGTGGATTCCGCCGAAGCCATCTCCGAGCGCGCCTACGTCCTCCTGAGCGACCTGGATCTCAGGAACCCGCGGCGCACCCCGCCCGAACACCGCTTCTACGTTACCGACGTTCCCCTGCGATTCCAGGTGATCGGCGAACGCTTCCTGGGCCGCACACTCTCGAACGTTCGCGTCGTCAAATGGTGAGAACCGGGCGTTGCCGGAATTGCCCATGAATTGGGAATTCGAACAGCAGAGGCCGCCGGTTCGAAATTTATGTCGGACTATACATGGGGCGTAAGCTTGATTCAGCATGAAGGCGTTCTTATATTCGCTCTGTATTCCGTTTTACAGGTATGGGTTGTTATTACTCCCGAAGCTCTATTCTTATGGACATATACTGAGTAGGACCCAATGAAAAGGAGGGTTTATGCCTATCGTACTGCCGCCTCTGCCTTACGCCAAAGACGCCCTTGCTCCCCATTTGAGCGCTCAGACCCTGGAATTCCACCATGATAAGCACCACAATGCTTATGTGACCAACGCCAACAAGCTGATCGAAGGCACCGAATTCGCCGGCATGGATGAGGAAAGCATCATCAAAAAGACCGCCGGAGACGCATCGAAAGTAGGGATCTTCAACAACGTGGCGCAGGCGTGGAACCACACTTTCTACTGGAACTGCATGAAGCCGAATGGAGGAGGCGCTCCTACCGGCGCCGTCGCGCAGAAGATCAACGCGGATTTTGGAAGCTACGATAAGTTCGTCGAGGAATTCAAGAACGCGGGCGTTACGCAATTCGGCAGCGGCTGGGCATGGCTGGTGCTCAAGGACGGGAAGCTGGAAGTAATGAAGACCCTCAACGCGGACAACCCCATCGCCCACGGCTTGAAACCGCTCCTCACCGCGGATGTATGGGAACATGCCTACTACCTGGACTATCAGAACAGGAGACCCGATTACCTGGCGACTTTCGTCGAAAAACTCATCAACTGGGATTTCGTGAATTCGCGCCTCGGCTAGACGCCGGCCGCCGGGCAATGCCGCCAGGCATTGCCCGTGCGGGCGCATATCCTCACTCCGCTATTCCCACCCCAATTCCCGCAGGATTTCCTGAACGCAAACATCGGCCCCGTCGGTCCGGAGGGCCGGAGCCTTTCGCGGCAGGCTTTCCAGTTCCCGAAGGGCGGGTCCCCAGTTGCCGCTGTAAAAATCGGCGGACGGCATATGGGCCGTGGTGAGCTGCCGGGTCATTTCCTCGACCAGTATCCCGACCTCGGGGAAGACACCCCGGTCCGTATAGACCATGGGAGCGCCGGAAGCCAGGCAGTCGGCCACTATGCCGTAACCGGGCGTGGTGATGACGCCGTCCATCGCAGCCACGATGTCGGCGTAGGAGAGGTCGGCATCGTCGAGCGACCTGCCGTTACTGAAATGAAATTTGAGGGGCCGCCGGTAGAAAAACCGGGCATGTTCCAGCTTCTCCAGCCGTTTCTGAGCATCTTCATCCAGTTCCAGCGCCGCAAAGGAAACCAGGTACGCCTTGTGCTCCCCATTCAGCCCGAGAACGCGCCGCGTCTCTTCGCTTTTCCTCCGTGCCTTGCGGGTTACGAGCGGGACATCCATAATGCGGGGACAGGAGGAGCTGTCCCCGTGCATCGGCAACTGCAGAAAGAGGCTGCATTTGCCGTAGCACTCCCGAATCCAGGCCACGAGAGGGTCCCATTGAGGGTCGGAACGGGCATAGGCGGAGTATATCCAGTCCCAGGTGAAATTGCTGATCCCGATGCCGGGGATACCGTGCCGGAACGCGGTCTCCAGGGCAAGAAAGGAGACATCGGACACGACGCCCTCCACGCACCGGGATTCCAGGAAGCGGAGTTCATCCGCCACCAGTCCGTCGCGCTGCCTGTAGAGGGAATGCAGCAGTTCACGGGATGCGTCCAGGTCGAACCGGATGCTGTCCAACTGCACCAACCCGGCATCCAGGCGCTTTCTCCGTTGGGGAAGCTCTTTCCCGACATTTTGAAGAATGAGAAAGTCCGGAATATCGGAAATGATGGTAATGTCCACATCCGGACGCACTTCAAGGAGACGCCTGATGATCTCCAGGGAGCGCACGGCATGCCCGAAACCATGAGGCGTAATGTAATAGGCCAGTTTTTTCAATTAGTTCCCTGCCGATCCACCCATTCGGTCCGGATTCCCGGACTCGGCATAACGTCAAAGAAAATCATCAACGGGGGCGCCACGAACAACAGAATACGTTCAGGCAATCCACATGCCGGGACCAGCCCCCGCCGGCCCGGAACGCACAACCCGAAAACCCCGCGCCCCTTCCGTCAGGCCCCGCCCTTTTCGCTCATCTCGGCCTTGATCTCTTCCACTTCTTCGTACCCTTCCCGGTAGAACGCCTCCTCATCGGGAGCCAGTTCCCTCAGGAGCCGGAGGAATTCCCCCGCATGCACCTTTTCCTCGTTGGCAACGTCCACGAGCACTTTCTTCGCCAGTTCGTTGTCCGTGGAATCGGCGAGCTGCATATAGATCTGTATGGCCTCATACTCCGCCGCTATGCTGAATCGGATGGCGCGTATCAGTTCTTCGCGGGTAATGGGGCGATCACTATTCAGTCCCGAAAAGGCGGATGAAAACTCCGGCATGGTATTCTCCTTTACATGATTTGCGGATCGATCGCAACAGCCGGCATCGAACCATGAATGATGCGAAAAGGAAGTTCACTCCTCCAGCGTTCCCATGCTCCCGCATGTCGATCGACGATGACGAGAGAAGCATCAACCACGAAAAGCACGAAAGACACGAAAAAAGGGATCTACCCCTTTCCGTGTTTTTCGTGGTTGGAAAGGGGCGCATCGACGTCAGGCGACCTCCATGGAATTGCTGTACCATTCAAGGATGCTCCGAAGACCTTCCTGGAGGGAAACTTCGGGCTTCCAGCCGGTGGCGTTACGAAAAGCATCGACGGACGCCAGGGAATGACGGATGTCTCCCGGCCGCTCCCGTTGGAACAGGACCGGCTCGCGATTGCCGCTCAGATCGTTGAGGGTGTGGGCCAGATCCAGTATGGACGTAGCCGAGCCCGTTCCAACATTGAATATGCGGCCTCCCGGAGGTGCAGTCAACCCGCGGGGAGCGTCCGCGGGAGGGAATCTCCTCAATCCGGCGGCGGCCAGGTACGCTTCCACCACATCCGAAACATAGACGAAATCGCGGGTCTGGCGGCCGTCGCCGTAAATGGAGAGGGACTGTCCCCTGAGGGCGCGGCTTATGAATTGGGAGATCACCCCGCTGTAGGGGCTGGACGGGTCCTGCCTGGGTCCGTATATATTGAAAAAACGCAGGGCGGTCCCGTTTCCGCCGTTGCCCACCGCGCGGGACGCGAGGAACTTGGCCTCCCCGTACGGGCTCAAACGGCGGGTTTCCTCCGTGGCGTACTCCTCCCGCAACGGGAGCCGCTGCTCGTCCCCGTATTCGGCGGCGGAACCGGCGAACACGAACGCATCCAATCCCAACCGGTTCGATTGTTCCAGCAGATCCACCGTCGCCCTGTAATTCACATCCATGGTCTCTTCGGAATGCTCCATGGAATAGGGCACGCTCACGATGGCGGCAAGATGAAAACAGCAACTCAGATCGGGGTAGCGCTCCTTCAGGTCCCCGAGAAGCCCGCGCTCCGTAATGGAGCGCTCAAAGAAGGCGAACTTCGGATGTCCCAGGAAAGAAGCCATGTTCTTCCTGTGTCCCGAAAAGAAATTGTCCACCCCAATAACGTGAAAGCCGAGACCGAGCAGGCGCTCCGCCAGGTGACTGCCGACGAACCCCGCCGAACCGGTCACCAGGCATCGCCCCTGTGACTGCCGATGATGGACCATTGATCTTTACATCCCCTTTTGGTGAAGTTATATAGGTTTCAGGCCATATTGACGCGTACCCTTACTTAGATCGTTCAAGGAGTCTGACGAAAATGACGGACCTTCTCGCCAAAATCGAACAAGCACAAGCAACGGTGGGCATCATCGGTCTGGGTTATGTAGGACTTCCCCTCCTCATCAGGTTTGGACAGGCCGGTTTCCCTATCATAGGCTTCGATGTCGACAGCCGGAAAGTCAACGCCCTGCTTCATGGTGAAAGCTATATTAAGCATATTCCCATAGAACCTATTAATGCCTTCCTGGCGAAAAAGCAACTGGACGTGACGATAGGCTTCGAACGGCTCAGAGAGGCCGACTGCATCGTCATCTGCGTTCCCACTCCCCTCACGGACAAGCTCGAACCCGACCTCAAGTACGTGGTGAACACGACGGAAACGATCGCGAAGCATCAGCGGCCGGGACAACTCATCATACTGGAGAGCACTACCTACCCCGGCACGACGGAGGAAATGCTGCTTCCCAGGCTTCAGCAGTCCGGCCTCAAAGTGGGCAAGGACTTCTACCTGGCGTTTTCTCCCGAGCGGGAGGACCCGGGGAACAAGAAATACAGCACCGGAAACATCCCCAAAGTGGTGGGAGGAGTCACTCCCGCGTGCCTGGAACACGCCAGGGCGCTCTACGAGAAGGCAATCACGCAGGTCGTGCCGGTATCTTCGACTCGGGCGGCGGAACTCACCAAGCTTCTCGAAAACATCTATCGTAGCGTCAATATTGCACTGGTGAACGAATTGAAGGTCCTCGCCCAGAAGATGGGCATAGACATTTGGGAAGTCATAGAAGCGGCGTCCACCAAGCCTTTCGGGTTCACCCCCTTCTACCCCGGCCCGGGACTCGGGGGCCACTGCATCCCCATCGATCCGTTCTATCTCTCCTGGAAAGCCAGGGAATTCGATTTCGCCACCCGATTCATCGAACTGGCCGGTGAAATCAATATTTCCATGCCGTACTATGTGATCGACCGGATTACGGGAGCGCTGAACGAGCGTAAGAAGTGCCTCAACGGGTCCAAAATCCTGATTCTGGGCATGGCCTACAAGAAGGATATAGACGATGACCGTGAATCACCGTCCTATGTCGTCATGGAGCTGTTGCAGCAGCGCGGAGCGGAGGTGATCTACAACGACCCTCATATCCCCAGGTTGAAACCCGTCCGCAAGTTCGATTTCTCCATGGAATCCGTCCCTCTCACCGAGGAAGTGCTCGCGGAGATGGATGCCGTCGTGATTCTTACCGATCATTCCGCCTACGATTATGAATGGATTGTGAGGCATGCCCCCCTGGTGGTCGATACGCGAAACGCCACCAAGGGAGTGAAAGAGGGGACCGACAAGATAGTCAAGGCATGACGGACGGAAAAAATACGAAAGAATGACCGGACCGGACGCTTTCAGCTTTCGTTCTTTCCCGCTATGACCTCGTAGCTCACGACGAAGCCGTCGTTGAGCTTCGCCATGGCTATGCTGTACCAGGCCCCGGCCCCTTCATGCTCGACATAGCGTTCGCCCCGGCAGGGGCGATTCTCTTCCACCACACGGACGTACTCTTCGAAAAGCCCGTTCCTCCGATTGTCGGGCAGCACCTCCAGCATGCGCCGGCCTTTCAACTCCTCCCAGGTCCGGCCCATACTCCGCGCGGCAGCCGGATTGGCCAGCAGCCACTTGAAATCGACGATCTTTCCCGCATCGTCTCTGACCGACTCGAAAACCATCACGCAGTGCTGGATGGAGTTCAACACGCCCGCGAGCATCTCCCTGGCCGCGCTCAGCTCCACCTGCGCGCTCCTGCGCAGGGTGATGTCCTGGATGGTGCCGGACATGCTCACCGTCTTTTCCCCGACGATCGCTCCTTTCCCTATGATGCGCACCCAGCACCTGCCGTTGTCGGCTCTGGAGAGTTCGACCTCCAGGTCGAAGGGATTTCCCGTGTCCATCGCCTTGCGAAAAGCGCTTTCCAGGGCCGGACGGCTATACGGCGTACAGGCTGCGAGCATCGTATCGAACCTGGGCCTGTCACCGGAACCGACGCCGTAAATGCGATGGACCTCCTCGTTCCAGATCAATTCCCCCGTTTGAAGGTCCAGCTCCCAGTTGCCGATATTGGCCGCGCGGCTCGTCTCCAGCAAAATGGTCTCGTTTCGCACCTGCGCCTTCTGGGCCTCCTTGAGCAGGCTGATGTCAATAAAGGCGAGCATCACGCCGGAAAAGACCTGCGGCCCCACGGTGTAGGGAAGCACCCTCATCAGAAACCAGGCTCCCTCGGTGTTTTGCACCTCCCGTTCGAGAGGCCTCGCGCTCTTCTGGACCTCACGGATGGCTTCGAGCGGGTCCACGCCCATGAGCAGATGAGTGAGGTGCGTAATGGGACGTCCGACATCCTTGTCGAGGATCTTGTATATCTGGGCGATCTGCGGGGTGAATTTCCTGATGGCGAGGTTCTCGTCCAGGATGAGGGTCCCGATCTGAGTGCTGGCGAGGATATTGTCGATGTCGTTGCTGAGTTCCGTCAGCTCGAAAATCTTGCTCTGGTATTCCGCGTTGACCGTAAAGAGCTCCTCGTTGACGGACTGAAGCTCCTCATTGGTGCTCTGCAATTCCTCGTTGCTCGCGAGCAGCTCTTCGTTCGTCGCCTGCAACTCCTCGTTGGACGTCTCCAGTTCCTCTATGGTGGCCTGGAGGTTCTCCTTCGTGAACTGGAGTTCCTGTTCGAGATCGGCTATGCGCTGCTGCGCCTCTTTTCCGAGATCGTAGGTCAGGAGGTCTTTGGCCGGTTCCTTCCTTTCACTTTCGGTCACCTCCTCTATGAAAACCACCACGAGCGATTCCTGCCCCTTCCTTTCGGGAAGGGGCTTGATGTGCATGCTGACGTTCCTTACCGTATCGCGGTACTTCAGCCGGATGCTGGAGTAGCGCATCTCCTCGCGGTTCTTGAACACTCTCTGGATTCCCGTGGCCAGGGGGATGACCAGGTCCCGGACCGCCATCTTCGTCACGTCGTTTTGCATTTTGCCCATGGGCAGCCGGAAGAAGCCTTCCGTGTCCCCCAGGACGTGCAGCAGTTCCATCTGCTCGTTGATCACGATCGCCAGGGGCACGTAGTCCCCCGCGAGGGATTGCAGGAACCGGTCCAGCACCCGCTCCTCCCCATGGGAGCGCAAGGCATGATGAGCGCCCGAGACCCTCGTGAAATAGGGCCGTCCCTTGGCGTCGTACGGAACGAGCATGTCGGAGCCCAGACCCGCGGGCTTCTTCTTTCCCCTGGAGCGGTAGATCTTCCACTTGTGATTGACCGGTTCGAAGAGGTCCGCCTTCTCGCCGGTCGTTTCGCTGCTGCCGAGGAAGAGAACCCCCTGAGGGTTGAGAGAGAAGTTGAAAAGCTCGAGTATCCGTTTCTGCAGCACCGGCTGCAGGTATATCAGAAGGTTCCGGCAACTGATGAAATCGATGTTGGTGAAGGGGGGGTCCTTCACGAGGTTGTGCTGGGCGAACACCACCATCTCCCGGATATTTCGGGCGATGTGAAAGTTCTCCTCCCTGCGGAAGAAGTACCTGGCCAGGAAGCTGGGAGGAAGGTCGGCGGCGATGCTTTCGGGATATATTCCGTAACCCGCCTGAGTGATGGCGTCCCGGTCCACGTCGGTGGCGAATATTTTCACGTCGCTGGACCGGCCGGTCTGCTCCATGGTATCACGGCAGAGCATGGCGATGGAGTACGCCTCCTCCCCGGTCGAGCACCCCGCGACCCACAGGCGGATTTCCCGGTTGCCGGCCCGTTCCAGCAATTCCGGGATGCACTTCTCCGTGATGATGTCGAAGGCTTCGCGGTCGCGGAAAAAGCTCGTCACCCCGATGAGCAGTTCCCTGTAAAGGCTGACGACTTCGGTCGGGTACGTCTCCATGAACCGGACGTAATCGCGAAAATCGGGGAGCTGATTGATGGTCATCCTGCGGTCGATGCGGCGGATGACCGTACTCGGCTTGTAGTAGGTGAAGTCGACCTTGGTCCTCTCCCTGAGCAGGGCGAAGATGCGCGTGAGCCCGTCTTCATCCGTGAGGAGGGTTTCCGACCGCTCCATCTTGGCGAGGTGCGGATACCTGGCAAACGACAGCAACTGGGGCGGCATCTCGTCCGGCGGCAGG
>CAYOVG010000127.1:0-17179 GCA_964407285.1 uncultured Syntrophobacteraceae bacterium
CCGCAACCCGCAACCCGCAACCCGCAACCCGCAACCCGCAACCCGCAACCCGCAGGCGACTACTCCCGCGAACGCCGGTCCCGAAGCCCACGCTCCAGCGTGACCACGAAATCCTGCACGTTGGTCAGGATGGAGTGGGCGGCAAGGGAGCCCCGGTTGACCAGTTTGTCGGCGGCAAATTCCGTAATGTCCACCACGTAGAAATAGACCGGCCGTATCGCGCCGTCGTCCAGCACCCTGTAGGACGGCGCCATGTTGCCCGTGGCGATGGCGTGTAGCTGCGTCGCCATTGCTATGACGGTGGTGGCGCGGCGCGTGAACGAGCGCATCCGGTCCTGGGCCAGGCGCGTGTCCGTAATCACATCCGGCAAAGGACCGTCGTCCCGTATGGAGCCTGCCAGTACGAACGGAATGTTCTTCCGTATTGCGGCGTGCATGACTCCATCCTTTATGAGCCCCGCCTCGACGGCGCCATTTATGGAACCGGCTTGCGCTATCCTGTTGATCGTGTCGAGATGGTTGTAGTGCCCGAGGCGAACGAGCCGTTTCGAATAGATTTCCTGGCCGAGGGCGGTCGTGAAGATGGCCGCCTCGGTATCGTGCACGGCCAGCGCGTTCCCCGCCAGCAAGGCATGGACGTACCCGCCCTCGATGATCCTCACGAACGCATCCCGAGAATCCTTGTCGAAGACGACCGCGGGTCCCAGCACCCACGCGACGAAACCGTGTTCCCGCTCGTACTCGAGCAGGTCGTACAGCTCATCATAGTCGATGGAAAAGGATGTCTCACGCGTTATCCGGGTCATGAACGCGAATTTCTCGGCGCCGGAACGCGCCGCCCCGAACGGCTCGGCGTGAACGTAGATACCCTGCTCGCCAAGTTCGCCCCGTCCGACCGCGACGGCGTCTCCGGGCATCAGGCGACGAAACTCCTTGACGCTCAAACTCCCGTCCCCTTCGAGGACCACGACGCAGTCCATCCGGGATTCCTTCACCAGGCGCCAGTCATTTTTCCGTACCTGAAAGTACTCGGGGTGAATGGATGTGGCATGGTAGTTTTCGGGAGCGACCCCGGCTTTCCCGACTTTCTCGAATGTAACAACGGGCGCATCGGCAAAAGGGGGCGCGCTGAAATCCGGGTGATTGTACTCGGGCAGGGTGAAAGGCATCGGGAACCACCTCCATCGTGGAATGGACTGGACTTTCAGTCTCGAGAAACCGCCCGCCGCAACCGGCGGCGCTGCAACCAACTCTACCTTGCAAGCATTATTTTAAGGCGTATTATCCCCGAAGTCACACGGAACCGGCTTTCATCATCGTTCATCCCTGTTTGTTTTATAGGCTTTGAGGGTATCTTGCAGTATAATGGGTTTGAGCAGGAAGGCGGACAACGCTTCGCTTTTGCCCCCTACATGTGGCGCGTGGCCCGACCGGAGCCCGTCGACGATTTTGTGAACGACATCCCGGCCGGTAAGAAATAACATGGCTACCGGAGCGCACCCGTGAACGCCGAAACACGCTCGCGGCTTACGGAAACACAAACGCGCGACCCGTAACTCGCAACTCACTGCCCATAACCCGTAACCTTTCATAAAAGCAGGAAAAATGCCCGAATTTCTCAAGGTGAAATCAACGGAAGAGGTTTTCTCGATTCTAAAGGAATTCAACCCCCTGGAGGCCGAAACAGCGGGACTCGAAGAAGCCGCTGGAAGGGTCCTCGCCGCGCCGGTAACGGCTCCCGAACCGGTCCCGCATTTTCCAAGGTCCACCATGGACGGTTTCGCGGTTCGGGCGCGAGATACCTTCGGGGCTTCGGAAACGCTTCCGGCGCTCCTGGAGGTGATGGGGGAAGTCTCTATGGGAGAGGCATCAGCCCTGACCCTGGGACCCGGAAAAGCCGTATCGATACCGACGGGAGGCATGCTCCCCGCCGGGGCCGACGCGGTGGTCATGGTGGAGTATACCTATGCGCTCGACGGGACCACAATCGAAGTCACGAAGCCGGTTGCCCCGGGTGACAATGTCCTGAAGGAAGGTGAAGACATATCGCTGGGGGAGGAACTCTTTCCGGCCGGCCGGCGCCTTCGTCCCCAGGACGTGGGAGCGCTTGCGGCCCTGGGCATCGGGTCGGTCCAGGTCCATCGCAGGCCCCGCGTGGCGCTCATATCCACCGGGGACGAGATCGTGCCGGTGCAAACGAAAAACCTGCCCCCCGGCAGGATCAGAGACATCAATAACTATACGCTGGCCGCGCAGGTCCGGGAGGCCGGGGGCGAAGTCGGGCTGATGAAATCCCTGCCCGACGATCTGGACTCGCTTGTGGTCTCCTGCCTGACGTTCCTGGAAGAGCACGACGTCGTCGTCGTATCGGGCGGCAGTTCCGTGGGAGCGAGAGACTACACGGTAAGAATTCTCGAGTATATCCCCAAATCGGAACTTCTCATCCACGGCATCGCCATCCGGCCCGGCAAGCCGACCATCCTGGCCCGCGTCGGCGAGAAGGTCATCTGGGGACTCCCCGGCCAGCCGGTTTCGGCCATGATGGTTTTTACGGCATTCGTGCGCCCCCTGCTCAAACGCCTGCAAGGCTGCACGGATATCCCCCCGAATACCGGCGACGCCGACGACGCCGGCCCCATCCTCAAAGCCGTCCTCACCAGGAAACTTCCCTCGGTGCACGGCAGAACGGACTACTTCCCCGTAGTTCTCTCTCTCGACAACGGGGTCCCGCAGGCTACTCCCTTCTTCGGGAAATCGGCCATGATCACCGCGCTCGCCCGTTCGGACGGATATGTCATTGTTCCGGAACATGTGGAAGGATTGGATGAAGGGCTGGAAGTTGCGGTTTATCCGTTTATGACGGCTTGAGGGGGCGCCCGCCGGCGCCGGGTAGAAGGGGGAGATGCCTCCCCCTTCTACCGGAAGCCGATCTACCGCGGCTTACGAGCAGACAATATTCGACGAAGGGGCCGATACCGGCTCGACATCTTCCATATCGAGTTCCACACTCACCGATTTCTTGATAATATCGAGGCTCACCACCAGCTTGCCCTTTTTCGGATTCTGTCGAACCATGATGCCGATGCAGCCCTGCAACGGCCCACGCACCACCTGGACGTACGCGCCCTCCACAAGGTATGGGTGCAAGGCGATTTCTTCCGCCTTGTCCATCATCGCTCTGAGATTCTCGATCTGATAATCCGGTATGATCAGGGGTCCCTCGGAATTCTTCAGCATGTACACGGTACCGGGCGTTTTCAGGATGTTGACGTTTGTATAGTTGTCAAGGACCGTATGAACGAAGACATAACCGGGAAAGAGAGGGGAATTGATCTTCTTGCGCCTATCCCGGCGCTTGCTCCAGCATTCCAGCAGCGGCAGATAGCAGTCGATGGATTTTTGCTGCAAGCGCTGAGCCACTTCCTTTTCATGATTGACCTGGACATAGAGAGCAAACCAGGCCGGATCGCAACCCGTCGTGGGGGGGATGAAAATCGACCCGCCGGCCAGTCCTCGAGGCCGTGCGGAAATCGTGCGCGATTCCTCATTCATCCCTTGCATACGTAACTCCTTTCTGGCTGCCCCGTTCCGGGGCAGTAATGCGGATGACCCTGAACAACAACCGATTGAAGTCGAACGAGAACAACCGATTTAGACTGTGAGGGCAAGACTACCACGATTGAAAGAATATCTGAAGAATATAATTCTCCGAATATGCCTGCTCTCGGGTATACCCGAAGTCTATTGGTAGTCCGAGACGGTTGCCGCCGGATGGGAGGGAGGTGGGAACCCAGCAAGGATAATGAGCATACCCGGAAGTTGAAACTCGGTAGTTTGAACGGCAGGACGTGGTTTCGTCCCCGCCGGTGAGGGGCGGCGGGGACGAAACCACGTCCTGCCGTTGGTCCATCCGCCCGCACAGGCAGGGTGTCGATTCAACGCCCATGCGCCCCTGCCCTCCCGCGTGGGAACGAGAGGTCCTTACTGTATGCGGCTCCCCGGGATCGAGGCCGCTCCGGGTCCATGGATTTCCGGTATTGAGCGGACCTTTGACCCGATATTCAATTTATTGACACGCAGACTTCATGGCGTAGCCGTCATAGGCTTGACGCTTTCGAGTCACTGCAATCCCCTTCCAAATACCGTAGATCCAAAGGCGCCCTCACGAACCGCGTCACGGACTGTTGCCCGCATGACGCCAACAAGAGGGGCCAGTCTAAGGTTCGTGCACAGGCAACGGACCTGCCCCGCAACCCAAAGCCCCCAACCCGAAACAACCCGGCTACGGTTCATTCACCGGGCAACGGGCTCAAGTCAAAAACATCGCATCCCCTGCCCTCCGAAACTCAGTCAACAAGACAGGTCCGGAGCCTCAAATCACATCCCTCACTTCAGTGGAAAGAAAAAATGCACTCCTTGAAATAATTTCCAATGGTGCGTTGATTTACCTTTAAGGAACTGATTTTCCTAATATTTCATCACAACTAAAGTAACTCCGACCCTTTCCTTTTCACCCCCCGGATACGCCCGGCCATGCGATTCCCGGAATGATGGTATGCTTATTGCCCCTTTGGCGGTTGTCAGAGCTTGACACCGTTAAAATCGAAATAGCTGTATCTAATGAAACGGAAGATCGGAAAGACTCGGATCATACATCCCATATGAGGATGGAGAGACGATGCGACTCTTTCCTGGACTCCGGCGGCTTGAAGGAACCGTCGGGAGTTAACCGGAGGAGTGTGCCGGTCCGCGGAAAAGAATGGAATGGGAGCGATATGAGAACCCGCGGGCCGATTTCAGATTGGATTTAAAATGTGATGGCATGGCCTGCGATGCGTGTCGGATTACCTCCGGGCTGACGAGCGCGCAATGGCTGTACATCCGGGAGGATTTTTCATGTTATCGACTCGTGGTCAAAACAAAGCCGGTAAGAAGAACTCGCATTTCCCCTTTACTGCAAGTACTTTGTTTCTTGCCACCCTGGTTCTAACCGTTCTATCGTTCGCCTCATTCGGCTACTCTGCGCAGGTGAAGCTAACCTGGAATGCGAATACGGATTCCGATCTCGCCGGCTATAAACTCTACTACGGCACGGCAAGCAAAACCTACACTTCCAATCTCGATGTGGGCAAGGTCACCAGCTATACGCTGAGCAATCTCCAGACCAGCACCACCTACTACTTCGCGTTGAGCGCATACGACAGTTCCAAGAACGAGAGCAAGCTCTGTACGGAAGTCTCCTTCAAGACGGCCACCGACCCCAATGACGCACTGGTTATCCCTCAGTCGCAACTAGGCATCGTATCCTACGACAGCCAGGAGACGGCCGGCGAGAACGGAAGAGCCACCAACGCCATCGACGGCAGCTCCGGCTCCATCTGGCACACCCAGTGGTCGAGTTCCGCTCCCGCATACCCTCACAACCTGGTCATCTCCCTGGGTGGAACGTACAACGTCTCCGGATTCCGCTACCTGCCCCGCCAGGATGGGATATCCAATGGTAATGTCGCCAACTACAGCATCTATGTGAGCACCGACGGGACCAGTTGGGGCAATGCCGTAGCGACCGGTTCCTTCGCCAACAATTCCCAGAGGAAGGACATCTCCTTCACCGCCAAGACCGGGAAGTTCGTGAAGTTCGTCGCCGAATCCGAAGTCAACGGCAATGCGTGGGCCAACGCGGCGGAAGTAGGCGTTCTGGGGACCGCCGTCACTACTCAGTCCAACTTCATTCCGCAGTCGCAGATAAAGGTCGTATCGGCGAGCAGTCAGGAGAGCGCAAAGGAAGACGGATCGGCTTCCAACGTCCTCGACGGAAACAGCGGCACGATCTGGCACTCCGAGTGGTCAAGCGCTACGGTGTCGAAGCATCCCCACCATGTAATCTTCAACCTGGGCGCAAGCTATGAGCTTTCCGAACTCCATTACCTGCCCCGCCAGGACGGCATCACCAACGGAAACGTTGCGAAGTACAGCATCTATGTCAGCAACGACGGCACCAACTGGGGCAGCGCCGTAGCCACGGGGACCTTCACCACCGGTTCCGGCGAAAAGAAAGTCGTTTTCTCCTCGAAAACGGGCCAGTATGTCAAATTCGTAGCTGAATCCGAAGTCAACGGAAATCCCTGGGCCTGCGCATCGGAAATCAATTTCGTCGGCTCCAAGGCCACCGCATCTTCCGGCACCGGCGTAATACCGTACTCCCAGATGAAGGTCGTATCCTACAGCAGCCAGGAAACCACGAAGGAAAACGGCGCCGCATCCAACGCCATCGACGGGAACCAGTCCACGAAGTGGCATACCCAGTACTCGGGAACCATAGCGGCCTATCCGCACAATATGGTGATCTCCCTCGGAAGTTCACGTACGGTTTCCGGTTTCCGCTACCTGCCCCGCCAGGACGGCGGCACCAACGGTACGGTCGCCAGGTATTCGATCTACGTGAGCCAGGATGGGAAGACCTGGGGCAACCCAGTAGCCTCCGGCGCCTTTGCGAGCAACACAACGGAGAAGGAAGTCAGCTTCTCGCCGGTTACCGGAAGCTACGTGAAGTTCGTAGCTCAGTCGGAAATCAACGGGAAATCCTTTGCAAGCGCGGCCGAAATCAGTATCCTGGGCCAGTAGCATCGGATGAACGACAGTCGGGTAACTCAACGAAACAGCCGGTTACCGGCTACAGATTAACAGTCAAGACCAATACATCGTCAAAAATATGATCGATGTTGCTTTGGAATAGATGCCGGGCCCCTTTGGAATCTGTAAAGGTTCCGGAGGGGCCCCTCCGTTTTGCCGTCTCGCGACTCGACTTCTTCAATCATGTCACCACCCGCTTTCATTCCTGCTTCGTTCCCTTGCCGTTGCGCCGTCCATGCTTCCGTTATCATTTCCCCAACAGATCCGAGTAGATTTCGAGGTAGCGCCTCGACGCTTCATCTATGCGGAAGCGCTCCATGGTCCTGCGGTAGCCGGCCTCCCCCATGCGGACGCGCAGTTCGCGGTTTCTCAGCAACTCCACGACCCGGGAGGCGAACGAAACCGGGTCCCCCGGAGGAACGAGGAAACCCGTGCAACCATCCATTACCACTTCAGGATTGCCCCCGACCCGCGTGGCCACAACCGGAATCCGGTGGTTCATCGATTCGAGCAGCGTTATGGAGAGCCCTTCCGAAAGGGAGGTGAGCACGGAAACGTCCATCTCCGAATAGTAGCGGCCCACATCGTTGCGGTATCCGGCAAAAACCACGTAGGGCGCTATCCCGAGCGTTTCCGCCTTTTCGCGGAGGGCGACCTCGTCCCTCCCGCGCCCTATGATGACGAAGCGGGAAGCGGGGACTTCCTTGATTATCAGGGGAATCGCGTCAAGGAAATGGCCGACCCCCTTGACGGCGCGATTTAGGTTCGCGACCATGCCCACGATGAGAGCGTCTTCGGGAAGGCTGTGCCGGCTCCGGATGGAGACCGAATCCGACCCCGAGGCCGAATCATCCCCGTGCGACGCGTCGACGATCCCGTTATGGATAACGACGGTCCGTCCGGGCGCCAGCCCTTCCCTCTCGAGCACCACGTCCCGCACCGCCGACGAGACGCAGATGACCCGGTCGGGAAGATTCCCGGTCAGGCGCAGCAGAGAGTATTCATGACCGCCCCAGTTGAAACCCTGGTCCTCCCGGTTTTCGACGAGGAACCTGATAAGGCCCAACCTCTTGAGAATCCTCGCATAGATGATGGACCAGAAGAAATACGCATGCACCAGGTCGGGCGGCGCGGCGCGCATATGCCGCCGGATTTCGTTCAGCCTCCGCGCCTGTCCCAGGGGATAGACGTCGAAGCGTCCCAGGGGACGCAGATAGGTCACGGGAACATCCGGCTCCACCCGGGCCGTGAGTCGTGCCTGGCTCATGATCCGCACGTTCCACTTCGATCTGTCCCAATGGCGTATCATCGAGAGGAGATGATTTCCGGTACCGCCGCCAAAATCGTCGGTCAGGATCAGTATCTTCCCGGCCGATGCCCCGTTCATCGCTTCCATACCGTACGATTCGCCCTCCCCTTCTTGCGTCCGCATCCGTTCTCGGAACCACCATGTCCGCGTCTACCACTACCTCCGCGACGGGTTCCACATAACGACCCGCTCTCCCTTGAAATACCTCCACCACGCCACAAGAATGGATATGTTGACCGTCAGGAAATACATCGGGACCTTCATCAAAACCGTGGTCACGGGAGTGTTCCGGACCATGCCCCAGACGGCGAGGCCGTAAAACGCAAGCTGCCCCGCAAACAGGAAGAGGAACAGCGACGACCCAAACGCCAGCAGCAGGTTGCTCGCGAAGAGAACGCACAGGAAGACGGGAGCCGTCCACCGGAGTAGCTTGTGGCAGAAATACTGGTAGGAGAAGAGCCCGTACCGGAAGACGTTCAGAAACTCCGGATGGCTGAAAAACACGGTGAACCCCCTCAGCACGGTCCGGACCTTCCTGTCGAATTCCCGTCGCTCATCGGAAATATCCTGGTAGTAGCCTATCGCCTCCGGGTCGCTCACCCCCCTCAGCCCCAGCTTCACGCTGTTCAGGAGCGTTCTGAAATCGCTTTGCATCCTCTCCGAGAAGTCCCGGCAGACCTCCTTTCGGGCCGCAAAGAAGGAACCGCTCAGCCCCACGAGGGTATTGGCCCGCGATTCGAGCCTCCTCATCCACATCTCGTAGCGCACATAAAACCCCTCGCCGCTGGGTTTGCCGTCCTTTCCGAGCAGTCGGTCCTCGCTGCTGACGCACCCCACGGACGGGTCCGCGAAATTCGACACGATCCGGCCGATCCCTTCGGGCTCCAGCATCGTGGCCACGTCGGAGAAGACGAGGATATCTCCGGAGGCGATACGCACGGCCTCCTTCTGCGCGTTTTCCTTGCCGCTTCGCTTCGGAAGCGCGAGCAGCCGGATTCCCCTGTCCTGGTATGTCCTCACGATGTCGTCGGTCCGGTCCGTCGATCCGTCGGAGGCTACGATCACCTGGAGCTTGTCCTTGGGGTACCGCAGCTCGAGAGTGTTCTGGAGCTTTTTCGACAGTCTCGCCTCCTCGTTGTGAACCGTCACTATCATCGTGACGTTCGGGGTGATCGCCGCCCTGGAAACCTCCCTCTTCCGGATGCGGCCCAGCAGAGCGAGCGATACGGGATATCCGAAGTATGCATGGAAAACCAGGATGAGCGCCGTGAAAAACACCAGTTCGATCATGATCGCATCCACCGTTGCAGTTACGGTTATTGATCTATTCATCGAAGACGGGCTTCGACGCATGAGACGCCGCCGGAGTTTCATCGAACGTCGCTTCCGGAGTTCCCGCGGTTACCGTTATCTCCTCCCCGCGGGACATGCGGGAGGCTTCCGCGAAGAGCCCCTTCAGACACGTCTCTATTCTCGAAAAGCACGCATGGAACGTATCGACCGACCCCCCGTAGGGATCACGAATATTGTAGATGTCGTAGCTTCCCCGCAAGCCGCCCGGACCACCGAACAACGACAGCAAGAACACCTTGTCCATGAACTGGGGATAGCCCTCGCGCAGGGTCTGCAACTGCCATGGCTCCATGGCCAGAACCATATCGTAGGACTCCATCAACTCGGGGGTAACCCCCTTCGACCTGTGGCCGTCCAGCCGAATCCCGAAAGCGCGCGCGGCCTCAACAGCATTGGCGGGAGAAGGCAGAGGCCTCCCGGCGTGGAGTCCCGCCGAACCGAACCTGATCCAACCGCCCGCTCCGCTTGCCTGCGCGATTTCCCGCGCCAGGTACTCGGCGAAAGGACTCCGGCAGATATTGCCCTTGCATACGAACAGGCAGGACGACGGCGCGGGGGGCATTCCGGGGTTCTTGATCGAACCGCCGTGAACGCTCCAGTACATGTTCCTCAGGTTATCTTTCAACCATCGTTTCACGATCTTCAGATGTTTCGAGTCCATCTACACTCCAACTGGAAATTCTCGAGCCGAATACAACCGGTAGTACCGGTCCACCATCCGTTCCACGGAAAACTCGGAAACGACGCGTTCACGGGCCGCCTCGGCCATCCGGTCGCGTAAAGCTCTGTCCCGGTAGAGGGCAAGGCACCTGTCGGCGATATCTTCCGGGTCCCGTCCGTCCAGGAGATAGCCTTCCACGCCGTCCCGGATGATTTCCTTGATGCCTCCGACTTTCGGGGCCACCACCGGAAGGCCGTGCGCCATCGCCTCCAGGATGCTCATGGGAATGCCCTCGTGGTGGGATGTGTTCATGTAGAGATCGAGTCCCCTGTAGAAGCTGCCGACGTCATTCAGAAATCCCCTTAGAGCGAACGCGTCGCCCAGGCCGCGGCGTCCTATCAATTCCTCGATCTCCGGCATCAGGGGTCCATCTCCCGCCAGTTCGAAACGTATCCCGGCCGTCCGGCTGCAAACGATCCCGGCCGCCTCCACCATGAGCGAGTACCCCTTGACGGGGACGATCCTCCCCGAAGAGCCGATGGTGAATACTCGCTCGGCTTTACCGCCCGATCCATGCGCCCCATGCGTCGCGCGCGTCGCGCCACCCGCCCGCCCGGCAATGCCGGCAATGTCTATTCCGTTACGGATGACTTCCACCTGCTTCTCGTTGAAGGAATACTCCCTCACCAGCGTGTCGCGGATATCGTCCGAAACAACGACGGCCCTGTAGAAGCGCCGGGACAGGAGATACCGGTTTATCCGGGAGATGATGCGATACTTGAGCCGTGCGCTTCCTCCCACGGTTTCGGCCATCCCGTGCTGAGTCGCTATGAGCCTGGCCCGGCGGCTCGCCCGGCCCCCCGCCAGGCGGGCCAGGAACGCCACCAGGTTCTCCTTGTACCTGTGGGAATGCACCACGTCCGGAGGCCGGAGCCGGAACGTCGCGCCGAGCGCCAGGGCGATACGCGCCGGGGACATCTTCCGCTCATCCATCACGACAACCGGTATCCCCGCGGCGCGGACCCTCTCCGCAAGCTTTCCCTCGTTGAGCAGCACCGCGGATAGTTCGACGTCCGAGCGCTTCCCGAGTCCCTTCATCAACTGGCAGGCCATCGCTTCCGCGCCCGCCCACAAGTCGCCCGATACGATGTGACAGACCCTCATGATTCATTCATGCCCGTCAAGACTCCGGCCCCCCTCTCACACGATATGTCGGAACACATCGGCGACCCTGCACGCCAGCAGGGCTTCCGAAGACGCGATGTCTTCATGTACGCCGATCCTTCGCAACAGGTAGGGGTCTGAATCCGCCCCATTCCACCCCCGTTCGGTGGTCACCGCCAGGCTGTAGCCCGCCTCCTTGACCCGGAGAGCAACGGCTTCGTTGTAATTCCCGTTGGGGTAGCTGAAGACGAGGCGGCCGGGGTCCGCAACCCCTTCGGCGATGAGCCTGTCTCTCGAGCGATTCAGTTCCTCGACGACTTCCCGTTCCCCGAGCATCGTGAGAATCCTGTGCGATGCCGTGTGGGACCCGAAGGTGATGAGCCCCGAACCGAACATTTCCCTGACTTCGCTCCACGACAAGAAAGCGCGGCCGGGCGGATTCGCCTCCACTTCCCACCTGGCGGCATAGTCGTCGAGGACCTTCTCGATCTCCTCATTGCGAAGGCGCTTCAACCGCCGGATAGCCCTCTCCAGGCGCTCCGACGCGCTTCCTTCCGATGCTTCCATGAATTCCGCGACCGGGGACGTGAAGTCGGGTTCGAACATGGACTCCCTCCCGCCCGACGGACGGGCCACGCCCGAAGCGTCTCTTTCCATCAGCATGCGGGCGATGCGGTCCGTCCAGAACCATTTGTCCGTGCCGATGAAGTCGGTGGGAAGAAAAACCGTCGCCGGGACTCTCCGCTCCGCCAGGATCGGAAATGCGTGCTCGTAGAAGTCGAGCCATCCGTCATCGAAGGTGAGCGCGCACCGTGGGGCTCCGGGAACGGAACCATTTCGGGAGTCAACACTCCGACTCGTTGCATCCGGGTCTATCGCTTCCAGGGCGAGTTCCGTCAGAGCGACGATCTTGAAATGTTTTTTCAGGAATCCGATATGTACCCCAAGGGTTTTCGGGGTGACGTACATGCCGGGTTGGACCGCCGGTCCGGCGGCAGACTCCCGAGGAAGCACCCTATGAAACATGAGCAGGAAAAAATCGCTCCCGGGGAATTTCCTGATCTTCGAGGTGACGATCCCGGAATAGTACAGAACAGACGCAAGAGAAGATTTCACGGCTATGGACACGCTCATGTTTTTGATCCCTACCCCCTTACACGCGCCGGCCCTTATGGGCTAACGAAATTTTTGCAGTAAAGACGGCATGTTGACGGTTGTCATAATTGTGACATAGAACACACGGCACACATAACCATAACTTGACGCACAGTCGAAACCGCCTCATCCCACACTGAATCAAAGTTCAGCCCCACGACGGCGAAGACTCCCCCCGTGCCGTAAGGCGTTGATATCAAATGTAATACGTCATAGGATTGACCATCGGAAATCCGTCGTGCGCCGGTCCCGGCAGGCAACTCCTTTTCTTATTCAAACCGCAGTTATTTTTTGTTTTTCTTCGTCCATTCTCATGAACTCCATCCCGGTCCACCTTCGCGCGCTCACGTTCGCACCCGCGTGACATCCCGAAAGTAATCCTTGAGTTCACACAGGAACGGACCGGGATCGTCGGGCCGCAGCATCTCGTTTCGTACCCGGGGCTTGAAAAAATCGCCCAGAAACCCGGTGAGCACCTCCCATTTCGATGGAGCGCCGGGGGGCAGGGACAACTGCGATCCCGCTTTCCGCATGCGAATGATGAGATGGTCCAGATCTCCGAGTTCCCACCTGGACTGAAGGCCGATCCTGTACCCCGTTGCCGGAGCTATTTCCTCTCCTCTCGACATCCTGAAAAGGAGGTAGGGAAAGTCGACTCCCGCGGAGACGGCCAGTTGGAGAGACCCCCAAAACCTGGCATTTATCTCCATGAGTTTCGGTAAGTTATCCCTGCGGTCCCATTTGAATTCGACCATCGCGACACCCGTCCAGCCAATCCTTCCCAGCAGCTTCGCGGCGGACGACAACGCTTCCGCGGGCGCGCGGATGCTTTCGCAGATTACGCTCACGCCGCCCGAGGGCGGCTTTTCCCTTATCCTGCGGTGAGCAAAACTCGCCAGGATCTCCCCTTCCCGCATGAGCAGGAAAACCCCTACCCCGGGGCCGACCACCCGTTCCTGAACGACGAAAGGAAAGCTCTTGAACGGCTCTTCCCCCAGCAGTGACCTCAACGCTCGAGCATCGGCCGCATACCGCACCCCCGCATTGAGCCAGGAATTGCCCAGGCGGAACCGGGAACGGGCGGGCTTTGCCACGACGGGGAAGCCCATGTGCGCGGCGTCTTCCACCAGGTTTTCCATGGACCCGTATTCCGAGGAGAAGAGCGTTTCGGGAATCGGAAGCCCCAGGTCCGCCGCCGTGCGGAAGAGACCGGCTTTATCCGATGCGGCGCTGTACCGGTCGAACCCCGCGAAGGGGATACGGACCAGAGCGCTCAGTTCGGCCTCCCTTTCCAGCACGCTCCCGAGCGTAACGTCGGTCATGGGAAACAGGACCGCCCCCTTGTGCGCGGATGCATACTCCCGCAAGGACTCGATGAACGCACCCTGGTCCACGTAGGGGGAAACATACGTGAAGCTCCCGCTGCAGTACCTGGAGCCGGATGCAATGGACGGCAAGGCCTCGGACCCCACTGCTACCCGGACCCCATGGGCTCCGAGAGACCTGGCGGCCGCCAGCGCCGAACGCTGGTTGCCGTCCAGGATTATCGCCTCGACACATTCCGGATGGCTCTTCATGAAACCGCTACCCCTCAGTAAATGCCGGAAACGGAATCGGACGCGCGGGCGCCAATCAGGAGGACCGCGCCGTCTCTTTACAACCATGATAAGGTTTCATCGAGCTTCGCTCAACCCGGCCTGCAGGGGAAGCACGGAGGGAAGCACGAAGGAGAGTTGCGGGGTGCGGGGGGTGCGAGTTGCGTGTTGCGGGTTGCGGGTTGCGCGTCGTGAGTCGGAAGTAGCCGGAGATCAGGCAACTCCAAAGAATCAACCTGCCGGATTCCCGGTCCCTTCCGGTTCCCGGATTTCAATTCCCTGGTAGGTTATTTGTTGTGGATTGCCTTGGACTATTTCATGGGTGGTGTGAGAACCACGGAGACGGAGGCCGGTGGTCGGAAGTCGGAATGGATTTGCCTGGTTTTCGACCACCGCTAAAATGGGAATTCCCGGCGCATTGCCGCGGCCGGGAATTCAATTGGGAACGATTCTCCGTTCCCGTGCCGGCCGGGCCTTACGAGCCCATCGATTTTCCGGGCGCATTCAGCCTGGCCGGTATGGAGTTCATTGGTTTTCGGATTCATTTCCGTCATTAACACCTGACTGGATAGACAGGGGCGTTTAGTCGGTCACTTTCAGCCCTACCGGTGTGGCGGGAGCCGTCGTGTCGGAACCGGAACTCGATCCGTCCGGGGGAACGTAGCCGGCGTACACGGTGATATCGTCGTAGTAGTGGCCGTAGCTCGTATTCGCCTCATCGGAAGGAAAGAAACGAATGCTGGTTATGCGGTTCGTTCCGCCGGGATCTTTCTTGATGTTGCTCAGAGTGTAGACGAGCTGCTCGTCGATCCAGAGCTTCGTTTCACCGTCATAAGCACTGTCGCTGGACGGAACTTTGATATACATCCGAACCTTGCGCCATTCGGTCCCGAATCCGGGAGTCCAGGTGAAACGCAGCCTGTTGGGGCAATTGTAGGTGCCGTTGCCGTTCTTGGTGCAGTAGTTGCTGTCTTCCTGGAGCCAGTTGATCTTGCTGGTCGGAGTCAGCGTGGCGCTCTGCCAGTAGGAAGAATACCAGGCCGTATCGAAATGCGCGCATATCGAGGTAGAGAAGTACAGGGTCGCGTCGTTATCGTAAAATGGCCTGATACCCTTGATATTTGCGCCTGCGATGGGCCACTTGTCAAACTTCTCATAGTAGACCACGGTTATGGGGCTGGCGTTTAGTCCGGAGAGTTCCAGCGTCCCCCAGCTCGGGGCCGATTTCTTGATGCACTTTCCACCGTTGTAGCCTCCGGAAACGATTGAAGCCACGCCGTCGATCTGCCCGTCCGACCAGCCGCCGGCATTCTCCCAGACCTGACTCGGCTTCCCTGTCCCTTCAAAATCGCATTTGAAGAGAACGGTAGCTGCCGTAGCATTTCCAGTCACCATGCACATAGCAACAAACAAAGCAATACTCAGAATTTTAAGATCTTTCATTATTTCCCTCCTGATGGGTTTGTAACTTCGGCACCGTGTTAACTCATCGATGCGTTAACTCATCGGTGCGACTTTCGGTGATCAGGAGGTTGCAACGCATGTGCCAGGGGATCAACAGCCTAAATGTCACCTAACAACCGTGCAGAGAGGTATCTTCCTGCCGTAGGGTGATCTACTGCAGTCCGGACCGCCCCGGCTTTCAGAACCGCGCCGGTGGTTCCACTCTGAACGACAATCGACATAGCCGTGGTTCCCGCTCGGCGGCTATCGCCGAATCATTCATTGGTGAAGTGAATGCTCAGTTTCAGGGCGAATTACGATATCTCTTATGCTGAAATCGGCGCCGTTAGCCGTCCGGCGGTCGGTTTACCCATTTGAGGGAAGGCAGGTCCGGCATGGGTACGCCGATTCGGGTTGTCCGGTTCGTAGTAGCAGAAGCATCAAAGCAATAGGAGATAGCTCCATATACCCTTTGGAATCGAGATACTCAGCGCCAGTATTTATGTTCGCGATGCTATCCTGGAAACCGTGCAGGGTAAGATGCTACAGCCCCGGGATGCCGGCAGCACCCGAGCTTTTCACGATCCCATCCACTGCCTGACCTGTGCGCTTAAGTCAACTCCGCCGGGTCGGATACTTCGTGCTGTTTGCCGATGGAGAACGTGACGTCTCCCCATTCGGGACGGGAGCGCAAGGGGGCGATGCTTTCGAGAACCTTGTCGGGGTGGTTGTTGGTTTCGCTGAGGTGGGCAAGAAAGACGGTCTGCAAGTGTTCGTGGTGGAGGAACTCGAGTAGTTCCAGCGTGTCTTCGTTGGAGAGATGGCCGTGACGGCCGCGGATGCGTTGCTTGAGATGCCAGGGATAGGGTCCGTTCATGAGGAGGTTGACGTCATGGTTGGATTCGAGGACAAGTCCCCGGCAACCTTCCAGTCTTGCTCTCACGAGTTGGGTCACGCAGCCGAGGTCCGTGCAGATGCCGAGGCGCGCGCCGTCGTTTTAGATCACGAACCCGACGGACTCATGGGCGTCATGGCAGGTGGTGAAGGGGTGTATCAGAAGGTCGCCGACCCGGAAGCTCGCTCCGGACCGGAAGGTCTGCGTGTGGGCGAATTGGCCGGTCTTGGGGGGCAGGTGCTCCAGGGAGCCCCGCGTGAGGTAGACGGGAAGACCGAAACGCCGGCTCATGACCCCCGCCCCCAGCACATGATCCTGGTGCTCGTGACTGATCAGGATGGCGTCGAGACGCTCCGGGCGGAAGTCGGTGCGCTCCATGCGCCTTACCAACTCCTTGCCGCTGAGGCCCGCATCCAGCAATATTCGCGTCCTGGCGCTACCGACCAGGATTGCGTTCCCTTTCGATCCGCTGGCTATGACCTGCAAGAGGAGGCTCATCGGGCTACGCCCGGTTTGCGGGGTGCGAGTTACATACCGTGGTTCCGGACATTCGTACCTCCCCGAATCCAGCCGTCGCTCTCACGAAACGGTGAATGAAAAATGGTGAATGGGTGAATTGAGTCGGTGGGTGGGTGAATTGGTGAGTGGGTGAATGGGTGAGTGGGTGAATGGGCCCAACACGCAACCGACATTCAAGAACGCTGTCCCGGAGTGATTTTCTGGAGACCACCCGCCGTGAAGGGGCATAGTCCCCCGGCCATGCCACAACAAACGGGAAGGCTGTGTCGTGACACAACAAACGCCGGTCACTCACCCAAAAACCGCGCCGGTGAAACCACTTCGCTACAAGAGCATTTTACGCCAGATCCCGGATCGGGTATTTTTTCCGGCCACCACTTATGATTTTGCTTGACACGGAGTCCCGGCCCGTGCGATTTTCCGCAACCCGCAACCCGCAACCCGCAACCCGC
>CAYOVG010000128.1:0-17167 GCA_964407285.1 uncultured Syntrophobacteraceae bacterium
AGTACGCGGCCAAGCGCAAGAGCGGCCGCATCAAGCCCGTCGCCATTTCCATTCTCGAGCAGGGAACTTTCGAACGGTTCAAGAGAGCATCCGTCGAAGGCGGCCAACGCGAGGGGCAGTTCAAGATCATCGCTCTTGGATACAAGAGGGACTCCACATTCGATTTTTCTTCCCACACCGTTGCCCGGTCGAAGCCGCGGAGCGATTGAAACGCCTGCGCTCATCATGACGCGAGGCATTCGCCGGCCTCGATTGGAGGAGCCATCATGCCATGAACCAGGACAGACTCCGCATTTCAGCGCAAGAGTCGCGGATTCCGCTACGGCATGCTTTTAAACATGCATCCGCGGAGCGCAGGGTTTCCGAGAGCATCATCGCGGTAGCGGTTCGCGGGAAAATGACCGGAATCGGGGAGGGTTGCCCCAGGGCGTACGTTACGGGGGAAACGATCCGCTCCTCCCTGGACTGGATTCAAACCATCACCGGAGAGATCGAGGCGAACATTGCATCGCCCTCGGACCTGAACTCCTGGGTCACCGCAAATTCGGACCGGATCGACAAGAATCCCGCCGCCTGGTGCGCCATGGAAATAGCGCTCCTCGACCTGTTCGCCCGAGAATCCAACGTCTCGCTGGAAGAGATAGCCGGCGCGCCACCTGTCCACGGCAGGCGCTTCCGCTACACGGCCGTATTGGGAGACGATCCGATACCGAAATTCTGCCGGAACGTGGTGAAGTACCTGGCCGGGGGATTTTCGGATTTCAAGATGAAGATCGGGGGCGACGACAGGGACCTTGAAAAGGTCAAGTATTTTAAGAATTTGACACGCGTCTTTCTAAGGCGCGGCGCGACTCTCCGGGTCGATGCGAACAACCTCTGGAATACCGGAGCGAATGCCGGGATCAAACACCTCTCCAGGTTCACTATTCCCCTGGTCGGCGTGGAGGAGCCCCTGCAGCCGAGAGCCGCGAGAGCAATGAGTCTTATGAGCATGGAGTTGAATATCCCGATCATACTCGATGAGAGTCTCTGCGGCAAAAAGGACGTGGAACTCTTCGAGGGACTGCCGGGCGCATGGATCGGCAATATCCGTGTTTCGAAGATGGGAGGCGTTCTGCGCTCCCTTGAAATGGTGAGAGAACTCAAGAGGCGGGATTGGAAAATAATCGTCGGCGCACAGGTGGGAGAGTCGTCCATTCTGACGAGGGCCGCCCTGCCCGTCGCCGCGGCAGCGGGGGACCATCTTGCGGGCCAGGAGGGCGCCTTTGGAACGTGGCTCCTCTCGTACGATCCGGTCCAACCAGTGTTGATGTTCGGCTGGCGGGGGGGACTCAGATTGCCTTCCACGGGGCGCACGCCCGGTGGCGGATTGGGTTTGACCATGCGCCTGCCGCGGAATTCCGTGTAGCAGATACCGGTTGCCGGATGCCGGAGAAGAACTTGTTCCGCGCGGCATCCGGTGATGAACATCGGTTTGAACCAACCGTAGAAAGGGATTGATGCATGTTCGATAAGATTGCGCAAAATATTCGCCTGTCCATCATCAGGCAGAAGAAGAAACAGGGCGGGATAATGATCGCCGACACGACCATTCGCGGCGGAGGCCGGATGCCGGGCGTAAGGTTCGGAATTGAAGAAAAAGTCAAGCTTGCGGGCGCCCTTGCTCAAGCCGGCGTCCATTCCATCGATGCGGGGTTTCCAGGAGCAGATCCCCTGGAAGTACAGGCGGTAAAGCGCATTGCCCGGGAAACGGAGGGACCGATCATCATGGTCTACTGCCGGCCGATGCAGTCCGATATCGACCTTGCCGTGGAGGCGCTTGCGGAAGCCGGAAGCCTGAGCAAGGGAATTCAAATAGTTGTCGGCTCCAGTCCCACGCACAGGGAAATCCGGCGCAACAGCAAGGCCGATGTGGTCAAAACGGTGGTCGATGCGGTGACCTACGCCAGGCGCCACTTCGAAATCATCTCATTCGGACCCGAGGACGCGTCACGCACGGAACCCGATTTCCTTCATGAAATATACCGGGAAGCCATTGACGCCGGGGTAACGGCTGTCGGCTTCGCCGATACGGCGGGAATATTGATCCCTCAGAAAGCGGCGGACGCGATCAAGGGTATCCAGGATTGCGTCCCGAACATCGGCGACGCCATGCTCGGAGTGCACTTCCACAACGACCTGGGACTCGCCACCGCCAACACGCTGGCCTGCATCGGCGAGGGAATTAACGTAGTCCAGGGAACCATCAACGGGATAGGCGACAGGGCCGGGAACACCGCCATAGAGGAAGTGGTCGCCGTATTGAACCTGCACCAGGATCTGTACAAAGCAAAGTGCTCGGTCGATTGCACCCGGCTCAAACACCTGAGCCGGTTGGTCCGGGAATTGAGCGGCATGCCGGTCCATCCGAGCAAACCCATTGTCGGAGAAAACGTCTTTTTGCCGGAGGCCGGCGTCCAGCGGACCGATTCCACCGGAAAAGCAGTAACATATGTTCCATTTCCCCCGGAAATGATCGGCGACGCGGCCCGATAGGAGCAGCGACGCGCCACCCCATCGATTCCATCTTTGTGAGGAGTTCGACATCGATCACATGGATACAGCGGCGCGAAAGAGCGGGAGTCCCCCCCCGGCAATCGATGTCTGGCTGGAGAGGGGTGAGATTCCCTTCGATGAACACGATTCCGTAACGATCACGCGTCAACCCGCCATGCGGGTTTACGCGCCCCGCAGCACCAAGGGCGTTGTTTTGCTTTTGCACGGACTGCTGAGTCATAGCGGCTGGTTCACCCGGTCCTGCATGCAACTGGCGACCGAGGGTTACATGGTGATCGCCCCGGACAGACGAGGGACAGGCGGACACACGGAGCATCGGGGCCATATAGATAGCTACGAACAACTCATCGCCGACATGGACGCCGTTCTCATGAAAGCGAAGGAGGACTATCCAGGCCTTCCCGTTTATCTGCTGGGGGTGTCCTGGGGCGGAAAACTGGCCATGGCCTATGAGGTCCTGCGTCCGGCGGCTGTGGACGGCATTATCCTCAATACGCCCGGCCTGCAGGTCAAGCCGGACCTCAGCCTTCTCGCCAAAATGAGAATCGGGTTAGCGCTGACGCTCGGCAGAGGGCGGCAGACCCAGTTGGGAATCCCTGTCGACATACCCCACCTGTTTACCGACGACCCCTCCATACAGGAGTGGATCCGGTGTGACGGCAACACTTTGCGGAAGTGTTCCGCACGCTTTTACCTGGAAAGCAAAAAGCTCGACATCCTGCTGAAGAAGAAGAGCAGCAATTGCCGGACGCGTATTTTGCTGATGCTGGCGGGACGCGATGAAATCGCCCACAACGAGCGCACCATCAACTTCGTACTGAAAAAATGCGCCGGGAACTCGCTTCCGGTGGAGGTCATCGTGTACCCCTACGCAAGACATACCCTGGACTTCGAAAGCAACTGGGGCGAGATTACGAAAGACATCGTATCCCGTCTGAACGAATGGAATCTCAACGGAAAGGTCGAGGGTAGCGAGTCGCGAGTCACGGGGTATGAGGTTTACTGCTCGTGAACATGGGCACGGAGCGCGATCCCCGCAACAGGCCGGGAACTCAACGGTTCGTCCTGGCGCCGGAGTTACCGGCCTATTTGCATTTCTTTACTTATCAAGGCCTTATGCAGACATGTTCAGGATTTCATTAAACACGAGCCGAAGCGGCCGGCTGCAGTCAATAAGTAACGGAAGATACTAATAAATATCAGTCAATGCGCTGATCGACCAGTGGATTCCCGCATTATTACACATATAATTCCACCTTTGCCTTCCATAAGCACCAAAATTCTCTTGATTTTAATGAAGCAGTGAAGTAGCATCTCGGAAAATCAGTAAGGGGATCGGTTGAGAGCGGCCGATTAGGGCTGAGGTGGATCTCTGAATTTCGAGGGGGGTGAGAATTTTTCGTTGTTGGGTGGTAGTTGAGTGAGGAGGAATAGTTTTTTGTTTAGTGAAAGAGTGATGTATTTCATTAATGCTTCAACACCAGGAGGAAAGAGAATGAAGAAGTTGCTGTCCGTTTTCTTTGTGGTAGCTCTGGCCCTCACCATGATTTCCGGTTGCGCCGATACGGCCAAGATCAAGGCTCTCCAGGATACCACGGATCAGGCCCTTGCCCGCGCCCAGGCTGCCGAGCAGCAGTGCCAGGCTTCCGCTGCCGCCGCTGAAGCAGCAGCTCGCCGCGCCGAAGCAGCAGCATCCAAAGCCGAAGCAATGGCGAACAAGGTTGAGCAGATTTTCATGAAGCACATGAAGAAGTAGTTTTCATTACTGCTCTGCTTAAATGAAGAAAGCCGGTGGGACTCCCACCGGCTTTTCCTTTTTCGGGGGGGCGACTGCCGGGCGCGAAGGGTATTGCGAGCGAGGGGCGCGGCGAATGCAAATACCCGCGCGCAACGAGGCGGCAACACGTCTCCAGGACTGAAAGCGGCGCTATTGCATCAGCTTCCTGGCCCTGTCCTGATTCAACTCATAGACCAGGGAGGACAGGTCTTCGAGGGCGGATTCCACGAGGTCGGGCCGAGGCAGATCGAGGGGGGGCGGAACATCCAGCCGCTCAAAAGAAACGGGATGGATATAGAGCTTCTGATCCACGGACGCCAGTTCCTGCGCGGTAAAATTCTCGCCAAGATAATGCTTCAGTTCCATTGCGTACGAGTCCAGCCCTTTGATGAAGTTAATGATATTGAGCAAGTCGAAGTTCTTGTGGAACGACTGGATGTTCGTATTCACGGCCTGTGTTTCGGCCTTGAGATCCTCATAGGCGCCCCCGTATTTCTCCATCCACTCGTAAAGGCGGGAATATGCTTCCAGAAACAGCTTCCGGTACCGGCTCTTGCTGGTGAACGCTTTCACACGAATGAACCGGACCTTCCGGGGAAGTTCCTTCCCCATGAAACCACTCCAGAAAGAGGTCTCGGGGATCTCGAGTATCCGGGAAAGCTCCCGTCGCATCTCGTCCCGGATGGTAAGCATCGATATCCGGGAGATGCGCCTTCCCGTGTCTGCCGCCAGGCTTTTGACCGATGCGGCCCTCTGATTGAGGTCATCCACCTGGAGTTCAATGATGCGCCTTTCCGTCAGGTAGTTCTCGATTACCTCTTCCTTGACCTGACGTGTGAGGGAGCTTATTAGATCGTCTTCCATGGCACATTCCCTCCACTACCGACCGATAATCCGGCAAGAGACAACTATTCCCCGCTTCCGCTCTGAAAGGGCCGGAAGAAAGCTACGTGTTACGGCTCGCACGAACCCGGATTCGCAACCCGTAACACGTAACCGGCGACCCTATCTTCCACTGCCCGTCATGGCCATCAGCCCTGGTCCGCCCTCTTGACCAGAAACGTCTGGGAATTGAGGTAAACGGCCGGATAATCCGGCATATAACGGTCTCCGTGCTTGAGCACCTTCAGTTCGATATCGCCGGCGGCATCCAGTTCCATGGAAAGAATCGCTTGAAAAAGCTCATCGATCTCGTGGCACGGATACGGAATTCCCCGGGCGTTGACTGTAGATATGTGCCGGTGCGTCTTCGCGGACATCCACATGGAAACCTTGTGCCGCTCGGCGAAACCCTGCAGACCGCCGATAGTCGAGCCGGATATTTTTTCGAAATCAAGCCCGTCGAGAATCACGAGCGAGGGACGAAAATTCGTCTGTTCCTCCAGGTTCCGCACGCTTTGCTCCAATTTGTCGGGCGTGAACGTCTGGTGCAGGTAAGCCAGAATAAAGCGCAACGGCTCCACTCTCTGCTGCAGCCTGGAAAAATCCTCCGCGGGTTCCGTACGGGCGACATTTTTCAGAAACTCGTGATACCACACCTTTATTTTCTCGGGAATCTCACCGATACAGACATGAAGAACGGAATTTCCGCGAAGCAGGTGCTCGATGGCGATATGGGTGAGACATGCCGTCTTCCCCACTCCCGCGCGCGCCATCACCACACCCAATTCGCCGGGCCCGAACGGACCTCCCAGAGTTTTGTAAACCATGTCGACTTTCGGTGAACCCAGTGGTCGATCCTCAATCATCCATCATCTCCTTCAACCGTGCCGCTCGCCACCTGCACCTGCAGCTCGCCTGGAGCCGATCCGAGGACACATACGATACTGCTGTTGCGCCATAGTGTTTTCGCATAATACACCGTAACGGACATTTTTGATAAGCATTCTTTATCGGCCACCGGTATCAGGAAGCTTTTTTCTGCTTCTGAGGCTCTTTCTGCCTCTTGATGATCTCTTCCGCCAGGCTCTTGGGCACCGGATTGTAGCGCGCAAATTCCATGGTAAACTCCGCCTTCCCCTGCGTGGACGAACGCAGGACGGTCGAATACCCGAACATATCGGCGAGCGGCACCTCAGCCTCGACAGTCGAAAAAACGCCATCTTCCGATGTGCTGATGATCATCCCGCGGCGCTGATTGAGCGTTCCGAGGACGGCTCCCTGGAATTCCGAAGGAGTCTCCACGACCACCCGCATCACCGGCTCCAGCAAAATGGGCGCGGCCTTGTCGTATGTCTCCCGGAAAGCCCCCACGGCAGCCTGCTGGAAAGCGAGGTCGGAAGAGTCCACCGAATGCGCGGCGCCGTCGTTGATGGTTACCTGAACGCCGACGATGGGATATCCCCCGAGCGCCCCCTTCTGCAGACACGCTTGAAATCCCTTGTCGCAGGAAGGAATGTATTCCGTGGGGATAGCGCCTCCCGTGATGTTGTTCACGAAATTGTAGTCTCCATCCTCGAAGGGCTCCATAAAACCGGCAACCCGCCCGTACTGGCCCGATCCGCCCGTCTGCTTCTTGTGCGTGTAATTGAAATCGGCCCGGCGGGTAAGCGTTTCACGGTAAGCCACTTTCGGCATTCCCGTTTCCACATCGGCCCCGTATTCCCTTTTCATCCGCTCCACGTAGACATCCAGGTGCAGCTCTCCCATTCCGCAGATGATGGTCTCACCGGTCTCTTCATCCAGGTAGGACCTGAAGGTGGGATCTTCCTTCGTGAAGCGGCCGAGCGCCTTGCCCATGTTGACCTCCGCCTTCTTGTCCGCGGGCTTTATCGCCAGGGATATGACCGGGGCGGGCACGTACATGGATGTCATCGTGTAGTTGACACGGCCGTCGGTAAAGGTGTCTCCCGACGAGCAGTCTATTCCGAAAAGGGCTACGATATCGCCCGCCGCGGCATTGTCGATCTCTTCCATCTCGTCGGCGTGCATCCTCACCAGTCGCCCGACTCTCGACCGCTTCCCGGTACGGACGTTGACGATATTGTCTCCCTTCCGCAGGAGGCCCTGGTAGATGCGAAAATACGTGAGCTGCCCATACCGGCTCACTTCCAGCTTGAACCCCAGCATGACCAGCGGCAGATCGGACTTTGACTCCAGCTTGACCTGCGCTTCCTCCTGGTCGAGGTCGAGCGCGACGGTCTCGCTGTCCAGCGGACTGGGAAGATAGCGGACAATTGCATTCAACAGGCACTGCACGCCCTTGTTCTTGTAGGCCGATCCGACGAACACCGGCGTAAGCTTGAGAGACAGAGCGCCCCGGCGGATGGCGTCGTGGATCAAATCCTCCGTCACCTGCTCCTCCAGGATCGCCTCGGTAAGCTCATCGGAGAAAAGTGAAAGCGCATCGAGCATTTCTTCACGCTTCTCGCGGGCTTTTTCCACCAACGCGGCGGGAATGTCGCCTTCCTGCATGTCTTCGCCATGGTCGCCTCTAAAGAGGACAGCCTTCATGGTGACGAGATCGACGATCCCTTCGTGTTCGCCTTCCAGCCCTATGGGAAGCTGCATGAGAACGGCATTGTGATTCAGCCTTTCTTTCAGTTGCCTGACCACGCGTTCGGGGTCGGCTCCGGACCGGTCGCATTTGTTGATGAAAGCGAGCCTGGGAATATTGTAGCGGACCATCTGGCGGTCGACCGTAATCGACTGGGATTGCACGCCCCCCACGGCGCACAGCACCAGGACGGCTCCATCCAGCACCCTGAGGGCCCGTTCCACCTCGATGGTAAAATCCACGTGTCCCGGAGTGTCGATGATATTGATGTAATGGTCATGCCAGTTACAGAACGTGGCCGCCGACTGGATTGTGATGCCGCGCTCCTTCTCGAGTTCCATGAAGTCCATTTTGGCCCCCACGCCGTCTTTCCCCTTCACGTCGTGGATGGCGTGAATCCGTTGCGTGTAGTAGAGAATCCGTTCCGTAAGCGTGGTCTTTCCGGAATCGATATGGGCGCTTATCCCGATATTCCTTAGCCTCGTCATATCCTTGATCATTGCTTGCCCTTAGTTGTCCTTCCCGGTTCGATGATGTTCAGAAGTCAGACCGATTGAAGTAATGCCGTTTACCGGACAAAAAGATGCCGAAACCGAAAGAGCACTATACCCGTTCAGCATCCGGCATCCAGTAATTCCGGTATGGAATCAAAAGAAAACGGGCACCATATAAGTGCCCGCCCTTAGATTTTTCTTATAACCACTTCGGAAGTGGAAGGAAAGCGGAAAAAATCAATAATTCATTCGCCGCGCCTAGTCCGTGGGAAGCTTGAGGGCCATGCCCGGGTGAAGGGGCTCTTTGGTCGTGATGCGATTCAGACGGCAAAGAACCTGTGTGGTGACCTGGTACTTCTTTGCTACATCCCACAAGGTTTCACCACGTTTGAGCACATGGGTCCTGGCGACTTTCTCGACGACTTTGGCTCCCTTGCCGGCCTTGGCGTACTTGTCGCCCCTGTCCCTGTCGGACTTGCCGTTCCGGGCTACGACCGCGTAGCCGTCTTTCCTCTCGGAAGATTTTGAGGATGTTTTCACACTATTCGATGACCGGGAGCGCTCTTCGGACGCCACCACCAGCTTATCGCCGGGATCGAGCCCCTCGTTTTTCTTCATTTTGTTCAACCGGCACAGAGCATCTACCGTCAACCCGTTGTCCCTGGCGATCCTGGCGAGGGTATCCCCGCGGCGAACGGTGTAGGTGAGAACCCTGGGTTCAGGCGCGGGAGCGGCCGCGGTCTTTTTCACATTTGCCGCGTCGTGTTCCTTCCGAGCAGCGGCTTCCTTGCGCGAAATCTCTCTTTGCGCAACCTCTATAACCAGGGTCTGCTCCCGCTGCGGAGCGGGCTGCGCCTTCCGCCGCACGTTGTCCTCGAACTGTCCTCCGGCAGCAGGTTGCCGCACCTTGGCGACCATTTCATGTTCCCGGTCCGCAGGCGTTTCCTTTGCGGGGGCGGGCTGCCGTTCCCTGACAACGGCCGGTTCGGAAGCATTCCCAAAACTGGAGGACATCTGCACAGAGGCCAGCATGGCGGAACCGGCCTCTCCTATATGATGCGGCTGGAGGGACCTGGCGATATGGACCGGCTCGAGTTCGAAGCCCCTCTTGTAGAAAACCAGGCAGGTGCCGGGCCGGGGGCATTCCCCGCCGGAAATCCCGTTCCACTTGCCGAGGTCCTTTTCTCTCACTCCGAAACTTTGCGCAAGCGAGCGCAGGCTGTTCTCGTTGCCTTTCACATAGTAGTTGACCCGCTTCGGCAGGTAGGTCTGCTGAGCCGTTTCGATCATTCTTTCCTTTTGGGGATCGAACTTCTTCATCTGTCCCGCAAGGGTGGACCACGGCGTAAAGAAGCGCACATGCATATGGTCGCGGTGTCCGCTCGCATGCTGGATGATGGAGCCCTTCCCTCCCCAGCCCGGCTGAAGAAAAACCCGGTCCAGGTAATTAGGGTCCACACCCTGGCTCAGCGCGTAGGCATACAGACGCGACATGATGCTTCTATCCAGGAATATATACTCGACACGTTGAGTGCTAAGAAGGCTTTGAACGAAACACCACGTCTTGGCGACGTCCAGGTTTTCCCCATTCATAGGGTAGAAGCCGTCCAGAGGCACATTACCCCTCGCAAACATACCGATATCCACATCACGGCCGTTCTGATGCGACCGATGACGGTTCAGCCAACCGCCGTTGCGTTGAGAAAAGTCGCCGATAAACACTTCACACGAATCAGGATATTGCTCCCCGAACCTTTCAAAGGCGTCCAACAACGCCCCAACCAACTCGGGGGTGGTGTAGCTTCTCTCCAAATCACGCAGATAATAACCGGGAAACTGATCGGGAAACGGCACGCCGTTTACCAGGCTTCCCCGGAAGGGCTCGCCGACTGAGAGCGTAAGGGCTTGACTGGGTTGACTGGAGAAAGCGATTGGAAGGGCGAGTAGGAGGGTAATGGCAAGGTGGACTACCCTTGATTTTAGATGGGGTGACCAATACCGTGACATGACGCTATCCTTTTCTTCTGTGTTTTCGGGTTCGGTAAAGCCTCCATGCTGATGTAACCAGGCTTTCCTGCCAGGCGAAACATCATGCCCAAATCCATGGCTATAGACCGAAGGCGCAACACACACCACCGCACCTTCCTGATGCGCACAGATAGAGCAAAAGACATTATACAGGGCCGCCTATTGATAACAGGCGCGCCTCACCTCCCAATATGTCCGTAACAAGGGGAGGCCAAACAAAGTGTTTTCACGCTTGACCTGTAAGGAATACTGTACCCGTCTACCGAAAAAAAAATGGGCTGTCAACCCATTTTCTTCGGCCACACTTAGGATGCGCCTTAAGTTCATGTTTTTACAAATAGAAAAAAATTGCTACGAGAATTTTTCCAAAACAATACCAATAAGTTACAAAAAGAGATGGAGTATTGAAATAAACATAGCAAGAACGAGATGTTAGCCTTTACTTGATAGTTCCCGCATACTGCCCGTAGACATCGCCCAGGAAGATGATGTGCCCCTTCTCGTCCACGGATATCGGATTGTACTCTATCACGATCGGCACCGGTTCATTCAGCGTTACGAACACCTGGTTGTAGTGCTTGAGGTAAGAGTCCACCTTGGCGGCGGCCGGATTGTTGTCCTCCGCCAGGATAACCCTGGCCAGATCCACGGCCTTGTCCACACGGACGCAGCCATGGGAGAAATCCCGGCGGGCTCTCTGGAAGAGGCCCTTGTTGGGCGTATCGTGGATAAAGACCGCATAGGGGTTATCGAACTCGAACTTGATTCTTCCCAAGGGGTTCTTCGGCCCGGGAACCTGAAACACCCTGGGCTGCCCTGACGGAGACCTCAATGAACTCTGAACGTACTTGGGGTCGTTTGCGACCGCGTCGCCAAGTTCCTTGAGGATACGGTCCGTGATGTACCACCGGGGATTGAAGATCAACCGTTCGATCATGCTGGACAGAGTAGGGGTATGGTTTTCTCCGACGACCTGGCCGTTGAGTTTGACCCTCTTCCCTCCGGATTTCCCTATGATGACCCTGTGAGTGGCCAGGATCTTGCCGTCCTTATGGTACTCGAGGAGGAATTCGGGAGCATTGATGCGCACGTATCGGTCGTACTGCCGCGTCGCGCTTTGGCGCATGAGTTTGAGGCTCTGCCCGAGCCACCCGACTTTCTGCGAATTGGGCATGCCGTTCCACGCCTTGCTCTGGCTCTTGAGGAAGTCGTTGGATTCCATCTCCTTGCCGAGGGGCGCCGCGTGAGAGGCGGCGTGCGTCGATCCCTTGTAGTAATTGTATGCGTTACGAACGACCGCATACTCTCGGGACGTGGGTTCCAACGCTTTCAGAAGCCCGGCCATATCGATGCCGCCCATGACCAGTTGAAGGTGCCTTTCCTTGTCGTTGGGGTTCATTTCAGCGCAAAAGCGGACCAGGTTGGACGTCATCCGGACATCGAGCCGGCTCGCCGCATCGAAGAGTCCTTTGTACTTCTGTTCCAGCAGGCCGACAAAGGCGGCTGTCGCTTCCGAATGGGCCCCCGCGGTCGCGGACTCCCCCGAATTTTGCCTGCAATAGGCAAGAAACTCGGAAGCCGATGCAAAGGACCGGCCCGGCTGCGCCCCCTGCGGGAAAGCGGCCTCGATGATCCGACGGTAGGACGGCTCCAGGTCCTTCATGGAAGACTTGATTTCCGCGAGCTTCCCGAGCAGTTCGTTCGCCTGTTTCAGATTGAACGGCGCGGGGTCGATGGCGTCGCTTTCCAGGCTTTCCAACCTGTGGAGAAGCACCCGGCCCCGCTGGTTCAGTTCGAAATTGCCGTCGACGAAAAGGGGTTTCCAACTGACAAGCTGATAGGCATCGAACAAAGCGCCCTGGTCGGAGCGCGGGGGCTGGTCGCCGTTGAGCAAATCCCAGATGAATGAATGGGTCAGAAACTCCGTGGGGGGATTCAAAAACTTCTCCGCCATTTCCCAGGTCGGGTGCGATATTTCATTCCAGCAGTTTTCGACCCAATCCCCCGCAGCCATGGACTCGGGCGCGCGCACGCCCCACGAGCATGAAAGTCCAAATGCGATCCAGAGTATAAATACAAACCTAAGTCCTGATGGTTCCACTCTTTTCATGGGATTCTCGTCTCACCGTTCCTTCTTGATTTCAGTAACGTCTTCCACCTTCCCCGCCTGAACGTTTATCCTCTCGTAGAGAAGTATCTGTTCACGCAGGCTCAACTTCCTGCACGGGACCGCCGTCTCCCGGCGCCCCCGGTTCTTTCCGCTCCGGCATGAGTAGCATCTCGAATCGCTGCACTGCTGGCAGAAATGGCAGTCCGGACATGGATGCTTCTTGACGGAATGTCCGGGGCTTCCGCCCGGCTCATAGACCTGCTCCAGTCCGGCGACTTTCACAAATCGCGGCTTGTTTTTCGATTCTTCCGATTCCATTGTTCCCTCGGGAATGCAGTACGCCTGTTGAAAAGCGAATAAGCGTCGCTCTATTTAGCAAAATTATTCCTAATGTTCAAAGGTTCTTTACCCATGAGACAAAAAAACTTCTCAATGCGCTCGGATTATGTTATTCACCCTGGTCGTTACCGGGAACCCGTACGAGACACGCGGATTGTATCATGGATATGGCGCGGAGTGGACGAGTAATTCGTCTTGATCGTGCGGGGGTTATGGGTATGCAAGGTATGCAGGCGCAATTCGTTGAGGGTGTTTTCGACGTCGTGAATGATATAAGTTGTCGCAATCATGACTATTATATGGGGCTCGCGCTGGATGAGGCCGAGAAGGCTTACGCATCGGGGGAGGTTCCCGTGGGAGCCGTGCTGGTGGACAGGCAGGGCGAGGTGCTGGCGCGCGGGCACAACTGTCCCATCTCGGAGTGCGACCCTTCGGCGCACGCGGAAATCCGGGCATTGCGGCAGGCGGCTTCAGCCTTGAGAAATTATCGGTTGCCGGGTACAATAATCTACGTTACCCTGGAGCCGTGCGCGATGTGCGTGGGAGCTTTGCTTCACGCGCGGGTCGGTCGGCTCGTGTTTGGCGCATCGGATTTAAAAACAGGTGCGGCAGGTGGAATTGTAGACTTGACAAGAGCACCTGTTTTGCATCATTATATGGAAGTCGTCAGCGGGGTCCGGGCCGGCGAGAGCAAGGAGTTGTTGCAGCGTTTCTTTCGGGAGCGCCGCCGACCCCGGAGCGAAGTCATGGAAGGGAGAGGTACCGAAGTGGCCGTAACGGGGTCGACTCGAAATCGACTTGTCCCGTGAATAGCGGGGCACGTGGGTTCGAATCCCACCCTCTCCGCCAGACTCCACGCGGACGAGACACTGACTTACAAGCAGAACTATCCATATTGCGGAGAGATGCCCGAGCTGGCTGAAGGGGCACGACTGGAAATCGTGTGTACGCCCAAAAGGCGTACCGAGGGTTCGAATCCCTCTCTCTCCGCCACCGCTCCACCACTCTTCATCCGTCCATCCCGGGCATTCAGTCTCACCCTGTACCTGTATTACGGAATATCGGCATTGCCATGTCTTATCTTGTACTGGCGCGCAAATGGCGCCCGCAAAAGTTCGATGATGTCATAGGCCAGCCCCATGTGGCCAGAACGCTGCAAAACGCCGTTACGTCGGGGCGCATAGCGCATGCCTACCTGTTCACCGGCGCCAGGGGAGTCGGCAAGACGTCCGTGGCGCGCATCCTGGCCAAGGCGCTCAATTGCGAACGCGGGGCCTCGGCTCACCCGTGCAACGAGTGCTCCAACTGCCGCGAGGTCACCCAGGGCAACGCCATTGACGTGCTGGAAATCGACGGAGCATCCAACCGGGGGATCGACAGCATCCGGGAACTCAGGGAAACCGTCCGGTACCGCCCGGCAAAGGGCCGTTACAAGATATATATTATAGACGAAGTGCACATGCTCACGTCGGAAGCGTTCAACGCGCTGCTCAAGACGCTGGAGGAGCCGCCCGAGCGCGTTGTTTTTATTTTCGCCACGACCGAGCCTCACAAGATTCCCGCTACGATTCTGAGCCGTTGCCAGAGATTCGATTTCCGCCGGATTCCCACGAGCATGCTCGTGAAGCACCTTTTGAACATAGCGGCCCAGGAGAAGATGGAGCTTTCCGAAAGCGTGATCTACTCGATCGCTCGCGAGGCCGATGGAAGCATGCGGGATGCCCAGAGCCTCCTGGAGCAACTCCTGGCGTTCAGCGGCGACGGCATGGACGACACGGAAATCCTGGACATTTTGGGCGTCGTCGACCGGCAAAGCGTCCACAAGGTGGGGCACGCCATCCTGACCGGAGACGTACGGGCGTGCCTGGAAGCCGTCGAGGACCTCTACCGGCGCGGTACGGACAGCAAACGCTTCTGCCGGCAGTTGTGCGACCATTTCAGGAATCTCCTGTTCTTCTCGATGGACGGCGCGCGGGAAGAGGGCGGAGCGTTGTGGATAGATTTGCCCGAGGAGGAGCGCGAGGCGCTGAGGGAGGAGGCGGAGCTGACTTCGCCGGAATCCTTGTACCTTTATTTTCAGATGGTCATCAAGGGGGAAGACGAAATACGGCGGTCGAGCATGCCGAGGGCGGCGCTGGAGATGATGCTGCTGCGCCTGACGCAGCTTCCCCGCCTGGAATCGCTGGATGCGCTGCTCCACAAGCTTTCCTCGTTCGACGCAACGGACCTGGCGCAGGCAAGCGGGTCGCGTTCGGCTTCCAGACGGCAGCGCCCCGAATCCCGCGGGGATGAGCCTCCCCTGCCCTCCCGTGCCGGGCCGGGAGGTCCCGCCCCTTCGGGGGAGGCGCGTGGAGCGTCCCGAGGGGCCCCAGCGGTCCATCAGAACAACGGCGGGAAGAACAGGGAAGAGGACCGTCAGCCCGTTGCCTCGCCCCACGCCGGCTCCCTCCCGGTCGCCCCCGGCGTCGAGCCCTCCGGTGAATCCGGGGGGGATTACTCCCCGGCCCCGCCGGCGAGCGTCGCTTCGCCCGCGGACATCGAATCGCAATGGCCGGGATTCCTCCGGTGGCTGCAGGACAAGCACCCGATCCTCGCCGCAAAACTCGCCCGGAGTACGGTGTCGGTCGGGGCTCACGGCGGTCCGGAGGTGGGAGTCGTCGAGTTGTATGAAGAGGCGCTGAAGGCTCCCGCCGCCCTGGAAAAGCTGCGGAAGGCGGGTGAGAGCTACTTCGGACAGGCATTCCATTGGACGGTGAAAGTCCGTCCATCCGAGAAGGCCGAGGCCGCGGAAACCCGCGCAACCGACGGCCGGAGCGCAGGTAAGGCCGGTTCGAAGCGCATGGTCATGGAACATCCCATCGTGCAAGCCGCCATAGAGATTCTCGGAGGCGAACTGGTGGACATCAGGCAGTTGAAATCGGACCGGGGAGACCGGGAAAAGGCGTCGAGCTGATCGACGGGCGCCGGATGTCGGAAGTGAGAAATGCGAGGCCGGAGACCGGTAGTGAGTTTTTTTCTTCCGGTTTCCGGATTGCATAATCCGCTATATGCTTTCCTTACAAAGGAGGAATGGAAAATGAAAGGTTTTAATCCCATGCAGCAGGTAAAGGCCCTTCAGGAGAAGATGGCCAGGATGCAGGAGGAACTGGCCGAAAAAACCGTGGAGTCTTCCTCGGGGGGCGGCATGGTTACGGCCGTGGCCAATGGCCGACAGGAATTGTTGAGCATCAAGATCGATCCTCAAGTGATAGACCCGACGGATGCCGATATGTTGCAGGACCTGGTCGTTGCGGCCGTAAACGATGCGCTGCGCAAGGCCCAGGAGATGGCCGCGTCCGAAATGGCCAAGATAGCCGGAGGTCTCAATATTCCCGGCTTGAAGATACCCGGGCTTTTTTAGACATGAATACCCGATGCGCGACGCCGGATGCCGGCCGAGACCGTTTTCAGCCGTTATCGGGCGTCTTTGCGAACCGGGTGAAGAAATATTTTTCCCGTTCCCACGTTCCTGCAAAGGAGCGTGGGAACTCATACACCGGACTGAAAGGCGAGAAACACTACCCATGCCCAGCAATGCGTATCCACCCACACTCAGCAACCTCATCAAGAGGCTCGGAAAGCTTCCCGGCCTGGGGGAGAAAAGCGCCACGCGCATAGCGATGCACCTTCTGAGAGCGTCCGAGGAGGACGTGCGCGCTCTGGCGTCGGCCATCAACCAGGTGAAAACCGAAATTCACACGTGCGCCCGCTGCTTTCACTTCACGGATGCTCCCGTTTGCTCGATCTGCTCGGACCCGGCCCGAAATACCGGTGAGCTGTGCGTAGTGGAGGGGACGGCGGACCTGCTGGCCCTCGAGCAGTCCGGAGCGTTCCGGGGACGCTACCATGTCCTGCAGGGCGTACTGGCGCCCCTGGAGGCGGTGGGGCCGGACGACATCCGGATCAGCGAACTTCTGCAGCGGATCGACGAGGAGGGAGTGAATGAGGTTATAATCGCCACCAACCCCAGCAACGAGGGAGAAGCCACCGCTCACTACATCGTAAAGCTCCTGAAGGACCGTACCGTGCGTGTCACCCGTATCGCCTACGGCATCCCCATGGGCGGCGACCTGAAGTATACCGACCGGATCACGTTGGAACGGGCGCTCAAAGGCCGGTCCCGTTTCGAATAACCGAAGGGCAGTCCCGCACTGCCCCGGGTGAGCCTGATTCTTCCATGCCGCCGACATGAATGCGCCCCCTCCCGCGGACAGCCACTCAAACGACACAGCTACCACCAGAGAAGACCGTTGTAGTAAATCTCAATCAGGCTATTTCCGGCAAAGCGCTTGCCGGTACCGCGACTCCGCAACGCCTGCCGACAACAC
>CAYOVG010000129.1:0-12734 GCA_964407285.1 uncultured Syntrophobacteraceae bacterium
ACCCGCAACCCGCAACCCGCAACCCGCAACCCGCAACCCGCAACCCGCAACCCGATCCTAATGAAAACTCCTCACAAGCGACCCGATCAGAAGCCCCCAGCCGTCCACCAGCACGAACAGCATCAATTTGAACGGGAGCGAAATCATCGCGGGAGGCAGCATCATCATTCCCATGGACAACAGGATGCTGGAGACGACCATATCGAGCACGATAAAGGGAATGTAGAGCATGAAGCCGATCTGAAAGGCCGTCGTGAGTTCACTGATAATGAACGCGGGGATTACAGTTGTGAGAGGCAGGGCGTCCGCATTCTTCGGTTTCTCGTGCTGCGCGAGGGAGACGAAAAGAGCCAGGTCGTTCTTGCGGGTCTGCTTCAGCATGAAATCCTTGAGCGGCTTCGAGCTGCGCTGGAGGAATTCCTCCCCGGATATCGTCTTCTCCTTGTACGGAACGATGGCGTCCTTCTGGATCGTCTGCCATACCGGTTGCATGATGAAAAAAGTCAGGAACAGCGCCAGGCCGACGATAACCTGGGTGGGCGGGGCCTGCTGGGTGCCGAGGGCCTGCCGCATGAAAGAAAGCACTATAGCCAGGCGCGTAAAGGAGGTCATCATGATGAGTATGGATGGAGCAAGCGTCAAAATGGTGAGAATGAAGATGATCTGCAATACCCCCGTGAACTGCTGGGGGGACGCCAGATCGTCCACGTTGAACCGCATGGCGGGCAAATTGACATCCGCGGCATGGCCCCGCGCGGAAAAGAGGGCTACGGCGCCCGCGACAATCAGCAGGAAGACGCCTGTGAGCAGGAACCGGTTCTTTTGCACGTCAAACCTCATTTGCATCCCGTCTCGCTCCATTCCCCGCCTTCGTCCCGTCAGGAAGGAAGCACGCTGCTCCTCCGCGCCTGCGGGGTCTCCGGATCATCGGTCCGTCCCTCTTCGATGCGCGTGAGAAGACGAATCCCTTCGGGCGACACCCCGAGGAGCAGCACCTGTTCCCGAACCCGAACCACGAGCAGGTAGTGCTTGGGCCCCAATGACTGCCGGGCGAGGACCCGTATCCATGCGGCGGCGTCCGGCGCCGTCCCCCACTGCCCCCAGCGCTTGAGCGCGTAAAGACAGGCGAACAGGATAGCCAGCACCAGCAGCAGGCTTCCCGCCATCCTCAGCAACTGAAAACTGAAATCCCACGTTCCTTCCATCCGGGCATTCGCACCGCTTTCTTCGGGACCGCACAGACTTATCCCAACTGCTTGACACGCTCCATCGGACTTATGATATCGGTGATGCGAACGCCGAATTTCTCGTTGATCACCACGGCCTCCCCCCTGGCGATGAGCTTCCCGTTGATAAAGACCTCCAGGGGCTCTCCGGCCAGCTTGCTCAATTCGATGACGGACCCCTGCCCCAACTGCAGAAGGTCGTTTACGAGCATGCTGGTGCGTCCCAGTTCCACCGATATTTCCAGGGGAATGTCCAGAATGAAGTTGAGATCTCTCTTGGTCCCCTTCTTGGCCCCTCCCTGCTCGAAGGTCGGGAATTGGGCCATGTCCTCCCCAAAGGTGGCATCCATGGCGGATTCCAGGTCATTCTGAAGCATTTCATCCATCGACATACACGCACTCCTTAGAACTCGATACCGTATACTTTTCGCCGGACCGTCGCGTCGGATCAGACGGCGGGAGGCTCCAGCGCATCGCAAATCTGAAAAGCCTGGCTCCCCTTGAACACCCCCGGATTAGCCGTGAACTTGGGAATGCCTTCCACCTTCACCACGAGCGGCTCGCTGATATCATGATCCAGCAGGATGATGTCCCCGACATCGAGCTGCAGCAACTCCCGCCCCTTGATCTTCGCCCTGCCGAGTTCGACCAGCAGTTCCACTTCCACATCGTGGAGGCGTTTCCGGAAACGGTCCATCCATTCGGTGTCCACTTCGAGTTGATCGCTCTGGTAGCTGGCGTACAGCTTGGACCGGATCGGTTCGATGGTGGAGTAGGGAAGGCACAGGATCAGCTTGCCGATCAGGCGGTCCAGCTCCAGCTCGAAATGAACGACTATCACCAGGTCGGTGGGCGGAACGATCGTGGCGAATTGGGGGTTGACCTCGGAGCGCGTCAACTGGAAATTGATGGGCACGACGGGCTTCCAGGCCTGATCCAGGTCCTTGAGAGTGGTCTGGACCACCTTGCTGATGACCCGGTGTTCGATGGACGTGAAATCCCGTCCCTCGATCTTGAAATTGCTCCTGCCCGTACCGCCGAAAAAGCAGTCGACGAGGTTGAAGATCAACCGGCTCTCGACCACCAGGAGCACATGGCCCCGAAGCGGGTCCAGTTTCAATATGTGAAGGCTGGTGGGAACGGGAAGGGTCCGGATGAATTCTCCGAACTTGATCATCTCCGTCTGAGTGACCGTGATATCGATGACCCTGCGGATTGCTCCCGACAGAGTGACGCGGTGGAGGCGGGCAAAACGGTCGTTGATGATTTCGAGGGTGGGCATCCTTCCCCGGATGATCCGATCCTGGCTGGTAAGGTCATAGGGACGAATGCCATCCGCCTCTTCCTCTTCTTCCTTCTGAGCCTCAATCTCGCCGTTGGTGAGCCCCTTGAGCAGGGCATCCACCTCATCCTGAGAAAGAATCTTTTCCATAGAACATCGCTTCTTTCGTCACTACAAGAATTTTCGTCACTGCACGAGAAAATCGGTGAAGTAGACCTCTTTTACCTGTCCTTTTTGGAGCGCCTTATTCACCCTCGCCATGATTTCCTGCTTGAGGGTCTGCTTCCCGCCGGCCGTGGATATGTCTTCGAACTCCTTGCTCGACAGCAGCATCAGGACCGCATCGCGCAACGCCACGTTCTTGGCCGTGAACTCCGTCTGGGCCGAGATGCTGGTCATTTCGAGCTTCATCGTGACCTTCAAATATCTCTTCCCCCCCGGGTCGGCAAGATTGACCAGGAACGAATCCCAATCCATCACCAGCGAGGCGCCGCCACCTTGCCCTCCCTGGCCGCCATGACCTCCTCCTCCGCCATGATCTCCGCCGCCTTCTTCCTCCGCGGATTCCGCGGGAGCCTTCTTGAAAAACTTCGTATAGGCAAAAAATCCCCCTCCGCCGAGCGCAACCACCAGCACTCCGATGATGATGAAAAGCATCGGCGATTTCTTTTTCGGTTGTTCCTGTCCCTCTTCCGGTTCCTTGGAAGCCATAGGCTGAATCTCCTCCCGGTTCGCCGCCCCTCTTTGGGAAACGATGGATTTGTCATAAACCGCCCGCCCCTCCCCTTGCGGCTACCGGAGACGGTTTCGCCTCAGGTTCGGGGGGATGAAAGCATGGAGCTTGTGCTCCAGCATCCTCGGATGCTCGCCCTGCGCTATGGAAATGATCCCGCTGATCACCATTTCCTTGGCCAGAGTCTCCTCTTTGCTGCGCTTTCGCAACTTGCCCGCCATCGGCAGGCAAACCAGGTTAGCCGCCACGACCCCGTAAAACGTCGTAAGCAATGCCACGGCCATGGCAGGCCCGATGGTGCTCGGGTCCTCCATCGTCTGAAGCATCTGCACAAGGCCGATCAATGTTCCTATCAACCCCATCGCCGGAAAGAAAACGGCCATGGTGCTCAGGATTTCCGCTCCGGAGCGGTGCCTTTCCTCCAGGCAATCGATCTCGATCTCCATTATCTCGCGGATCGTCTCCGGTGCGGCGCCGTCTACGAGCAGTTGCAATCCTCCGGCCAGGAAAGCGTCGTCGAGGTTCTTGAGTTCCGATTCCAGGGAAAGCACCCCGTCCTTCCGCGACTTGTTGGAATACGAGATGAGTCTGGCGATGACTTCCTCGGTGCTTCCGGCCCCGGTCCGGAAAACATTCCTGACCACCCTGAACACCCCTACGACGTCTCTCAAGGGGTAGTGGATCATGGTGGCTCCGAAAGTGCCGCCGACCACTATCATGAGGGACGGGAGATTGAAGAAGAGCCCCAGCCCGCTTCCCATCATGATGGAAATAACAACCAGCGCAAATCCCGAAACGATGCCGATGAGGGTCGCCACATCCATGGAATACCGCAAGCCTCCCCTTGGTCTCCAGATCTGTGATTGGGAATGAATCGCGCCGTTCGAAAAGCCTATAGTACATTAAAAGCAATGAGCATGCCAGGGGAAATTCCGGTTTCCGCGGCGGCGCGAGGCGCATGCAACCGGGGAAAGGGGATGGGAGGAGGCGGAGCGTACGGGAAGCATGAAAAACCGGGCGGCCCGGTCAACTTCGTTGCACGACTGCCGGAGGGCAACCGAATTATCAAAGCAATGACACAATGAAACATCCCGGTCCCGGCTGCAGGAAGCCGGGATCGGGATATTTCCTCGGATTCAACTCATTCGTGAATTACTGCTTCGGACCGCCGACCGGGCTACCTCACCAGGTTGACGGTGGTGTCTATCATGTTGCTCGCGGTCGTGATGGACTTCGAGTTGGCGTTGTACGTGGACTGGTAGATGATCATATTCACCAGTTCCGTGGCCAGGTCCACGTTGGAGCTTTCGAGGCTGTAGTCGGTGACGGTCCCGGCGGTGTTCTCCCAACTGGTGCCCGAATTGAGAGGAGTACCCGCTTCCGCCCCGATCGTGTAGAGGTTGGTTCCCTGCCTGATGAGTCCATCCTCATTGGGGATGACGGTAAGATGGACAACCGCGTCGGTGATGGCTTCCGACTTATTGTCCTTGGAGGTCGAGATCGCATAGGTGTAGTTACCCGCCGCCGTGGGATTCCCGCTGCTGTCCCTGCCGTTCCAGTTGAACGTGTAGCTTCCCTCGCTCAATCCTTCCTGGGTTATGGTGTTCACCAGTTTGCCGTCCGAATCGTACACTTTCACCGTGACGTCCGCATCCGTCAGAAGGTCGTAGCTGAAGGAATCCACTCCTCCCGTGGCGGGAGATGTGTATATCTCGGTGGTGTACTCGCCGGGGTCCATCATGTTGCCGGCGTCATCCGTTCCGTCCCAGGTGTAGGTCTGGGCCCCTGCCGCCTGCGTCCCGGCGATATTGATGGTGCGTTTCAGGTTTCCGTTCCCGTCGAGAATCCGGACGGAAACGTAGGATTCCTCGGCAAGCGTGTAGGCCGTGGTGTAATCGCTCGTGGCGGTGGCGTCCACGGGGTTCGTGGTCGTGCCCGTCTCGGCCGCGGCAAGCACCGCCGTGCCGTCCGTCGAGGCCACGGAAAAGGTGTAGTTCGAACCGGTCGGCACTGCATTGCCCTGGTTGTCCAGACCGTCCCAGGTGTAGGTAAGTCCCGTACCCGCCGTTATGGTCTTCGTCTCCGACCGGACGGTGTTGCCGTCCGCGTCCTTGATCGTGAACGTAACGGTGGCGGAAGTCTCACCCGAAGCAGCCGTCACATCGTAGTTGAAAGTATCGCCCGTGCCGGGAGGCAAGGTGAAAGTGTCGGTGCTCGCGTGAGTCACCTTGCTGGTTTTCGACAGGACGGAATCGGTGCTGGTCACTTCCGCGGTCCTGATGCGGGAGCCGTAGACCTGGCCGTCGTTGTCCACGTAGAAGTTGTTGTACTCGGGATTGCCCGGATACTGGAGGCATTTGATCGGCTCGCCGTCCGCATTGAGCACCACCAGTCCGGAATTGTTGACCAGGTAGCCGTTGGAGCCGATATGAAAGCTGCCGTCACGCGTATAGTAAGTCTCACCCGTGGCCTGCCCTCCGTCGGTCATATTGGAAACCCTGAAGAACCCCTCGCCGTTGACCGCAAGGTCCGACCACGTGGACGTGCTCGTTATGGACCCCTGGCTGAAGTTGGTGAAGTTCCCCAGTATGGAGACACCCGCGCCCATGTGGTCCGAATCCTTGGTAGTAATAGGCATGAAGCCGCCCACCATATCACCGAAACGGACCGAGTTGGATTTGTACGCGGTGGTGTTGGAGTTGGCGATGTTGTCGCTCACAACGCTCATGGCGTTGCTGTACGTCTGAAGTCCCGTTGCTCCCACATACATGGCTCCGTTAAGTGACATGGCTTTCCTCCTTGTACTTGTCGAGATCTATTCTCTACTGCTCCGCGTTGCCCGCGGAGAATGTTTCGTTATTTTCCCGCAATCGATGCTTTCGGCTTCCCGGTCGCCCAGTCTCACGATCGCTTCCGAGCCGCCGATAGGCCCGGAAATGCGCCCGGAACCGGGATCAACTCGCAGTGCTCTCACCCGTCGCGTCGCTGTCGGCTTCATGGACCTCCATGATCGATCCGACGGAGAGAACGGCCCCGCCTTCCCCGTCCAGAATCAGATTCGTGCCCCCTGAGTTCATCTGGAGGGAGTAGACCTTTCCGCTGATGATCGTCGAGGACTCTATGGAATTGCCCAGAGAATCGCTCGCTTCCACCGTGAAAGAGTAGTTTCCGTCAGCCACCGTATTTCCGCTCTCGTCCTTGCCGTCCCAACCGATCTCGTGGGTCCCCTCGGTCTGATCGGTGAGGCTGATCGTGCGAACCACGTTCCCGTCCGCATCGTTGATCTGGATGCTCACGTACGCCGCGTCGGCCCCGAGTTTGAACTTCGCCGCGGACGCCGCTCCGCCGGACACGCCGATGCTGTCGCCGCTCCCGGTCACTTCCTGCCCGATGAGGTTGATCATCTGGGCGTTGTTGATGGAGCTGAGAGTCTCCGACTGGGTGGTCAGCTCGCTCTTGATGTCGTTGAGCTGCGAGACCGTGCTGAACTGAGCCAACTGGGACGCCAGTTCGTACGACTCCATGGGATTGGTCGGGTCCTGGTACTGGAGCTGCGTGGTGAACAGCGTCAGGAAGTTGTCGGCGCTCACATTGCTCGCCGCGCTGCCGTTATTGCCGCCGGAGCCGGAGCCGGTTCCGGTAGTGCTCGAATTTCCATATGCGCTCTGCAATGCGGAGGTGACTGCCGCCGACATGACTATCTCCTTTCGGGCTCTTTTCGATCCCCGATCCGATTCAACCGGGCCTTATGCAAAGAGGCTTATGAGCCTGTCTTCCGCGTACCTGCCGTAGGCGGGCGACGACTCGGACCGCGCCTTATCCTCGACCCCCTGGACCTTTCCCGTCTTCCCGCGTCTGCCCGCGGAAGCATCCTGCCTTGCCTGCCGGGCTGCCGCCCGTCCGTCCCCGGCATCCCGTCTCACATCCACCTGGAACTGGCTGAGATTCAGTCCCGCATCCTGGAGATGCTGACGCAGTTCCGGCGCATTTTTCATCAGAAGGTCTTTCACCTGGTCGTTTCCGGCCGAAATCACCGCCGTCACCTGGTCGTTGTTCGCCTCTATCCGAAGGGTCATATGCCCCATGCTCTTGGGGTCCAGTTCGAGGGTGAGGTGGCCGCGGTTCCGGCCCGCCATCCCCTTGATCTGCTCCGACAGGTCCCGGACCCATGAAGAACCGTGCATCACCAGGCGGCCCTCCGCGCCCGAGGCCGAATCCGGCGCTCCTTTCACCAGGACACCGAAGCCGTCCTCCATTCCTCGCACGTAGCCCCCCTGCCCCGGACCGCCGGGACCCGGCAATTTAGCGCTTGCGGAAAAACCTGCAAGCCCGTCCCTTCCCCTTTGTCCGGCATCGCCGTCGGCGTCCATAAGGGAAGAATTTTCCCCTCCCCGCGCCGACCCGGCTTTCAGGCCGTCCGTTCCTGACTGCAACCCGGAGGGGGTCACGGCATCCATCCCGTCGTCGTATTCCGGGGCGTAGCTCCGGGAAGCCGTGGTTCCCTTCTCCGTGAGCACCATGAAAGACTGGCTGCCGATCAGGTCCGATATGTCGGGCATGCCGCTCCGCAGGGCATCACCGGCCGGGGCGGACGGCAGCATCCCGTTGTCCGCGAGAGGCTGGGGCGCTTCCGCCTGCACGCCGGGTTTCGCGTAGACGTTTCCGGCTTCCGTCGCATTCGCCGCGGAAGACGCCGTCGTTTCCGCGGCGGCCGCGGCGTGCCCGCCGTTGGACCCGGACGATCCGGAAGAACCGAACGCCCCGGAACCGGACGACCCGGAACCGGACGAGGCGCCGGATGAAACCGATGAACCGGACGTGGACAGGCCGGCCGCCGTTTTGTCGGGAGCGCTCATTGAAGCTTTGTCCGAAAGAAGCGCATCTCCCGCTTCCATCCACCCTCCACGGGCCTGCTCGTTTTGGAGTTCGAGGCCGTCGAGACCGTCAACGCCGCCGGACGCTCCCCCGGTGGTGGTCCCCCGCGCGCTCATTGCATTGTCGGCGGCCTTGGCGTCCTTCGCATTCGCCCGGCTTCCCCGGAGCTGCGAATCGGGGCTTCCGAACTCCTGTTCCGACTTGCCGGCGGAACCGGCGAAGGAAGGGATGATGCTTCCCACGATCTGCCGAGCCGGGCTCTCGAACTCCGTCCCGTCCGACGCCGCGTCCGACGAATCCACATCCAGGGACGGATCGGAAGCTTTGGCGAAAGGAGAAAGGACCTTGTCGGCGACCACTTGATCGCTCACATGCCGCACCACGTCGTCCAGCAGTTGCCGGAATTCATCGATGCCGTAGGTCCCGGTGGACTTGAGCCCGAGAGATTCGAGGTCGACAGCCGCCGGTTTTTGTCCCTGCCGGGCCTGCCGCAGGGAGTTCATGACTTCCGTTACGGTCTCGGCGGGCACGCCGGCCGGAGCGGTGGGAGCGGCGGGAGCCGCCCCCCGCGGGACGCTCTCTCCGGCGGCGCCGGCATTCGCCTGCCTCAGCACTTCTATAAGGGACTTCATGGATATGCGGCCCTGGTCGTCCCTGGCCGCTTCGCAGGCCTGCCGCACATCGGCGCTCATCCGGAGCTGTCCCAGGGCGCTCTCGAGCAGCGGCGGATTGGCAAAGTACAGTTCGGAACTCACTTTCGGCTGGATCGCCCTGGCCTGGTTCCGGATGGAAGCCGCCCGCCTCGGCCGCTCGCTCTTTTCATCGTCGTCGTTGGAGCCGGCGCGCCGGACGGAGTCGGAAGAATCGGCCCGCGCCTCAGAGAGCTGGATATTGCCGGCGTTTCTCGTGGCGAGGAGCCTTCCATCGGCCGAAGATTTCAATCCGTTGTCCTCCCCGGAGCGCTTCACGTGCTGCTGATCCAGCACCCTGGCGAATTCCTGATCCGCGAGCTTCCGGCTTATCTTGTTCTTCTCGCCGGCTATGAAGCTCATCATTGCCTGTGCCGCATTGATCTGACCTGCCTGCATCCTCAGTCCCCCGCTCCTCAGAGAGTTATTGCCGCTTGCCGTTCGGGTCATTCAGAGAGCAAAGGCGATGCCAGAGCGCCGGACGACGCCGCACGATGTGAAATCCTCTAAATACGAGCCGTTATGTGAAGCAATGGCTGGGAGAATACCCTTGCGGCATGGCAGGAGTTGCCCTGTAAGGAAAAATTTTCCTACCCCGGCGCGGAAAGCCCGGCCGACAACCTGCCGGGACTGCGGTCTGCTCCGAATCGCCGGTTCGTGAGCCGGCGACGGATTATTCGCGGTGAGTCGGCTTATGCCGGGCAAGCCGACCGGAGCGCGCCCCGCCGACTCATTCCCGGAATCGGTCGCAGGCGGCGAATCGTATCATCCCCCCGTGCAACGCCGGCCGAAATACGTCTTGATATGTCCCCAAATTCCTGTAGAATGCCCCGCGAGTCCCCGGCAAGCCCCAATTTTCCAACGGTACGTTATGTTCCGGCATTACAGGAGCCGATATGAGCAAAGACGACAAGAGTTTCAAGACCTTCCGGGTCAACTGTTGCGAATGCGAGAAACCTTTTCACATCCGGTTTCCCTTGTACGACCCCAGCGCCCAAGGGACCGCGGATGTGGTGGTGACCTGCCTGTACTGCAACAAGAACGTGGTGGTGACCATTCCCCGGACCTGTGTCGAAGAGGTCTGCCTCACGAGGGGATTGGACAGCGTCCCCGCTCCCGGTCCCGAAGGAGAGTGAGTCCCATGCCGTTTGAAATTGTCATCACGCCGCGAATGGACCCTGAACTCGCCGAACAGTTGAGGCGCGGGTCGGAAAGACTCGACCGGATGCTGGATAGTCCCTACGGCATGCCCAAGCCCATCGGCCGGACCGGAGAGATGGAACGGATCGGGGGCCTTCTCTGGGAGGCGTCCGGCCTGGATGTGGAACGAATCCTGGATGCCGTTGAAACCGCGCGCGCGGACCAGGACCCGGTCCGGTTGACGGTGGAGGGGACCGAATTCCAGGAACTCCCCTGGGAGCTTCTCTACCATGCCCACCCCGATATCGGGTTTCTCGCCCGCCATCCGTGGTGCGTCCTGGCGAGGCGCATCAAGGGGAACGGCGGGAAGAAGCCGGCGGCGGCCGCCCTGCCCCTGCGCATTCTGCTCTTCATCTCATCGCCGGAAGATCTCGACCCGGAGCGGAACCGTCTCGATTTCGAGAAGGAGGAGGAACTTCTTTTCGAGGCGCTGGACGGGCCGCTGAGCCGCGGAGAGATCGACATCGACGTGGCCGAGGACGGTTTTCCGAGCACCCTGGTGGATCGGCTCACAAGGAACCGCTACCACGCCGTGATCCTCAGCATGCACGGGACCCCCGCCCGCAACGCCCGGGGAGAGGAGGAATGGGGCCTGCTCTTCGAAGACGAGAACACCTGGCGGAGCGCTCCCATGGCCGGGAGCGTTCTTGCCGCCGCCCTGGACCGGTTGCCCGTGGGACACCGGCCCGGCCTGGTGTTGCTCTCGGCCTGCCGGAGCGCCCGCGTGGAAGAAACCGCCGCGTCCATTTCCAGCGTGGCCGAAACGCTCCATCGGAACGGCTTCGAACGGGTGCTCGGAATGCGGCTCTCCGTGCTGGACGGCGCGGCTTCCGCCTTCAGCGCCGCGCTGTTCCCCCTGCTGGCCGAGGGGGAAGTGCTCGGGCGGGCGGTCAACCTGGCCCGCGACCGGGTGGCTGGCGGAGAATGGTTGGATGGAGGCCAGGGACGGACCAGTGACGCGACGGGAGGGCCGGGCGCGGTCGGAGATCTTTTCGGCCAGTGGTCATTGCCCGTGCTGCTGGACCGGACGGGAGACGGCCCCTGCGTCGATCGATCCCTCCCATGGGAACCGGTCGAGCGGCTCCACAACGCCGCGGAACTCCTGGGAGACGGCGCCGTCCGCATGCCGGCCCGGTCGTCTTTCATCGGCCGCAGAACGGTGATGCGCCGCCACCTGCGCCCGTTCCTGGAAGGCAAGGTCCGCATCCTGGCCTTCACCGGTCCGGGCGGAGTCGGGAAGACGAGCCTTGCCGGCCTCTTCGCGCGCTTTCTCCTGGAGCGCCGGCCGGATACCCGGCTGATCGGCTTTCGGGCTCCGTTCGATCTCGACGGCGTCTACGAGCCGCTTCGCGCCGAAGCCTTCGACGGCGGGGAGGAGCCGTCGCTTCTCCGGGAAATCCAGGCGGAGCCGGATATCCGCAAGCGCATCGGCCGCATGCTGACCTCCCTCTCGCGCCGAAAGAGGGCCTGCGCGTTCGTGCTGGACAACCTCGAATCGATCCAGGACCTGCGCACCCTGGAGATTCCGAAGGAACACGAACCCGGCCGGTGGTTTCTACAGACGGTCTGCAAGCTCCCTCCGCCCACCCGCATACTCCTGACGGGCCGCTACACGCTCCCGCACGACCTGGACCCGCCCGAGGGAAGCTTCGACCAGTGCGCCGTGGCCGACGCCCCCTATGGAGACATCCTGTACCGGATGAGGCGGCTGCGCCTGCCCTCGACGATGACCGCCGCCGAGAAGCGGAGGGTGTACGAAGCGCTCGGGGGCAACCACCGGGCGATCGAATGGGCCGCGCAGCTCCTGGCGGGCGAGAAGGTGAAGGCCGACGAACTGGAGCGGGCGCTCTCCGGGGTCCAGGCTCCGCCGGACACCCCCGACGCCGTGGTGTCCGTCGTGCTCGAAGCCATGCGCCAGAACCTGCTCTTTGCAGTTCTTCGCGAACAGCTCACCCCCGAGGAGGACCGCCTCCTCAGGGCCGCGTCGCTGTTGAGGGTCCCGGTGAATGCCGACGGTCTTCTCGCCGTCGAGGAGCACCCGGAACGGCGCGAGACCGCGCGCCGGCGGCTCCTCGATTACGCCCTGCTGGAAAGCGCCCGCGATTTGACTCTGAACCTGGACTACTATCTCGTTCCCCCCGTGGTGAGGGAGTTCCTGAAAGACCACGGCTTCGGCGCGGATGAACTGAAGCAACTGCACATGCGGATGGGGAACTACCACAGGTTCCAGGGGAAGTACGTCTCGCGCCTCTGGAGCGACGATCTGGAGGCCATTCACCATTTCCGCCGGGCCGGGGCGCATGCGGAGGCGGACGAACCGGCCGAGGGGGTGGCAGGGTACTATTATGGGCGAAGCAATTTTGCCGACGCCGTGAAGCTCGTCGAGGAGATCGTCGGAAGAAACGACCCCGCGCCCCCCTGGTGGGCGTTGAACATGTACGGGATGTGCCGGAAGGTGTTGGGATTTCCCGAGAGCGCCCTCGCAGCATTCAAGCAGGCGCTCTCCGTTGCTGGAACACGGGAGCAAAAGGGCATAACACTCAACAACATCAGTCAGATCCACAAAGCCCGAGGCGACTACGACACGGCCCTCTCTTTCCTGGAACAAAGCCTCAAGATCCAACGAGAGATCGGCGACAAGGCCGGCGAGGGCACAACACTCAACAACATCAGCCAGATCCACAAAGCCCGAGGCGACTACGACACGGCCCTCTCTTTCCTGGAACAAA
>CAYOVG010000129.1:12834-17156 GCA_964407285.1 uncultured Syntrophobacteraceae bacterium
GCCTCAAGATCCAACGAGAGATCGGCGACAAGGCCGGCATGATACCCACGCTCCACAATATGGCCCGTATCGCCCTGCAGGCCCGCGAACTGCAGCGGACGGTGGAGTTGTGGTCCGAAGCCCTCTCCCTTGCCATGGAAACCCGAGATGCAATGGGCATATTTCATGTGGCCGGCCAGTTCGGTTCATTGCTGGCGAGCCTCGGCAACCATGCGGAGGCGCGCGGACTGCTCGGGCTGGCGGTGCAAGTGGGCAAGAGCGCGGGGCTACCAGGTACGGGAAGATTGGAGGAGCGGCTGTTAAGTCTGGGGCCGGAGTAGCTCGGCCGGCTCCGACGGCTCGGATAGGAATTGATCGAATGGAGAACGAAAGGAGAACGGGCGCACCATGACGGATGAAAACACCGTTCCTTCGAAACATGGCGACGAGACGGTAGAAGAACTGACGCCCTCGCGGGCTTTGACCGACGAAGAACGTTACTACCACGAGCAGTCCTACAAAGCGCCCGTGGAATCCCTATCGCGCATGGAGGATACGGCGAAGTTCTTCATCGGGGCCACAGCCACGACCTCCGGGCTTTTCGCTTCGGCGTTGAAGGTCGCCTCGGACTTCAAACTCACCCTGAATAATCCATACGTCGCCGGCCTTGCGTGGTTTCTCCCATTCGGATTGTGGGCCATGAGCATTATCGCCTTCGTCTGCGTGCTCCTGCCCCATAACTATGCGACGGGACGAAATGAACCCTCATCGTGGCGGGCGGCCTTCGAGGAAGCCGGAAGGCGCAAATTCCGCAGGTTGACGATCGGAGCGGCGCTCTTTATCCTGGGTATCCTTTCCGCCATCCGACCCTCCGGATGGTAACGAGTCCGGCAGGGTGGGCGCGGGCATTGTCCGTGTCCACCCTGCCGCGGATAAGAACACATCTGGAAGCATTGATTTGGGAGCGTTCATTGCCGGTGGGGTCCGGTTCTGAAGGATTGATCGAGGGCATGAATGAAAAAAGGGATCGAGCCTTTCGGCTCATCCCTTTCTCAAGCGCTTATGCTCTGCTCCATGGCGCTTTCGGCAATGGGCGAGGTGGGATTTGAACCCACGACTTCCACCGTGTGAGGATGGCACTCTCACCGCTGAGTTACCCGCCCGTGAGCTAAGTGAGATTACTTATACATCAAACGCGGTCCCAATGCAACAAAAAACCATCCTCAAACCGGCATGATTCAAAACGGGGCAACGCTTGAGCCGTCGTCGCCGCGGGCATGGTTCAAAACAGGGCAGCACTTTCGGGTCGCCCCCGCGAAGGCGGGGGTCCGGAAAGCCTCGAGGCGCCTGGATTCCCGCTTACGCGGGACGGGAATGACGATGAGTCCTCTCGAGTGTTACCTCAAACACATGGTTCATGAACTATCCTGCGATTCTGAAAGCGAGGGGCTTAGGAAAGGTTCACCCGGCTCCGGCTCGAAAAACAAAATAAGCCCACTTTTCAGTGAGCCTTCTTGTCCGGTTTATCCTGCCTGTCCTGTGTGGCCTTCTTGTCTTCGGTTTTTTTGGCTTCCGGGGCCGGGGGCTTTTTGACTTCCGCGGTTTTCTTGACCTGCGCCACGTTCTTGTCTTGCGCGACGGTTTTACCTTGTGCGGCTTTCTTATCTTCCGGGGCTTTTTTGCCTTCCGCGACCTTTTTATCTTCCGCGGCTTTTTTGTCCTGTTGCCCCTGGTGGTCTTTCTTTTCGCGCGCCTGAGCGTCTTTCTTCTCCAGCCCTTGAGCGTCCTGTTTGTCGCGCGCTTGAGTATCTTTCTTCTTGTCGTGCGCCTGGGCGTCCTTCTTTTCCTGCGCCTGGGCGTCCTTCTTTTCCGGATGGTCGCCCTTCGCCCGCACGCTCATACGAAGATAGTCGTCCTTGGCCGCTTTGTCGTCGGGATCGAGCTTGACGAGCTTTTCGAGCTTCCTCGCCGCCTCCTCGTACCGGCCGAGGTCATCGTACAGCCCCGCCGCCTGGCGCAGGTGCTTTTTCTCCCGCGGCTGCAACTGGATGATATGCTCCAGCGTCCTTACCGCCGACTTCTTGTCGTCGAGCTTCAACTGGGCGTACAGCAGGTACTGCCGCAATTGCACGGATTCCGGATGCTGGTCCGTCCCCCCCTCGAGCAGGGCCGCCATCGCCTTGTAGTCCTTCTTTTCCTCGTAGATGGCGAAGAGCGACTTGTAATAATCGACATTGTCCTTCTCCATCCGGATGAGTTCCTGGAGGGCCGCGATCTCCCCCGCCTGGTTCTTCGTCCTGTGGTATATGTCCAGGATGTACTTGCGGGGCTCCACGTCCCTGGGGTCCATGACCGCAATTTCCTTGAAGAGCCCGACGGCCCTGTCCCACTTCTGGTCTTCGTAGTAGAGCATCGCCAGGTTGAAGTGGGCGATTTTGTTCCTGGGCTGGAGTTGGGTGAGCTTTTCGTAAGCCCCCTCCAGGGCATGCCTGTCCCTGGTCTTTTCCAGCAGGGCGACGAGCCGCAAGAGGGCGTCGTCGTTCCCGGGATTCCTCTGGAGGACCGTTTCGTACGTGGAGCGCGCCGCGTTCAGCGCCCCCTTCTTTTCCTGGAGCGCCCCGAGTTGCATCCAGGACCTGGAATCGCCGGGGTTGGTCTTGAGATAGCGCTCCAGCGCGTGAATGGCCTGGTCGGGATTGTCCCCCTGCTGATAGACGGCCGCCAGGTTGTAGAGAATATCCGAATCCCTGACTCCCGATTTCACGGCCCGTTCGTACGCCGCCGCCGCCCTCGGCCAGTCCTTCATCCGGGTGTAGACATTCGCCAGGAAGAGGTCCAGGGCGCTCTGGAACGAAGCGGGCATCCGGTTGCGGCGTTCCCGGATGAACTTCTCGGTTTCCGCGTCCGACTTGTGTTTCTCGAGGTAATCCAGAAACTGCCTCAGTTCATCGGAACTCCTGGAAAGGGAGAAGATTTCCAGGTAGACGTCGAGGGCGTCGTCGACGCGGTTTTGCTTCTGGTGGATGCTGAGCAGACGGTCGAGCAAAGGCTTGGTCTTGCTCGTCTCCATGATCTCCTTGTACAGGCGGGCGGCGTCGTCGTAGCGCTGCAACTCGAAGTACAGGGCGGCCATCTGCGTCTTGATCAAGACGTTTCCCGGATTCTTCTCCAGGACCTTTTTCAGATAGTCGATTTTCTGGTCCGGTTCCGGCACGGCGAGGGCCTTCTGGAGCCAGTCCTGCCCGTCCAGTTCCACGAAAAGGGTGATGCTCCCGAGAGGCTTGTTCCACCAGGAGACGTCGATCTGAACCGTCTTGGGCGTCTCGAACGACTCCTCCGGCCACAAAGACCTGAGCGAAACCGGACTCACCCGGAAAAGCTCCACGTTCACATCGGGCGAAGTGATCCTGGTCCCCCAGGTAATCCAGCCGTCCGTCTTCGCGTTCATCACCATCAGGGTGTCCTTGGGATTGACGGTCAGGCTCGCGCCGTTTCTGGGAGCGACCTCCTGGCCGTTGTGGATGAGCCGCACGAACTTGAGCGCGCCGGGAAAGGGAAGATAGGAATCGAGGCTGTTGCAGGTCTGGGCGACGTTGAACAGCAGGAACACGCCGCCCCCCGCCAGCACGAGGATCAGCGCCCACAGCAAGAGACGCGAGGGTCCGGAGGACCGGGGGCGCTTCTTGTTCGCAAGCGGCCGGGTTTGCGTCTCTTCGAGGGAATAGTAATAGTTCCTGCGATTGCCTTTGGTCATAGCCGTCCGTCTTGCGCCTCGCTCAAATGAACCATACGGAACAGATTTTCCACCTCTCCACGGGTCAACCGCCGATATGCTCCCGGAGTAAGATCGCCCAGACTCAACAAACCATAACCCACGCGCTTGATTTTTACAACGGGATGCCCTACAGCTTCCCCCATTCTTTTCAACTGCCGGTTCCAGCCCTGGTGCAGGACGATCCGCAACCATGCGTGGTCCGGAAGAAAGCGCATGACGGTCACTTCGGCCGGCGCGGTCCGCCCCTCCTCGAGATCGACCCCGGCGCGCAGCCGCCGCAGCGCGTTCGCGTCGGGGCGGCCCCACACCTTCACTTCATATATCTTAGGCACTCCAAAGCTCGGATGCTGCAATCGGTGAGCCAACGCCCCGTCATTCGTCACGATGAGCAGCCCTTCGGCATCGTAGTCCAGGCGGCCGACCGGGTAGAGCCGGACTCCCAGGTCCGGGAGCAGATCGAAAATCGTCCTCCTCCCCTGCGGGTCCCTGGCCGTGGTGATGGTCCGACCGGGCTTGTAGAACGCCAGGTAAACCCTGGAGCGCTCCTCGCGGATCGGCTTGCCGTCCA
>CAYOVG010000130.1:0-17130 GCA_964407285.1 uncultured Syntrophobacteraceae bacterium
AAATAGTGCCCCAGGCAGAACCACTACTGACCGTTCTTCACTTCGGAAACTTCAAGTTCGAACTACCGTATCTCGTCCTCCCCCTCAACCACCGAGACCAGGTACCCTTCCTTCTCCATTTCGTCTCTCACGGCGGCAATGCCGTCAGGGTCCTGGAGCGCAGTCTCGCGGGCGCTGCATCATCCGATGAGCTGATCGAGAAAATCCTTGGGAATCCCCTTCTTGCTCTGCCGCTCCAAAATGTCTTCGTAACGGGAGAGCGTTCTCAGCAACCGCAGAAGTTCCTCCGACGGTACGGGTGTCTCGCTGCCGTTCAGATACACTTCCTGTCGTTCAACGGCTCTGTCGAGAAGAAAAGAGTGCAGATCATCCCCATCCTTGAGGTAACGCTCCTGCTTCCCGATGGCGACGCGATAAAGAGGAGGCTGGGCGATGTAGAGGTGTCCCCGTTCGATGAGATCGGGCATCATGCGAAAGAAAAACGTCAGCAGCAGAGTGCGGATATGAGCGCCGTCGACGTCGGCGTCGGTCATGATGACGATCCTGTGGTAGCGGAGCTTGTCGGGATTATATTCGTCCTCCCCGATGCCGGTCCCGAGAGCGGAAATCATGGTGCGTATTTCCTGGTTCTCGAGCATCTTATCGAACCGGGCCTTCTCGACATTGAGGATCTTGCCGCGAAGCGGCAGGATAGCCTGAAACTTCCTGTCTCTTCCCTGCTTGGCGGAACCGCCTGCCGAATCTCCCTCGACGATGAATATCTCGCTCTTTCCCGGGTCCCTCTCCTGGCAGTCGGCCAGCTTGCCCGGAAGCGAGTGGTCGCTCAAGACTCCCTTGCGCCGGGTAAGTTCTCTGGCCTTCCTGGCGGCTTCGCGGGCGCGCGCGGCTTCCAGCACCTTGTCGAGGATGGTTTTGATGAGCCGGGGGTTTTCCTCGAAAAAGGAACTGAGCTTCTCGTAGGTAAGCACCTCCACGAGTCCCTTCACTTCGCTGTTGCCGAGCTTGGTTTTGGTCTGCCCCTCGAACTGCGGCTGCGAGAGCTTGACGCTTATGACGGCGGAGAGTCCCTCGCGCACGTCTTCGCCGGAGAGCTTGTCCACATCCGCTTTGGCGACCTTATTCTGGACGGCGTATTGCTTGATGGCGCGGGTAAGTCCGGCCTTGAATCCGACGAGGTGCGCTCCGCCCTCCTTGGTATTGATGTTGTTGGCAAAGGTAAAGAGCTTCTCGTTGTACGTATTGTTGTACTGGAGGGCGACCTCGATAATCACATCCTGCTTCTCGCCCGAAAACGAGATAATATCGGGATGGAGCGGTTCCTTGTTCTTATTGAGATACTCGACGAAAGACAGGAGCCCCCCTTCGTAGTAAAAGCTCTTCTCCTTCGGAATTCGCTCGTCCGTGAGGTCGATACGCACATTGCGGTTCAGGAAGGCGAGTTCCCGCAGGCGCTGAGACAGGACGTCGAAGCTCATCTGGGTATCGGTGAAGATCTCGGTATCGGGCTTGAAAGTGATGCGGGTGCCCCTTCTCTTTGTTTCCGCCCCGACAGTCAGGGGAGAACGGGGTTCTCCGCGTTCGTAACGCTGGCTGTAGATTTTGCCGTCCCGGCGTACTTCCACATCGAGGTATTCGCTGAGGGCGTTGACCACGGACACGCCTACGCCGTGGAGGCCGCCCGAGACCTTGTAGGTAGAATTGTCGAACTTGCCGCCGGCATGGAGTTTGGTCATAACCACTTCCAGGGCGGACATGTTTTCCTTTTCGTGAAGGTCGACCGGAATGCCGCGGCCGTTGTCTTCCACGGAGACACTGTCGTCGATATGGATATGGACCTGAATGTGGGTACAGTGCCCCGCGAGGGCCTCATCGATGCTGTTGTCCACCACCTCGTAGACGAGATGATGGAGGCCTTCCGTCGACACGTTCCCGATGTACATCGAAGGCCGTTTGCGGACCGCGGACAACCCCTCCAGAACGGTAATCTGCTGAGCGGTATAGCTGTCCACGGGTAAAATTCTTCCGTCGGTTGGCTCCGGTACCTGCTGCATACACAACCTCTTTTTGTTTGTGAAGACAGAAGACAGGAGTCAGAATACGGTCGTTCGTTCGCACGGCGGGTATTTCCGTCTCCTCATCCTTTGCTGTAATAATGAAAAGCGGCAAATCACGGACCTGTACTGTTCCGTCCAGGGGCCGGGATTGCGCTACACCAGAAAGCCTCTTAATATATCCTTTTTAAGAAGATTTTTCAATGTCAGGGGAAACGGTGAAGCGAATTCCCACGAAGCGCGGAGTGCATATCCGACGTTTTGCGTTGCATTCCGCAAGATCCAGAGCAGATGATCGGTCTACTTCACCCGTGTTCGGGAAACGCTTCCGGAGAAAAAGGCGGAAATCCACAAGACAATATCGAGGTTTGCTGAATGCAGCATCCATCACCCTTCGACCATCTTTCGAAGCTCTTCGACATCTTCGGAGAACTCGATTTCGCCTCGTCGCAGATCAGAAAGGCTTTCAATGTCTGCAAAACCACGCGCCATCTTCCTAACCTCCTACCGCGATCCCGCGTGGTTCTGTTTATGTACTTCGACTCCTTGATTCCGATTGAGACACAATAGTCACTCTACCCAGACACGCACAAGCCATCAACCAAAACCTGGAACTTCCTCTATTCGCGCCGCATCCCTCTTTCACTTCAATTTTCCAGAAAAAACCGGTATCAGGAAACGCCGGAACGCTGCTTCGCGCCGGCTCAGCCGCCGATAAGTTCCCCCAGGACCTTCAATCGCTCGATCCGATCGCACAGCAGTTTGAACATGGCAAGCATCGGGGTGGCAAGCAACGCTCCGGGAATCCCCCACAACCAGCCCCAGATGACAAGCCAGATGACAAGGATTACCGGGTTGATCGAGAAACGGTGGCCATAAATCATTGTCGCGATGAAATTGCCCTCGATCGTGGTCAGGATCATGTAGGCCAGAGGGGCCACAAGGGCATGGCCGACGCTTTCGAACGTGAGCAGAGCTACTATTCCGACGATGGAAATACCCACCATAGGCCCGAGAAACGGGACGAACTCGAATAGTCCGGCCATCACTCCCCAGAGCACGGGATTGGGAAGACCGATGAAATACATCGCCGTGCCGATGACCAACCCCGTAATCGAATTGATTACCGTCATTGTGAGGAGGAAGGAAGAGACGCTGTTTTCTATCTCGCCCGCAGTATCCAGAATTCGCTTCTTGTCCTCGAAACGCGGAATAACGCTGATCATTCTGCGGAAGAAAACTTCCCCATAGGCGAGCATGAAGTAGAACAACAGAAGCGCCAGCCCGAAGGTAACAATGGTCTTCCGAGTACCTCCGAGGAGCGTCAAGAGCAAGGATGGTCCCCTTATGTGGACATCCACGCCGCTCTCGTCTCCGGGTCTTGCAATCTCTTCGAGTTGCTGCGCGGCCCTGCCCAGCCTTTCCATGGGACCCAACAGATCCCGTACTTTGGCCTCGATCTGGGGCATACTCTCGGGTATCCTGGACACCCAATCGGATGCGGGCTGAGCGAGTCCCTCGACGGCCAGGAAGAGGACCCCCACAACCATCAGTAATATGATTCCCGCGCCCAGCGGGGGCGGAATGCGGGCATTTTTCAAAGCTCTCACAACCGGTCTGAACAGGAAGTTTAGAACCATTGCGAGAGCTACCGGCAGGACGATGTCTCGAGCCAGGTAAAAGGTGTAGAGTAGCCCGAGGACAAATATGCCCGCAAGCGAGAAGGACTGGATTTTCAACCTCTCGTCAGCCCAGTGGTTTTCCATACACGGACCGTTCTCTTGACCGAAGTCTCCCGGAGCCGGTCCGGAATTCAATTTAGCTTCGTCTGCCATGCACGTGATTCCTGAAGTGAAATGCTGAAATATCGTATATTATCGGTAGTCATAAGGTAAGGAGGAGCGGCGTCGGCTTCAATCCGGCGGTTCGAGGCTCCACGAAACCGACTCCGCGCGCGCCGTACCCCATCGAGAGTCGGTCTCCCACGACGCCGTCCCATCTGAAATGGCTGGAAGAAATTGGATTATAACATTATAATGATGTAAAGCATGCCTTATTTGGAAAATCATCCGGTTTTCTTTTTGTGCAAGGACCAAACACAATATTTTGACATGGGGATGCTCGTATGGCAAAAAGGAGGGCGCGGATACTTCTCTGAAATTGATCGTCGTGTGGGATTTGAATGCACAATGGATTATCGGACAGCCTTTATCGATGTTACCGGGAGGGTGTGTTGGATTACAAATTCAGCGTTTTAAGGACTGGTGAGGTATCACTGGACTTGGAGGGAGATCTCGACCGCCGCACGGTGCCCCGCCGGCGCGGTAAGCTGTTGAGCGTGGCTCGCAAGAAGACGGCAAAGAGGCTTACTTTGAATTTCTCTCGTGTCTCCACGATCGATACCGCCGGTGTTGCTTTGCTGGTGGAAATCAAGAGAGCAATAGCCGACCGGCGAGGAGAACTGCGATTGGCGCATTTGAACGAGAGGGCAAGGCGAGTGATTCGCCTGGCCCGATTGGACCAGTTCTTCGGGTTGGAGGACGACGCGAATGGTTCGTCCGACCCGAAGGAGCATGCGACCGGCAGGAGGGTGGAGGATCCAATTGCATCCAACGGATAATCGGGAACACGAGATGGCCGATCCTTACATAATCACCGTCAACAATCTGGATAGCTTCTATGGGGAGCGTCAGATTCTCCATGGCATTCACCTGAAGATCCCCCGGCACAAGATCACCGTCATAATGGGTGTGAGCGGCTGCGGCAAGAGCACGCTCCTTCGACACCTGATAGGGTTGAAGCAATCGCCGCCGGGGCGGTTGCTGGTTGATGGAGAAGACCTGGGGACATCCAACGAGGCTCAACTGGATGCATACCGGCGACGGATGGGAGTTCTGTTCCAGGGAGGGGCGCTCTTCAACTCCCTGACGGTAGAACAGAATATAGCGACGCCTCTGAAAGTTCATACCAGGCTGCCCGATGAAACCATCGGCATTATGGCGGCCATCAAGCTTCACCTGGTCGGGCTGACGGGTTTCGCTTCCTACCTGCCTTCGCAGTTGAGCGGAGGGATGCGAAAGCGGGCGGGGCTGGCCAGAGCGCTGTCGATGGACCCGGAAATCCTTTTCGTCGATGAGCCTTCGTCGGGTCTGGACCCGATCACGGCGTCGGGTCTCGACGACCTTATTCTGGAACTCAACAAGGCGTTGGAGATGACCATTATCGTGGTTACCCATGAACTCGAAAGCGCCTTTCACATCGCGGACGTCATGGTGGTGATGGATGAAGGACGGATCCTGGCGGCCGGTCCTCCGGATGAAATCAAGAACAGCACAAATGAGCGAGTGGTGCAGTTTCTTCGAAGGGAAGCGGACCGGCACGCCGCCGACACCCACGCATACGTGCAACACCTTTTGGGAAAGGGGGGCGCCCGATGATTCGCCTTCTGGAAACGCTCGGCGGGTTCGCCCTGCGCCAACTCCGCCTGCTGGGACGTTTGGGGGTATTCTTCATCCATGTGATTCGAGGCATCTTCCGTCCCCCGGGAAAATTTTGGGCGACGCTCGGGCAGATTCAGTTCATCGGCGCCCAGTCCATCTTCCTGATCTGTTTCATCGGCGGATTTACCGGCATGGTGCTCGGGCTTCAGGGTTACTATACACTGGCCAAGTTCGGCTCCAAAGGCCTTCTGGGGGCCGCCGTCGCTCTGAGCATGATACGGGAACTGGGACCGGTGCTCACCGCTCTGATGGTCGCGGGACGCGCGGGTTCGGCCATGTGCGCGGAAATCGGGATCATGCGCATTGAAGAGCAGATAGACGCTCTGGAGTGCATGGCCATCAACCCCCATTCGTACCTGGTAGCTCCGAGGCTCCTGGCGGGCCTCGTTGCCCTGCCGCTCCTGACCTCACTGTTCGACGTGGCGGGCATCATCGGAGGCTATCTCATCGGAGTGGAACTGATGGGGGTGGATCCGGGAGCGTTCATCAGCTCCCTGGAAAAAAGCGTAATGTGGAAAGACGTGTACATGGGGATCATCAAGTCTTTGTGCTTTTCCGTTTTACTGGTTTGGATCTGTACCTACAAGGGGTATTATGCGGGTATGGACAAAGGGTCCTTCGGCCCGGAGGATGTCAGCAGGGCGACCACGGATGCGGTAGTCCTGTCATCGGTGGCCATACTGGTATCCGATTATGTCGTCACTTCCATTTTGCTGTGAGCGAGGTATCCGATGATGAACAACAAGAAAGGGCTTGAACTTGGTGTGGGAATATTCCTGTTGATCGGCCTTGCCTGCATGGCCTACCTTTCTTTTCGCCTGGGGGATGTCAGTCTGTTCGGAAGGAGCACCTATACTGTCCATGCGCGTTTCTCCAATGTGGGAGGGCTGGCGGAAAGGTCCGCGGTGACGATTGCGGGTGTGAATGTCGGCAGCGTGGAAAGAATCGGCTTGAAAGACGATATGGCGTATGTCACTCTCCGTATTAACGATGATGTGAAGATTGAGGACGACGCCATCGCCAGCATCAAAACCATGGGCATCATCGGGGAGAAGTTCATAGCCATCTCTCATGGAGCTTCCACCGATTACGTGCAACCGGGAGGCGAGATCCGGGATACGCAGCCGCCTGTGGACCTGGAAGAACTGCTGGGCAAATATGTATTTGGAAAAGTGTAGGACAAATGGCGCTCGATTCCCGTCTCGAAAGTATTTCGTATTACGCTTCCGCAGAGTAGTGGAAATGGAAGTTTCAACATGCTGCAAGAACAGGTAGTCAAAGGGAAGCCGTGGGCCTCCTTAAGTCTCATAACTCCATACCTGAAGAAATACGCGATCCGGCTGTTTGTCGGATTTCTGGCGCTGATAGTCGTTGACATTCTGCAGCTTCTGATACCCCGGGTGATCAAATGGGCCGTGGATGAACTGCAGAATGGAACGGCCACTCCAAGGGGACTCCTGATCCATGGAGGCGAGATTCTCCTGCTGGCGCTGGTGATCGGCCTCCTGAGGTTCGTATGGCGCTGGTTGCTCTTCGGGTTTTCTCGACTTCTGGAGACTCACTTGCGCGACAGGATGTTTTCACATATCCTCACTCTCGACAAAGCCTTTTATCAGCGCAGGACAATCGGCGACATCATGGCCCTTGCCACCAACGATCTCTCTTCGATCCAACTGGCCACCGGCATGGGTTTCGTGGCGATGGTGGATGCGGTAGTGCTGAGCCTCGCCGCCATCGCGTTCATGGCTTACATCCATCCCACCCTGACGCTCATCGCGCTGGCCCCTATGCCGGTCCTGGCGTTTATGGCGCGGTTCCTGTCAGCCAGGGTGCATGGCCGATTCAAACGCGTTCAAGAGCAATTCTCGAAGATGACCGAATTCGCGCGTTCGACCATCTCCTCCATGCGCCTTATCAAGGCCTATAGCCAGGAAACGGCGCAGGCCCGACGCTTCCACGACCTGGGGGAAACCTATGTCCGCGACAACCTCAGGCTGGCCGTCGTGCAAGGCACGCTTTTTCCGATATCCACTTTCATTGGAAATGTGAGTCTTCTGCTGGTGCTCTTCTTCGGCGGCCGTTTGACCCTGAACGGCGCCATAACGGCAGGGGATTTCGCCGCATTCATCACCTATCTTTTCATCCTGACCTGGCCGATGATGGCCATGGGATGGGTGGCCAATCTCTTTCAGCGCGGGGTTACTTCCCTCGAGCGTATTCAGGACCTGCTCAACGAACGTCCCGTCGTCGAATCGCGGTTGCCGGCAAACGAACCGGAGTCGAAACCGCCGCATATCGTTCACGGCAACATCGCGGTGCGGGACCTCACTTTCTCCTATCCCAATCAGAATCATCCGGCTATCCGGGGGGTCAGCCTCGATATAGGTCCGGGGCTTTTAGGGATTGTGGGAAGGACCGGTTCCGGGAAGACGACCCTGTGCCATCTCCTGGCCAGGCTCTACCCGGTCGCCGACAATACTATCTTCTTCGACGGAAGGGACGTGAACGCGCTCCCCGTCTCCACCGTAAGATCGGCCATATCGTACGTGCCCCAGGACGTGATCCTTTTTTCCGAGACCATAGCTTTCAACATCGCCATGGGGAAGCCGGACGCAGCGCGGGAAGAGATCGAGGAAGTAGCCCGGGCGGCTGCCATTCACCATGAGATCATGGCCATGCCCGAAGGGTACGACACGAGGATCGGCGAGCGGGGGATAAAGCTTTCCGGAGGACAGCGCCAACGGCTGGCGCTCGCCCGGGCGCTCCTTCCGGACCGACCCGTCATCGTCATCGATGATGGACTCTCGGCAGTGGACATGGAAACCGAACACGCCATCATACGTTCGATGGCCTCATATCTGAGAAACCGCACGTGTATCATCGTCTCGCACAGGGTGGCTCCCCTGGTGGAAGCCGGGCGCATCGTTGTTCTCGAAGACGGGAAAGTGGTCGCGTCGGGCAGCCATGAACGCCTGATGACCCTCAGTCCGTTTTACGCCGGCATCTACGAGCATCAGACTCAAAACGGACGGGGAGACGGGGAGAAGCCCGGCGAAGCCGTCTAGCGTTCAGAGATCTTCGTCCAAAAACCCGGAAAGATCATCGGCAGGAAATTCAATGCATTACGGATACGGATACTTCGAAGAGGAAAAACTCGGGAAGGTTCGCGATATCAGGCTGTGGAAGCGGATCTTCGCCTACATACGGCCCCACTGGCGCGGCGTCGCGTTATCGGTGGCGCTCGCGCTCCTCATTACGGCCTCCGGCCTGGTTCTTCCCTACCTGATCCAGGTGGGTATCGACGACTATATTACCGACACCGGCCTAGATATGGATACCAGGATCTCCGGCCTGACCCGGCTCGCATTTATATTCCTGGGTATTGCGATCTTCGGCTTCCTTGCGAACTTTTTCCAGGTGGTTGTGCTGGAATGGTCGGGACAGCGCATCATGCACTCCCTTCGGCGGCATACTTTCGATCACCTCCTGACGCTCAATCTTTCATATTTCAACTCCAATCCCGTGGGGAAGCTGGTCACGCGGGTCACAAACGACATCCAGAACATGCACGAGATGTTCACGTCGGTGATCGTGACGCTTTTCAACGAGGCCATCAGGCTCATCGGGATATTGGCGATTCTTTTCTGGATGAACTGGCGGCTTACGTTGATGCTCAGCATCATATTTCCCGTAATGGTCGTCATCACCAATATTTTCGGAAAGCTGTCACGGGATTCTTTCCGGTCGCTAAGGACGCAACTCGCCAGGATCAATGCCTACATCCAGGAGGCCATCTCGGGAATCGCCGTCATTCAGCTCTTTCTCAGGGAAAAGGATACGGGCGAGCGGTTCGTCGACCTCAACTGGTCGCACTACCGGGCGGCCATGAACCAGATCAAGTTATTCGGTATCTTCACTCCGATCATCGATCAGATGAGCTACCTGTCCATGGCCCTCATCATCTGGTACGGAGGCGTTCAGATTCTCGACGGCAACATGACCATCGGCATGCTGGTGGCCTTCATCTCCTACATGCGACAGTTCTTCCAACCCATCAGGGAACTGTCGCAGAAGTATACCATCGTTCAGTCGGCGATGGCTTCCGCCGAGCGCATCTTTCAGCTCATCGAGACTCGCGACGTGCTGCCGGCGCCCCAATCGCCTGTAGTCCCGAACGAACTGCGGGGAGAAATCAAGTTCAGAGACGTAACCTTCGGCTACGATGCGGGCCGGCCCGTTATCAACGGCCTCAATTTCCACATCCGCCCGGGAGAGACCCTTGCGATCGTGGGAGCTACGGGAGCGGGCAAAACTACCATCATAAACCTCCTGGAACGGTTCTACGACCCCGACGGAGGTGAAATCCTTCTGGACGGCATGGACCTGCGCATGCTTGACACCCGCCGACTCAGGGAGCAGATCGGCCTCATCATGCAGGATGTCTTCATCATACCAGGTTCCGTGCGGGAAAACATTTTGCTGGATAAGAACCTGTCCGAGGACGAACTGCGGGGGGTTATCGAGCGATCCCAGCTTTCCTCGCTCGTGGAGCGGCTCCCCGACGGTTTGGAGACGAGAATCGGTGAAGGCGGGATCGATCTTTCGGCCGGGCAGAGGCAGTTGCTGGCTTTCGCAAGGGTGCTGGCCCGAGACCCCAGGATTCTGATTCTGGATGAGGCTACGGCCAGCATCGACACGGAAACCGAAATGCTCGTGGAACAGGCCGTTCAGGCCACCCTGGCCCACCGGACCAATATCGTGATCGCTCACCGCCTTTCCACCATCCGGCGCGCCGACCGCATATTCGTTATGGCGCACGGACGGATCGTCGAAAGAGGCGCCCATGACTCGCTCATGGCCCGGCAGGGGCTGTACTATCGCCTCCAGATGCTCCAAAACGGCGCACACGGAGACAATTTTCCACCCCACTCTCCACCATCCGCGCCCCCTTCCCTCGGTGGCGGAGACGCCTGATGCGGGTTGCGCCGGTAGCCCCGGCGCCCCGGCATCCGGTCTTTTCCGTTCTTTACCCTACAATTGCCCTAAAATAGTACTCCCCGGTTCTTGATCTTTGTACCTTCCGTTCCTATTATCCAACTATCATGCTTAATAAGCAGGCCGGTCTTATAACACGGCATTCAAATACCGTGTCAAACCAGCCGGTTGCCGGACCTGATGCGATCATACAGTTCTTTCTCAAGAGGAATAAGTCAATCAATTCAGTAGATGTTCACCTTTGGATCTTATGCGCGTGCATATGAACCTTCGGGATTGTGGGGCTCCAACCTGTTGAAGTTCAATGAAAATGGTTGCTTTCACTCCATATCGCTTCCAATACCATATCCATATGTGGAGAGGTGTCGCCGCCGTACCCGCATTCTACATATAGCTCATGCAGAGAGCCGGAACGAGGGATAACGCGAGAATAGAATTCAAATTGAAGCCTGCCGGCATTCTACGTCTCTGTACGAGGAATTCCAGATACATCTGCATATCGTTTTAGTGAATATACATAACCGGAACTGTGCGAACAAGGAGGGAATGATACTTGAGCAAGCGCATACTGATAACTGGTGGAGCAGGCTTCATCGGCTCTCACGTTGCCGATGAATTGCTGAGTCGCGGGTATAGCGTACGCGCCCTCGATAACCTCTCTCCACAGGTACACGGCCCCGCACGAGCCAGGCCCGATTACCTGAGCGATGATGTGGAGCTTATTGTCGGAGATATCCGTGACGCACGGATCGTACGGCGTGCGCTCAAGGGGGTGCATGCAGTTTACCACTTTGCGGCTATGGTGGGCGTGGGCCAGAGCATGTACGAGGTTGCCGAGTACACGGAAGTCAACAACATGGGAACGGCCGTTCTGCTGGAGGCCCTACTTAGAAAGCCCGTTGAGCGACTGATCGTCGCATCCAGCATGAGCATTTACGGAGAGGGGCTCTACCGCACCCCCGACGGAACCAAATGCAACGGCGTCTTCCGGAGCATGGAACAACTGAAGTGCGGAGACTGGGAAGTGCACAACGGCGAAGGACGGCCCCTCATCCCTATCCCGACGCCGGAAACCAAGGCTTCATCGCCCGCTTCGGTCTATGCTCTGTCCAAACTCGATCAGGAACGGATGTGCATGATGATCGGAAGCGCGTACAAGATTCCCACCGTGGCCCTGCGCTTCTTCAACGCATTCGGCCCTCGCCAGGCGCTGTCCAATCCCTACACGGGCGTTCTCGCCATATTCGCATCACGCTATCTCAATGGAAATGCCCCCCTGATATTCGAGGACGGTTATCAACAGCGAGATTTCGTAAACGTTAAGGATATCGCGCAGGCATGCCGGCTGGCTCTCGAGGCTCCCGAAGCCGCTGGCCACGTTTTCAACGTTGGGAGCGGTGAACGCTATACCGTTCGGGAAGTGGCCGAGAGGATGGGAAACGTTCTCGGCGTCAGGCATATCCGGCCCTTCATATCGGCAAGGTACCGTGTGGGCGACATACGGCATTGCTTTGCAGATATTGGATTGGCCCGCGGAATTCTGAAATACGAACCGCAAGTCTCATTGGAGGCAGGGCTCACCGAACTGGCCGAATGGCTCGAGGGCCGGGAAGTCTGCGACTGCGTGGCCAGGGCCGGCTCGGAACTCGCCGTCAGGGGACTTACGGTATAGTCCGGCAAAGGAGAAAACGCCGAATTGAAGTACGCTCTCGTCAATCCCAACTGGTCGTTTAACGGAAGTGTGTACTTCGGATGCCGTGAACCCCATCTGCCCCTTGAATACGGCTATGCGAAAGCGCTTCTGGAGTGTGAGGATCACGAGGTAATCGTTGTCGATGCTCACATGGAGGGTCTTGCACCCCGTGAAATCAGGAGCATCCTGTCGGCGTTCGATCCGGACTTCACAGTGGTAACCACCGCTCCGACCTACCTGTTCTGGCGGTGCCCGCCTCCGGAACTTCGCGCGCCCGGCGAGGTTGCAAGCGAAGTGCGCGGTGTCGCGGGCATCCTCATCGCAGTAGGCCCCCACGGTTCGACGACCCCGGCGCCGACCGCGCAAAAACTGAATGCGGATACGGTCATACGAGGTGAATTCGAAGAGGTCCTGCCGATGATGGCTCAACTGCTGGAAGACGGCTGGGAGGGGATACCTTCGCTCTACTATGCGGATGCGGCCGGCGAACGAAACATCCGAACTCTTCCGCACGAGGCGGACCTCTCATCCCTTCCCGCGCTCCACTGGCCGGATGCGGTCATCCAAAAGCACCGGCACCACCATCATCGTTTCGATGCGCCCCCACGGGGTCCGGGAGCCGAGATGGAAACGTCACGGGGATGTCCGTACCGGTGCACGTTCTGCGCGAGGGACAATTTTCGAAAGCGGTACCGGAAACGCCCGCTACCCGTGGTGCTGGACGAACTGGACGGTCTCCTGGCGCGGGGAGTCGAGTACGTCTACTTCATCGATGAAACCTTTATGCCCGATGAAGCTCTGCTTTATGCTCTGTGCGACCGGCGAGTCAAATTCGGCATACAGACGCGGATCGATCTCTGGAGTCCGCAAATGATAGAACTCCTGGGGCGGGCGGGATGCGTGTCCATCGAGGCGGGAGTCGAAAGCATCACCGACGAGGGACTCAGGTCGCTCCACAAAAGCTGCGGTGTTCCTTTGCAGGAGCTGACCGAAAGGTTGATTATGGCAAAACGGCATGTGTCCTTCGTTCAGGCGAACCTTATCAGCACCGGGGCGGACGGTCCGGAACGGATCGAGGAATGGCGCAGCCGACTCCACCGTTACGGGGTGTGGGCTAATAAGCCCGTTCCGCTGTTCCCCTACCCCGGGTCTGCGTTGTACGCCGGGAAATGGGGGGTCCCCGACGATCTCGCATGGGAGCGCGCTCATGAGTACTACCTGGCATCCGTTGCCGAGTTCAGCGACATTCAGGAGCAAAGCCCTCTCCCCCTTTCACTCCTCGAGATGAGGCCGGAACAATGAATAAGAGCCATTTGCCGCAACGGGTGCTCATGACCGTGGACAGCTTCGGGGGGGTATGGACCTATGCCATGGAGCTTTCCCGCGCCTTGGGCGGTTACGGAACCAAGGTAGTCCTGGCCGCGATGGGGGCCCCACTTACTCCGCACCAGGAACGGGAAACGCGGAACGCCGCCAATCTGACTCTCTTTTGCAGCACTTTCAAACTGGAATGGATGCGGGACCCGTGGGAGGACGTCCGGCGCGCCGGTGAATGGCTCCTCCGGATCGAGCGGGAGTTCCAGCCGGACATCGTGCATCTCAACGGCTACGTTCACGGCGCACTGCCCTGGCATGCCCCCGTATTGACCGTAGCCCATTCCTGCGTGTACTCCTGGTGGACCGCGGTACGCGGCGCTCCCGTACCGGAGTGCTGGGATCGGTACCGGAACGAAGTCTCCCGAGGCGTCCAGGCCGCGGGGCTCGTAGTGGCTCCCTCATCGGCGATGATGGATTCGATCGAATACTACTATGGCCCCGTGCGATGCGCCAGGGTCATACCGAACGGCATCGGCGTGCACGTATACGCACCGGCCCCGAAAGAGCCTTTCATCCTCTCCGCCGGCCGCCTTTGGGACGAAGCCAAGAACATCGGCGCCATGGGAAAAGTTGCCCCTCATCTGCCATGGCCGGTCTATGTGGCGGGAGATGACCGGCACCCTGAAGGCGGGAGCGCGCGCATCGAAGGCGTACGCTGCCTGGGACGCCTTGCGCCGTCCGACCTGGCCCGGTGGTATGCCAGGGCGTCCATATATGCGCTGCCCGCGAGGTACGAGCCGTTCGGGCTGACCCCCGTCGAGGCGGGCCTCTCCGGATGCGCCCTCGTGCTGGGCGACATTGCGAGTCTTCGCGAGATATGGGGCGACGCGGCCGTGTTCGTTCCTCCGGAAGATGAACGAGCCACGGGGGATGCAATCAAGGAGCTGATATTCGATGACGGTTACCGCAAGACCATGGCGGACCTAGCACTGCAGCGGAGCAGGCAATTCTCGCTCGAGCGCATGGCGGACGAGTACCTCGATGCTTACAATCGGATGCTGAACCCGTGATGACGATTGCGGCAGGAGGGGACCCCTTGCGTGTAGTCATGTTTTACCATTCGCTCATATCGGACTGGAATCATGGAAATGCCCATTTCCTGAGAGGGGTCGCATCGGAACTGCTTTCCAGGGGGCACGACGTACGCGTGTTCGAACCAGCGGACGGATGGAGCATCGTGAACCTTACGGCGCGGTACGGAAACGATCCGGTCCGCAAATTCCACCAAGCCTTTCCGCAATTCACGGACCGAATCGTCAGGTACGATTTGGCGACCATGGATCTCGATCGGGAACTGGCCGGCGCGGACCTGGTGATCGTCCACGAATGGAACGATCACGGACTCGTCAGGCGTATCGGCTCGCACCGCGCCATGTGCGGCGGGTACAGGCTGCTTTTTCATGACACGCACCATCGGGCCGTAACGGACCGCGAGAGCATAGCCTCGTATGACCTCCGCCATTACGACGGGGTGCTGGCCTATGGGTGCGTCATACGGGACATTTATCTGGGCGAGGGTTGGACGCAGAGGGCCTGGACGTGGCACGAAGCGGCCGATACCCGTATCTTTCGCCCAGCGAAGGTTGATCGCGACGGCGGAGGAGATTCCATGGGAGACGTGGTCTGGATCGGCAACTGGGGAGATGAGGAGCGCACGGGGGAGCTTTTCGAGTTTTTTGTGGAACCCGTGCGGTCTTTGGGACTCAAGGCTCTCGCCTGCGGGGTCCGCTACCCCGAAGCCGGGCTCGAAGCCCTCGCCCGCTCCGGAATTCAATACGGCGGTTGGGTGCCCAACTACGAGGCTCCGGCCATCTTCGCCCGGTTCAGGGCTACCGTCCATATCCCCAGGCGTCCGTATGTGAGGGCGCTTCCGGGAATCCCCACCATCCGGCCTTTCGAAGCGCTGGCGTGCGGTATTCCCCTGGTGTGCTCCCCGTGGGAGGATGCGGAGGGGCTTTTCACCCCTGGGCGGGACTATCTGACGGCTCGCGACGGCAAAGAGATGAAGCGCCACCTGGAAGCAGTGATCCGGGACGACGACACCGCACGGGAACTGGCGTCCCATGGACTCCAGACTATCTTGAGCCGCCACACCTGCGGGCACAGAGTGGACGAACTGCTCGCCATATACGACAGCCTCCGGACGGTCGGTTGAAATTGAGGGGGATGGAAAAGCGCATACGAGAGGGAAACGTCCAATGAACAAAGCAAGCAAATCAAACAAGGGAATGCGAATCGCCTTCTTCGGATCGAGTCTCGTGTCGGCGTACTGGAACGGGGCCGCAACGTACTACCGCGGGATTATACGGGCGCTCCACGAGCGCGGGCATCGCGTCACGTTTTTCGAACCCGACGCCTACGGAAGGCAGGAGCATCGCGACATTGCGGACCCGCCCTGGGCCGATGTGGTAGTGTATTCCGCGGAGGGGTATGCGGGGGTCCACGGCGCGCTTGAAAGCGCGCGCGGCGCCGACCTGATCGTCAAAGCCAGCGGCGTGGGAGTGTTCGACGAATTGCTGGAAGCCGGGGTCGTGGATCTCAAGAAGCCCGGCAACATGGTAGCGTTCTGGGACGTGGATGCCCCCGCCACTCTCGACAGGGTCGGGCAGAATCCTCGGGACCCCTTCCGCAGTCTCATCCCGCGCTACGACATGATCCTCACCTACGGAGGCGGAGAGCCGGTGGTCGATGCTTACAGGGAACTCGGCGCCCGCCGGTGCATTCCCGTCTACAACGCGCTCGATCCGTCCACCCACTATCCGGTATCTCGAGATTCAAGGTTCCAAGGATGCCTGAACTTCCTCGGAAACCGCCTGCCGGACCGGGAACGCAGGGTCGAGGAGTTCTTCCTCGGCGCGGCGGCCGAACTTCCGGAATACCGGTTCATCCTCGGTGGAAACGGCTGGGATGACAAACCCATGCCGGAAAACGTCAGGTATGTGGGCCATGTGTACACCAAAGACCACAATGCGTTCAATTGCAGCTCCCTGGCCGTCCTTAACATAAACCGGGAGAGCATGGCGCGCTACGGCTTCTCGCCTCCAACGCGGGTCTTCGAAGCGGCGGGGGCGGGGGCGTGCATCATAACGGATGCCTGGGAGGGAATCGATCTGTTCCTCGAACCCGGCAGCGAGGTACTGACCGCCGGGAGTGGCGGAGACACCGCCGAAATCCTGCGCTCTCTCACGCCCGAACGCGCGCGCTCCATTGGCGAAGCTGCCCGGAGCCGCATCCACGCCCAACATACCTACACGCATCGGGCCGAACAACTCGAATCGGTGCTCGGCGCCCGACGATAACGACAAATCGGACAGAGAGGGGCTAGACTCTTGGAACACCAACCATTACAGATGATTATCCTGGGACTCTCCATCACGTCCTCCTGGGGAAACGGCCACGCTACCACCTACAGAGGCCTCGTGCGCGAACTGACCATGCAGGGTCACGATGTGCTCTTCCTGGAAAGGGATGTGCCCTGGTACGCCGCCAACCGGGACCTCCCCCATCCCCCTTT
>CAYOVG010000131.1:0-17118 GCA_964407285.1 uncultured Syntrophobacteraceae bacterium
ATCCCATGGAGTTGGGACCGGCGAAGAAGGGGTGGCTGCTCGTGCTGCGCGAGGTCACCCGCGAGCGCGAGGTGCAGCAGCGGGCGCAGCAACAGGAGCAACTCGCGGCCGTGGGGCAGTTGGCTTCCGGTATCGCCCACGACTTCAACAACCTCCTGATGGGCATGATCGGGTTCGGGCAACTCCTCCAGTTGCGTCCGGGCATTCCCGATGCGGCGAAGGCGGACCTCGAAAGGATCGTGGAACTGGGCCAGCGCGCCGCTTACCTGGTGAAGCAGATCCTCGACTTCAGCCGTTCATCCATCACGCACCGCAGCCCGTTCGACCTGTCCCTCTTCGTCAAGGAGACCACCAAGTTCCTGCAGCGCACCATCCAGGAAAACATCAGCATCAAGCTGGAGATAACCCCCGGCGATTACCTCATCAACGCGGACCCCGCACAGATACGGCAGGTCATAACCAACCTCGCGCTGAATTCGAGGGACGCCATGCCGGACGGCGGCGAACTGCACATCAAGCTTTCGCGCCTGAGCCTCGCTCCGGGCGACGGCAAACCCCTGCCGGACCTGCATCCCGGCAACTGGCTGGTCCTGTCGGTTTCGGATACCGGAACGGGGATCAAACCCGACATTTTGCCGCACATTTTCAAGCCCTTCTTCACGACGCGGCAGGTGGGCAAGGGGACCGGCCTGGGGATGGCCCAGGCCTACGGGATCATAAAGCAGCATGACGGGCTGATCGATGTCTGGAGCCAGGAAGGGACCGGAACGAGCATCAGCATCTACCTTCCGGGATTCAGCAGCGGGCGGGAAGAACCCGCCAGGCAGGATGTGTCCAGCCTGGCGCGCGGACACGGGGAGACCATTTTGCTGGTCGAGGACGAGCCGGAAGTCCTCGATATGGAAAAGCAGATGCTCGAATCGCTGGGATACCGCGTGGTTGCGGCTTCCAACGGGCACAAGGCGCTTGTCCTGTACGAGAGCCATATGGACGAGATCGCGCTGGTGATTACGGATATCGTCATGCCCGAGATGGGGGGCATGGAACTGCTGCGTGCGTTGAAGGACAGGAACCCGTCGATCGTGGTCGTAATGCTGACGGGATATCCGCTGGAAAGCGAGTCGCAACGGGTGAAGCCCGAGGAGATCGCCAGTTGGGTGCAAAAGCCGGTGAACGTGTCGCAGATGGCGCAGGTCGTCAGCGAGGCGATCGAGAACCGGAGCGCGGCGACGGACCGGCGGAAGCAGTAAGGCGTCGAGCGGGCGGCAATCCCGGTTGTGAATTCCCGTTACTCTCGTTGCGGCGCGGTCTTGCGGTCTCGCCGTATTCCCTCCATGAACAAGAATGTTCCGATTCCCAAGAGTCTGAAGAATAATGCATTCCGATCAATCGATAAGGCCGTACCGCCGGATAAGAATCCCAATCAACCGCCAGGCGCTTTTCCTTTTTCTTCTTTCATTCTCCCTGAACCTGATCATGTGTGTCTATAGAAGAACCGATGCATTCACCTACCCTCAGTTCTGGGCGGAAGACGGGAATATATTTTTTGCTTCTTCCTATTATGAAGGAATCAGGTCTTTATTTATTCCATACAGCGGCTATTTACATCTGTATCCAAGATTGACGGCGCTGTTCGGGTATCATTTCGTACCGCTGGATTTCATTCCTGCATTTTACAATCTATCGTGGATACTCGCTCTGCTGATGGTGAATATCTACCTGATAAGCAGGTTGCCGTTCGAGCCGGGCGTCAGGTTCTTTATGGCCATAAGTATCTGCTTCACTCCGGTGGCAGATGAAGTTTTCGTGAATGCTACCAATGCGCAGTGGATTCTTTCCCTCAGCATCATCTTATACCTGATCAGCAGCGAACCATCATCCGCTATACATGCGGTATTCGAAACGGCTATCCTTCTGACGGCATGTCTTTCCGGTCCATTCATAATTTTGTATATGCCGTTAATCGTCCTGCGTTACGCTTTAAAGAATTCATTTACGAAATACGATGCGTTATTGTTATCAATATTTATTATTTCATTTTTTATCCAATGCATGTGCATGTACATTGTTCCACATGGACAGATACATGATAATGCGATTACGATAACTGATGCAGGAATTATAATAGAATCAATACTCGTTTATATAAGTAAACAATATGCGTCTCTCATCGGATTCTACAGGTTTTGCCGGGCACGGCCATTCAGCGTTCCGTTCTCGATAATTGTGATTCTTTTTCAGGCAGCGTTGATAATACACGCTCTTAGAAAGAAAGATACTATTGTTTTGTACAGCTTGTCGGCGGGCATGTTGATAGTGCTGTCGACTCTGATGTTATATGGAAAGAATATGGTTCATCTCGATCCGAAAGATGGTGGAACCAGGTATTTCTACCTGCCGGCTGTCATGGCCATATGGGCTTTGGTATCAATGGCGTACAGGTATCTGCCCAAGAGAATACTTCCGCTTTCTTTCGCCTTTATCATGTTTTCCGTTATATACACTCACGAATTCAAGTCGGCGCCATTGATCGATTACAACTGGCGCGAGCAGGCGCGAAAGCTTATGCGCGGCGAAGTCATCTCCGTAAATCCTCCGGGCTTTGATTTTAAGTTGTATTTAAGGGATTCCGACCTCGATACAAGCCGAAGACAGAGAAACTAAGGCAGTACCTTTCAAACAGCGCCACAGGTTGCCTGATGGGAGCGGCAAGGTGATGCGGGCCTTTGGAACGCCATCCCATCCCGGCGGACGCTGCACTATCGGGAAGCGTCCGCGTAATGATGACAGGAGTGATTGCATCTGAGTTCCCGTGAGAGATGGAGGTTCCAGCAGTTCTCATTTTGTGGCGGGGCAAAATAATGCAAAGAGCGCTGTCATAAGTTCGAGAGAGCGGTTATAATCTCAAGATATCGATATTGTTATAGTATTATGAAATGACAGCCCTTTCGGGTCTGCGCGGGAGATTGGACCGAAGAGCGGGGTTGAAAAAAGATATCAGAGAACGGAAAAAGGGCAAGAAAATCCATGGAAGCAAGAAGATCGAAGGTAAGACTGTCTCGCCGGTTGGGCATTGCGTTGACGCCCAAAGCGGACAGGTTCATGAAGCGAAAGCCCCATCCCCCCGGGCAGCATGGGGTTAGGAAAGACAGGCAGGGGAAGGAATCGGACTATAAGCGCCACCTGATGGAAAAACAGCGTCTGCGGGCGCAGTACAATGTCGAAGAAAAGCAGATGAGGGGCTACGTGAGGCGAGCCGTACAGAAGTGGGGCAATCCGGTGGACAACATCATCCGGATGCTCGAGACCCGGCTCGACGCGGTCGTGTACCGCTCCGGTCTGGCCCGCACTATCTATGCCGCCCAGCAGCTCGTCGCGCACGGCCATATTCTGGTGAACGGCAGAAAGGTGAATATCGTATCCCAACATCTGAAGCCGAACGATGTCGTCAAGGTAAAGGAGGCAAGCCGGAAGATGCCGCCCGTAGTCGAGGCCGCGGAGGAAATGCCGGCGCGCCCGACTCTTCCCTATCTCGAGCGTTCGAAGGAGGAGATGTCGGCAAAGCTGCTGTATCTGCCGAAGATGGAAGAAGTCCCCGTTATATGTGAAATGCCCCTGGTGATTGAATACTATTCCCGGTAGCGGGTTCCGGGGTCCGCGGGCGCGGACCCGGGAAAGATACAAGGAGCGATGGTATGGCCGGACTATCGAATCTCTCGGTCAAGAGACCCTGCTCTCATGGAGACATGGTCTTTCCGCACGATGTGGAAGTGTGTGATAAGGGAAAGTGCATGATCTGCAAAGACGGTGTCTTTGAGGATTATCCGGAGCCGCGTCCACCGAAATACGGTCTGCATGTCTCGGTTGGAAAAACGTAGGAGAAGTCGTTCAGTGCGTGGATGATGTCGCTATCCATCGGCGAAAGACAGGCCTGGACCGGAGGCGATGCGCCGGGTTCATTTCCGCGGCTTCATACGGTCCCGGTCCCGCCGGTCGAGACCGGCCCGCCCGGCTTGATCCGGGGAGGACCGGCCGAAAGCCGTCAGCAACCCTGAAACCAGGCAGGGACGTTCTCCTTGAGAACGTCCACCAGTTCATTGAAGCTGTGGGGCTTGGTGATAAACGAGCAGGCCCCCAGCTTCCGGGTCAAGGCTTTGTCCTCCTCCTCACTGGATGTGGTGAGGATGACCACGTTGATGCTCTGAAGCTCCGGGTCCGATTTGATCTCCCTCAGGACCTCGTGGCCGTCCTTTCGCGGCATGTTGAGATCGAGCAGGATGAGACAGGGCCGCGGCGATACCGCGGGATCAGCATATTTCCCCCTCCGATAGAGGTAGTCCATGAGTTCCTGCCCGTTCGGCAGGAAGCGGAGTTCGTATGGAAACCCGTTCTCCTTGAATGCCGACTCGACCAGGAAAAAATCGTCTTCATCGTCATCGGCCATGATGACGACACGTCCATTGTCCACTTCCACTATGCCAGCCCTCCCTGGAAATCCCTTACCGGCAGATTCACGATAAAGGTTGCGCCCTGTCCGGGCGCGCTTACGGCAGTGATGGTTCCACCGTGGAGTTCAACAATCTTTCTGCAAATGGCCAGCCCCATCCCGGTCCCTTCGAATTGACCCTTCCTCGCGTGCAACTGCTGGAAAGGACGGAAGATCCGGTCGACGTAGCTTTCATCGAAGTCGATATCGTTATCGTTGTAGGGAACCGTGCGCATCTCACCGCTCGGGCGGCCCTGGACCGGAGCCGCCGGCGCTTCACCATTTTTACGGAACTTGTCGGAATCGGCAACGGGATTTTCGGTAGAGACGGCGCATCCCGCTTCGGCGACGAGCACCGGGCCGAAATCCTTCAACTTATGGAATTATCATGGTTTTCAATAGAAATACTATCCGATGAAAGGCACAAGGCAAGGGAAAAAGCATTTTGCCCTGCATCGACCAGGGCTGCTCATTCGAAACGGACTCATCCCAAAATGCAAGAAGCCGGATCAGGTCCCTTACGGTACCCGTCCGGCTCTCAGGGGGGTAGAGAGGAAGCGAATTTCGAGGCTGCCTGGTGGGGCTCATCTGGGTCTGGAGGATACCAGATTTTTAATCTCTTGAAATAGGGTATAGGCTGTATTAGGTTATGGGGAACTACCGTATTTGAAAAATAACGAGAAGGTTTGCAGGGGGTCTTGGGGGAGCGATTTCACCATCTTCGAAGGTCTCCCTCGGTTGTCCTCTATCGCTTCCAGTAAAGGGATTCGTAGGCTCCGTCGTGCGAGCAGTCGTTTTCATCGGCCGGCAACAGGGACCGGATCCTGGTTCCCGTTCCTATGACGGAGGTGATATTGAAGATGCCGCAGGCGGATTCGACCCGCTCCTGCATGGTGGCGAGTCCCAGGGCTCCGGCTCCGCTTTCGGCAGGCGAGCTGTCCTTGAGATTGAACCCGTTGCCGTTGTCCTCGACGATCATTTCTATGCTCCCGCTTATCCGTTTGAGAGAGAGCCTCGCCGTTTCGGCTCCGCTATGCCTGGCGATGTTGTCCATGGCGGCCTGGAGTATTCGAAAGAATATGATTTTGAGATGATCCGGTATCTCCTCTTCCGAAATGTCGATTTGCTCCTCGACGAGGATATGCCCGTGAGTTTCCTGAAATTCCCTCAGAAACCATCTCATCGCGGCAAGAAACCCGAGATCGTCCAGCAGGGAGGGTCTCAGGTCCATGTAAATGCTTCGCACTTCGTCGATGGCGAAGTCCACGGCATGCACCAGGTCATCGACGGGTTCCGCATCCGCGCAATCCGCGCCGGTCTTGCTTTGCCGGCCGACTCTCCCGAGTCCGACCCTGATGGCGTGCAGCGTCTGCCCGATGCTGTCGTGGATCACGTTGGCGATCCGCTTCCGTTCCTTTTCCTGCGCCTTGAGAAGCTCGGAGGAGAGGTGTTTGAGTTGCCTTTCGGATTCCCTCAGGGCCGCTTCCACCTTCTTGCGCTCCGTGATATCCACGACGGAGACAAAAACCCTCGAAAGGTTCTCCTCGCACCCCGGAGGCGCCGAGATCCTCACAGTCACATGGATCTTGTCGCCCTGGAGGGTCTGGTTGACCGTATCGATCTCGAACCTGGTCGTCCCCTCCGAGAGGGCGAGGAGCGCTTCCTTGAACCCTTCATAGGATTCCTCGCTGAAGAGCAGGCTCAGCCCGTTTTGAAACTCCTCGATGCTTCCCGCCCGGTATAGATCCAGGGTGATCTTGTTCACATGGACGAACCTCACCATCCCGGCGCACCGCCTCACTTCCTCCGGATGCGAGTCGAAGTGGGCTCTCAAGTCCCTGATCCCTGAAGCCTTCAGTTGATCCAGGTAATTTTTGATCTCGGAGAAATCGTCCTCGGAAAGGGAGATGGGAGACTCGTCGAAGAGGGTGCGATAGCGTTGCTCACTGGTTCTGAGGGCCTTTTCGGCGTCGATGTAGCGTTGCATGGCGGTTCTGCACTGCTCCTCCGTCCGCTTATGCGAGATGGCGTAGCGAATGGACCTGTCGAGCAGGGGAGTGCTGATCTGGTCTTTTGCCAGGTAGTCCGCCGCTCCCGTCTCCAACGCCAGCAGGTCCACCTCATAGCTGCCCTGCCCGGTAAGCAGCAGGACCGGAATGCGGCATCCCCAGGCGGAGGCTTCGTGGAGGAGATCGAGCCCGGTTTTACTGCCCAACTGGTAGTCGAGAAGACATGCGTCGTATCCGGCGTCGGGGCGGCTCAATGCTTTCAAGCCGGCTTCGTACGTTCTAATCCAGTCCAGTTCGTATTTCGTCTTCGGGACCGCTGAAAGCAGTTTTTGAACCAGTACGAAATCATCCTCGTCATCCTCTATGCAAAGGATTTTCAGCCGAAGCGCCACCTGTTTCCCTCCTTTTCTTCCATGAGATAAGTGTTTCCGACACACAATATAAACACTTTTATCTACCGGGGTGAGCTTTCCGCCGGAGGTGGACCGACGGGCCGGCTGGAGAGCGACGATATGTCCCGTCAAGCACAAAGTGACCTGGTGGTTGTTTTCACGATGTGACGGGCATAAGCGGCTACGCCGGATAACCTTCCGCCCGAAGCAGCCGCTTATGCCCGTCAATCATCCGATCTCGAGGTCGGCAGCTTCACGATTTCAAACCAGTACCTCTCGAGCACTTTGATCAGTTCGACCAGGGCCTGAAACTTCACCGGCTTCACGACGAATGAGTTTGCCCCGGTGCTGTAGCTTGCCAGGATATCCACCTGTTCCCTGGAAGTGGTGAGAATGACGATGGGAATGCTTCGAAGTTCGGGGTCCGCTTTGATCTCTTTCAACGCCTGCCGCCCGTCCTTCCTGGGCATATTCAGATCGAGCAGGATAATCCCGGGCTTAGGGGCCGAGGCCGGGTCCGCATACTTGCCTCTCCGGTGGAGGTAGTCCATCAACTCCTCGCCATCCGCTACAAACCGCAGATCGTTGCATAACTTGCTCTCCTTGAAAGCCTCCTTGACGAGCAGGCAATCATCCTCGTCGTCATCGGCCATGAGTATCGTAATGACGTCTCCACGGCACTTATCCACTGGACAACTCCTTCTTCTTTCGGCTGCTCTACCGGCAATGTGACGATAAATGACGATCCCGTGCGCGGCGTGCTTCCGGCCGCAATGGTTTCGCAACGACGTTCCATTGCCCTTTGGCTTTAGGCAAATTCCGTGCCGGTACCGTTGCATTCATATCTTCCACTCAGCCGTTGGAAGCCGGATCGACCTCCAATGCCGCCAGGTCCGCCATTTTCGCTTTTCCCCAATTTCTACTTTTCCTTCCGTTTCTTCGATGAGCGCCCTAACATCCATCGCGGTTTCTCTCGCCGGTTCAACGAGACCGGGCGGGGGAAAGGGCTTCCGGAGTAGTGGGCAGCCGGGAGTACTCGAGCAGGTCGTGGATCAGGTCTTTCATGCGCGCGGCCGAGCGCTTCCATGTGCATAAGGTAATCAGCGCTCCCGGCATGGAGAACATGTCCGCGCCGATCTTTTGCGCGGTCGGCGGAAACCGGGACCTTTCGGAGCGATTTCCGCCGACCGCGCGAAGCGATGGAGGCAAAAGCCTGCAGTTCTGCGGTTCTTCGTTGCGGTTGTGGAGCGTGCGCGCTCAACTCGACACGGATCAAGAGGATTTGGAGACCCGGATGAAGCGCGCCGCGTAAGAGGGGTCCATCCGTTTTCCCTGCCGGAGCGCCGTTGCGGAAAAGTTGCGCCGTTTTTCGAAGTGACTGCAAGGAACGCCGGTCTTATCTTATGGTTACGTGTTTCCTTGAAAATGGCCTACATAGTTGAATCCATGGTGGAATGGCAGAGAATCATTTCTCGAGACGATGAACCGCGGCTCCACTCATGAGCGGCGCCGCTTTTTCTTTATGGATGAAGGCAGCGGTGATATGGATGAGCGCCTGGTGAAATTGCTCCTCATAGAGGATGACGAAGATGACTACATACTGGTAAGGGACATGCTGTCGGAGATCGGGTCACCGGGATTTCGCCTGGACTGGGTGGACACCTACCGGGACGGCATCGAAGCGATATGCCGGGACGAACACGATGCCTACCTCCTCGACTACCGCCTCGGGGAGGGGAGCGGGCTGGAACTCCTGCGGGAGGCGGTGAGGAACGGCTGCGAGAGGCCGATCATCCTCCTGACCGGCCAGGGGGATTACGAAATCGACATCGAGGCGATGAGAGCCGGGGCCGCGGACTACCTCATCAAGGGGCAGATCCGCCCCGACCTGCTGGAGCGGGCGATACGCTATTCGATTGAGCGCAAACGGGCGGAGGTGTCTCTTCGCAAGGCCCACGACGAACTGGAGATGCGCGTGCGCGAGCGGACGGCCGACCTCACCGCCGCCAACCAGGAATTGCGCAACGAGATCGCCGAGCGGCGGCGAGTGGAGGATGCGCTCGGGGAAAGCGAGGCGCGGTACCGCAACCTGGTCGAAACGGCAATGGACATCATCTTCACCATCCTGCCCGACATGAGGATTTCCAGCCTCAATTCCGCGTTCGAAAAGATTACCGGCCGGCCGGTTTCCGAATGGATCGGCAAGGAGTTCACCGAACTCGTGCATCCCGATGATCTGGAGTTCGCCGTGGAAATGTTCAAAGAGACGATGGCTGGGAAAGAGAACCCCTCGGGCGAGGTGCGGGTCCGGACGAAATGGGGCGGTTATCGAATGCTCGAATTCAAGGCCGTGGCGCAATCCAGGATGGGGCGCGTGGAAGGGGTCGCGGGCACGGCGCGTGACATCACGGAGCGCAAAAGGGACGAGGAGCGAATCGCGCAGCAAAACGAGTTCCTCAGAACCATACTGGAATCGCTCTCACACCCCTTCTACGTGCTCGACGCCTCGGACTACTCGATCAAGATGGCGAATTCGGCCGCTATTCCGGCGGAACTCCCTTCGAACATGGCGTGTTGCGCGACCGGATACAGCGGCAACCAGGTCTGCGGCGTGTCGAGGCATTTTTGTCCGGTGGAGGAGATCAAGAAGACCAAACAGCCCCTTGTCTCCGAACATATTCATTATGACCCGAGAGGAGGCATGAGGCACATCGAAGTTCACGGCCATCCGATCCTGAACAGCGCGGGTGAGGTGGCGCAGGTGATCGAATACACGCTCGATATTACCGAGCGAAAGCGAATGGAAGAGGACCTTCGCAAGGCCCGTGACGAACTGGAAGCTCGCGTCCGGGAGCGGACGGCGGAGCTTGCGAGGTCCAACGAGGCGTTGAGGCTCGAAAAGTCGCGTCTTCACGCCCTCTGGGAGTTGAGCCGGATGGATAACGCCTCGACGGAGGATATAACGGGTTTTGTGCTGGAACAGCAGGTGAATCTGACCGGCAGCAAGCTGGGGGCGCTCGGGTTCGTGAGCGAGGACGAGGCTTCCGTAACCCTCCACGTATGGCCTGCCGAAGCCGCGGGACCGGATAAGGCCGACGGCCGTCCGTTCCACTACCCGGTAGAGAAGGCGGGAGCATGGGCGGATGCCGTGCGGAAGAGAAAACCCGTGGTTTTGAATCACTACATGCACTCCGGCGTTAAGGCCGGATTTCCGGAAGGTTTTACGGCCGTTTACCGGATGATGAGCGTGCCCGTATTCGACAGGGAGAAGATCGTCGCCGTAGCGCTCGTGGCGAACAAGGACGAGGAGTACAACCTGTCGGACGTACGCCAACTCACGTTGCTTATCGATGGGATGTGGAGGCTCATCCAGCAGCAGCAGGCGGAAAGAATGCTGCGGGAAGCCGAGCGTCTCGCCGCGATAGGAAGGGCCCTCTCCAGCGTGGCGCACGATATGAAGACCCCGCTGATAGCCATTGGCGGATTCACCCAGATGGTGCACAGGCATCTCGAGGAAAACAGTCCCGACCGCTCCAGGCTCGAAATCGTAATCAACGAGACCCGGCGGCTCGAATCCATGATCAAGGAGATGCTCGACTTCTCCAGACCCCTCGAACTGACGCGAACGAGGGAGGACCTGGGCCGCATTGTCGCCGAGAGCGTGGCGGTCGTCGAGAACGCGGCGCGGGAGAGGCGGATCGATGTCCGGACCGAACTGGACAGGGACCTCTCGGTCCCCGTGGACTCCATGCGCATGAAGCAGGTGATCATCAACCTGGTGATGAACGCGATCCAGGCTTCGTCCGACGGTGAAACGGTAATGGTTTCCGCTCGAAGGAACGGAAACAGCGCGGTCGTCGATGTGGCCGATTGCGGTTGCGGTATTCCCCCCGAGAAGAGAGAGGATATATTCCTTCCTTTTTTCTCCACGAAGAAGGAAGGGACCGGACTGGGACTCGCCATTGTGAAAAAAATCGTTGACGCGCACCGCGGAAAGATCAGGATACTGGACAACTCCGGGAAGGGTGTTGTCTTCAGGATATTGATACCTCTAAATACATAAAAAGCGTTTGCATTTTCAAAATGCGTAATGTAGGATCGATAAGGTTCCGGTGTAAACATATGATGAGTTGTGTATAGCCGGATGCGGAGTGGAACCGGCGAGCATCCGGGGCGCGCTCCCGCCGGTTGCAGGTATGGTTGTCCTTGTGCTTAGTCGAGAATTATACGGGGGCGCGACGCCATCGGCATGCGGATCTGGGATTAAGAGCAATGCCTTTCAAATAAGCCGACTACCGTCGCCCCCACGAAAGTGGGGGGCCGGAAAGCCTCGTAAGATCTGGATTCCCGCTTAAAGCATGCGGGAATGACGGGTGAGGGGCCGGCCCGAATGGGTTATCCGAGGCGCCCGCTGAGCAATGCTCCCTTATTTGAAAGGTATTGGGATTAAGAGGTATTATATGGGAATAGCGGGTTTGATCATCGGGCTGAGCTTAGTCATTGCGCTGCTCGGGAAGAACCGGAAGCTGGGGTTTTGGGGATACCTTTTTTTTTCCTTGCTCTTTACTCCCATTCTGGGGTTTATCGTGCTTCTCGCCTCGGACAAGAAGCGGGATGACGATGGTCGATGACGAAGCCCGCCCGGTTTCGGACCGCATGTGACGGCCCCTGCCGGGGCGCGGTCGTATTCCGTTCGGCATTCGGGCGAACCTTCCGGTTTAGGGCTCCAACCATTTGCTCTTTCGCGGTCGCGGCCGGGAGCAAGCGTTTTCATCGGCGGGGGCCGAATCGCATCCCGAAGCCGTATAGCGGCGGGACCGGAGAACAAGACTCTAAACGTCAAACATATCGTTGTATGCGCAGGGTATGAGCAACAAGATAAATATCATTTTTCTTCCTTTTGCGGGCGGCAGTTGCTATTCTTACAGGAGTTTCGAGAAGTATTTGTCTGATTTCGCCCATCCGGTCGCCATCGATCTTCCCGGCCACGGAAGGAGGCTGAGAGAACCTTTGCTTACCGATATCCACCAGATGGTGGAGGATGCGTTTCTCCAGGTCAGGCGCCTGGTTCACAAGCCTTATGCAATATACGGACACAGCCTGGGGGGGCTGTTGGGATACCTGCTGGCGAAGCAGTTGGTTTTTTCCGGGGCCGAAGCTCCGATGCACCTCTTCGTGTCCGGGCGCGGCGGTCCGTCGGTGGTGAGCCGGGAGAGGGACATCTACCTGCTTCCCAGGGACAAGTTTTTCGAGAAGGTCAAGGAGTACGGGGGGACCCCCGATGAGGTGCTCCGGGAAGAAGACCTGATGAGGTTTTTCGAACCGATTCTCAGGGCCGATTTCGAGGCCCTGGAAACGTATGAGTATGAAGAAGACGGATTGCTGCACGTACCCGTGACCGCGATGATCGGTTCGGAAGAGAGAACCACGTATGCCGACGCGCTCAGGTGGCGGGAAGTGTCGTCAGGAGAAGTATCGATCAAGCAGTTTCCCGGCCGGCATTTTTTCATCTTCGATCACCTGCCGGAGGTTTGCGCGGTCGTGCGGGATTGTCTGCAGCCCGTCGCCAGGCATTGATTTTCCCTGGATTGCGCCGAAGCGGCAGGCGGGTGGAGGACTGGAGGGTGTTCTCCACGGTGTGTAGCGGGTGGGAAGGAAGCATCCATTTCTCAAACTGGTCTCTTTAGGAGGATAAGATGGAATCAGAAGTGAAGGTAGTGGACCTGGACAAGGCCGTTCAGGAATCCGATCATTACATCAAGCAGCATGTATGGGGTTCGGTCGCTTTGGGGTTGCTTCCCATTCCCATTGTCGACTTTGCCGGTCTTTCCGCCATTCAGTTGAACATGATCAGGAAGATCGCCGGTGCGTTCGAAGTGCCTTTCATGAAGTATAAGGTCAAGACCTTCATCGGCGCTCTCGTGGGCGGCGGCGTTCCGACGGCTCTGGGTCCCGTGCTGGGCAGCCTGATCAAGGTAGTCCCCATCGTCGGACAGACCGCCGGCGCGTTGACGATGTCCGCCATGGGGGGCGCATCGACATACGCCATCGGGAAGGTGTTCGTCATGCACTTCGCTTCGGGTGGAACGTTCCTGGATTTCGATCCGGAGAAGGTTAAGGAATACTACAGTGTCCTGCTGAAGGAAGGCGAGAAGTTCGTTGCGAGCATGAAGAGCGGCAGCGGCCCCAAAGTAGACAAACCCGTTTAAGCCGGCATGGGTGCAATCCGAATACGGGGCCTGGTGTGAAAGGACCGTTGCCGCCGATGAACGGGCGATGAGCGCTCTTTCCCGTGCCCGGCGTCGAGAGAATTCCACAGGCCCTCGTATTAAAATGAGGTAAAAGACCGTGTTGGAGTTGCATTTCTCCGACCCTTGACATCCGACTTCCGTCATCAAAGCGTTGCCCGCCTTAGCGTTTCGTCAACCCGCATCTTCACAGGAACTTATATACCCGTCTGTCAATCCATCCGTCATCGCTACCTTGCGGATGAATGAAGACGCTCCCGCATGCGCTCACTCCGGAAGACTTTCTCTGCTCAAGCCGCGCTTCACCAAACGGCTACGGTATTTCGGGACGAGAAATGTATTCAAATGTATTTCATAGTATGAGATAATAACGATGTGAAGTTCATACCAGGCTTTTCCCCTGAACATACATGACCACCATACATGAGGTGATGCCGTGGCGGTTTCCGACAAAAGTCGTGGGATTTTGAAAAAACACAGAGCCGGAAAGACCATGAAAGCCGTCAAGTCGGTCCACGAGTTTCTCGCCGACGCCGTTAAATCCTTTAAGGACGTCGGTTTCGTCAAGGCGATAGGTTCCGCCACGCCATGGCTGGGTATGGCCGGGGAAGCACTGGGAGAAGCTCTACCTCCCATCAAGTTTGCCATCAGATTCTTTGAAGGCGCAACAAAACTGGAAGACCCCGAAGAACTGGCGTACCTGGCCTGCACCATAGCGTATGAGCAATCCGTGGAACAGACGATAAAGGAAATAGGGGAGCCCCAGAAGACCGACGGGAGAGTTACCGGCAAAACCATGAAGGAGCTGACCAAAGCGGCGAGTGAGGTACAAACGGAAGAAGCGTTGCGTTTCGAACACTTTTCGTTTGGAAATGCCCTCCAACACCCTTTCATCGTACAGGCCAACAAAGTTCTATGCACGTATGCGACAGCAGCCGGTTACTCGGAACCCGAAACTCGCCGGTTGGTGCTCGAAACCAATCACCGGTTTGTGGTGAATCTCAAGACGTTGGTTTCACACGGTAAAACCAGGGACAAATTCATTCCGTTCACGGAACGCATGCGGTCGGGAACAGCCGAGTCCGCCCATGACGCTCTGTTGGAACATATGCAATACCAGAGGTGGTTGTTTGAAGAAAAACCGGTATTCGGCAGAGAACCGTTCGCACTGGCTCACGTCTATGTGGATGTCGAGTGCGGCAAGTTGACATGGGGAGAAATCCGGGACAGGACTCAAAAGGGAGTCGGATCTTCTTCCGGTAAGGAAATGGAGAGACCGGTGGACCCCTTTTCAGAGCAGTGCGGGGGGCGGATTCCTCTCAGCCGGGCTGTAATGGATCTGATCGGAGATCCGAAATTCAGCGACGCCGTCGTGATCCAGGGGCCCGCCGGCGCGGGCAAATCCGCTTTCACTTTATGGTTGTGCGCCGAACTCATAAAGAACGGTCTTTATCCTATCCGCGTTCAGTTGAGGGACCTGAGGCTGGACCGTAATCGTCCCATCGCAGAGGCGCTTTCCAAGGCTATTCGTTTCAGCGACGACTCAAAGCAAACCGGCGACTTCGCCTACCCCCCGCCGGACGACCTCTTCATGGGCGGGGACAATTTCAAAGAGAGCATAGGATTCGGCGGAGCGACTATTTGTCCTTACGTTCTTATTCTGGACGGCTGGGACGAGATCAGTATCTCGGCCTCCGAAGGCTTCAATATAAGAGTCGATCGCATGCTGGAACAGCTTCGCACCCATTTTCTGCACAACCGCAAGACGCCAGTGAGAGTGATTCTTACCGGACGTCCTTCCACGGCGGTGACCGAAAGCGCTTTCCTGTCCCAGAAGACCCCCATTCTGACCCTGCGTCCGCTTAGCCCGGAACAGCTCAGGAGCTTTGTTGAAAAGATTTCCGTCATGCTGGAAAAACCGCCCCTCGACGTTGAGTCGGGCGCCGAGTGGAAACCTTTCGGCCTCGGGCGCTTCGAGCCGGTCTTTAGGCGATACCGACAGGCTTTCGAACTCCTTTGTCCCACCGGGGAAGACAAACCGAGAACGGAACCGGCACAGCCGGGCGGCATGGAGGTGCTCGGCCTGCCCCTGCTGGCGCACCTCGCCGTTCGGCTCCTTTCGGAACTTCATGCGGACATGGATGAACTTCTTCGAAATCCCACCGCGCTATACAGGAGCCTGGTGGACCTCACATGCTCCAAAGCCGGTAAGTATGCCGGTTCGGAAGAGGATATCGATCACCAGCACAGGGTATCTGGAAACGAATTGAGAAGGTTGCTCTGGAAGACGGCGGCGGCAATGACCGTGCATGGGGAGGAGAATATCTCCTTTGAAGAGCTTCGACTCCGAATGCATCTTTCGTCGGAAGAGCTTGAGGAGCGAACGGAACAGGCAACCCGCGAGAACGTTCTCAGCAAGCTGATGATCAGCTATTATTTCAAAGGAGGCCATCTGGATCTGGGTTGTGAGTTTCTGCACAAATCCTTTCGGGAATATCTCTTTGCAGAAGGGGTGATGGAAATATTGAAGGAGTACGGCCGTGTCATCAATGCAGAACCTTTACCGGAGCGTGAACCGTACTGGAAGGATTTCGACAAGAGCGACCCCCGCTACGACTTCGTTCGAAAACTGGCGTCCATCCTGGCTCCCCAGTGGCTCAGCCGGGAGATTACAAACCACCTCCAGCAGCTTATTCAATGGGAGATATCACGGAGCACATCACAATCGGAATCCATTTCGGATGGCTCGGGTGAACCTACTCCAAAATTGACTGTTGACGGCTGGGAGCGTGTTCGGGACGCTCTGGCCGACTTATGGGACTGGTGGGCGGAAGGCATCCACCTGCGGCCCCAGTCTTCGTACGGAAAGAGGAATGAGATACAGTTCGACGCACCCTATGCACAGGAACTGGTGGAGACGGCTGTTCCCCACGATTTAAAGCCTCGTTCACCATTGCCTGCTCCACCGAGATTCGTGACGATGGATTCTCACCTGGGAGATGCTCTTTTTCGGTTGTGCGCATTGGTGCATTTTCATGTTGCAGTACAGAAAGGGTGGCTCAACTCCCGAAATGCTGACGGAGTACCCCCTCGACCGGCGGAGCTTTGGGATAGGGTGAGCCCCACCGGGAAAGGGACAAGACGCTGTCAATCCAAGGTATTTCGGAATGATAGGATCTGGGTGCTCTTCTCGCCTTCCGGCAAGTCTCCGGGTTACATGCGCAACTACATATCTCGTATCAACAGCGCGGGCTGGAGGCCGATGGGACCTTTTCCTTTAGGGTGCGACCTGAGTGGTATGGACCTGAGAAATGTGGAATTTCCGATTCCTATACCGAGGAGTGAGCCTGAAGGCATTACCATCTGGTCATATGCGAATCTATCGGGGATAAATTTTAGCGGTTGCCTTCTCTACAGGCACCGGCTTGACTTCGTACTGGCAACCAGAGTCAAGTTGTGGTTGGCCCTTGCTTCCTTTACTGATCTGAGCGGAGCTAATCTGAGCGGAGCTGATCTGAGCGAAGCTGATCTGCGCGGAGCTGATCTGAGCGAAGCTGATCTGCGCGGAGCTAATCTGAGCGAAGCTGATCTGAGCGAAGCTAATCTGAGCGAAGCTAATCTGATCGGAGCTGATCTGATCGGAGCTGATCTGATCGGAGCTGATCTGATCGGAGCTAATCTGATCGGAGCTAATCTGAGCAGAGCTAATCTGAGCAGAGCTAATCTGAGCAGAGCTAATCTGAGCGAAGCTGATCTGAGCGAAGCTGATCTGAGCGAAGCTAATCTGAGCAGAGCTGATCTGAGCAGAGCTGATCTGAGCAGAGCTGATCTGAGCGAAGCTAATCTGAGAGGAGCTAATCTGATCGGAGCTAATCTGAGCAGAGCTGATCTGAGCGAAGCTAATCTGAGCAGAGCTGATCTGATCGGAGCTAAGGAATTGGAAATAAATAACCTACGTAGCTCTGGGTTTAATAGTGTAGTTC